>SECS01000090.1 GCA_004211435.1 Novosphingobium sp. | reverse complement strand
TATGGCGTCTTCGTGCTGCCGGTATCCGAGGCTTTCGGCCTCAGCCGCGCCGAGACCAACACCGGCGCGATCGCGCTCAACATCGGCATGGCCCTCGCCGCGCCGCTGATCGGCCGCCTCGCCGATCGCCACTCGGCCCGCCTGATCATGGCGATCAGCGCGCTGGTCTTCGCCGGCAGCTTCGTCGTCCTCGCGCTGTCGGACAACCTCTGGCTCAGCACCCTGGTGCTGACCGTGGGCGTCGGCGGCTCTCTGGTCGGCGCGGGCACGGTGACCTCGCCCGTGCTCGTGGCGCGCTGGTTCACCGTCCACCGCGGCCGGGCCATGGCGATCTCGTCGATCGGCGTCTCGCTCGGCGCGATCGTCGTGATCCCGCTGATCGGCCTGCTGATCGAGGCGGTCGGCTGGCGCCAGTGCCTGGTCGTCCTCGGTCTCGGCGTCGGCGCGATCCTGCTGCTGCTCGCCGCGCTCGCCCGCAACGCGCCCGGGCCGAACGACGTCGAGCCCGGCTCCGATCACGCCGCCCCCGGCGACGAGACGCCCGCCGTCGCCGCCACGCCGCTGGCGATGGGCCGCCTGCTGCAGCTGCCGCAGTTCTGGACGATCGCCGTGCCCTCGGCGCTGGCCTTCGCGATCATCACCACCAACATCGTCTCGATCGTGCCCTTCGCGCAGGGCCAGGGCCTGTCGGTGACCGAGGGCGCCAGCGCCATGTCGGTCTATGGCGCCGCCGCCCTGCTCGGCACCCTGCTCTACGCCTGGCTGGGCGACCGGCTGCCGCGCGTACCGACCTTCGCCGCGCTCTGCCTCCTGCTCGGCGTGGCGACGGGCCTGCTGCTCACCGCGCACGGCTATGCGCCGATCATGGCCTATGTCTTCCTGATGGGCATGGCCGGCGGCGCGATCACGCCGGGCTTCCTGGCGCTGCTCGCCGACGCCTTCGGCGCGATCAACTTCGGCAGCGCCGCGGGCACGGCAAGCTTCCTGTCGACTTTCGTCTCCGCGATCATGATCCGCTTCGGCGGCGAGGTGTTCGACCGCACGGGCAGCTACGACGCGATGTTCGTCAGCTTCTTCGGCCTGGCCCTCGCCGCCGCAGCACTGGTGCTGTCGACGACGGCTCTGTCGCGCCGATATGCACTGGAGGCTTAGTAGCGCCCCCAGACGAAGCGCGAACTCAAGGCGAAGTTCCAGACCGAACCGACGATGATGCCGGTGATCGCCGAGGGATATTCGTGCACGCCGAAGCGCACGAGGATCGCGGCGACGCCGATGTTGGCGGTCAGGCCGACCGAGCAGGTCAACGCGAACTTGCACCAGCCCTTGAGCAGCGGAACGAAGCCCGTCAGCCGCTTGTCCGAATAGGTCAGCGCGTTGTTGAGCACGAAGTTGAAGGTCATCGCGACCATCGCCGCGCAGGTCTGGCCGAGCTCGAAGGCGGTGACGAGCTGACCGCGCACCGGCGGCCCGCCGAAGATCTGCAGGAAGGTGCCCAGCACCGCCATGTGGACGACGACGCCGATCGCGCCGATCGTGCCGAACAGCGCGAAGCGCGTCGGGATGATGCGGCCGAGCCAGCGATCGTAGAGACCGACGAGGAACTCGAAGACGACGGTGCGGTCGAGCTTGGACTCGCCGGTGGCGCGCGCGGCGAAATGCATGGGGAATTCCTTGACGCGCAGGGCCGTGTCGACCGTCGCCATGATATCGAGCAGGATCTTGAAGCCCACGCCCGACAGGCGATGGGCATCGGCGCGCAGCGTCTCGGTGCGCAGCATGAAATAGCCGCTCATCGGATCGCTGAGTTCGACCCCGGTCAGCTTGCGCGCGAGGCTGTTGGCGATGCCCGAGGCCTTGACGCGGTCGGGCCGGCCCCAGGCTTCGGTGCTCGCGCCCTCGGCGAAGCGCGAGGCGATGGCGACGTCGTAGTCGCCGCTCTCTACTGCTTTCAGCATCTCGGGCAGCAGGTTGGGATCGTGCTGGTGATCGGCGTCCATCACGGCGACGACGGGCGCCGCGGTCGACAGCATGCCCTCGATCGCGGCCGAGGCCAGGCCGCGGCGGCCGATGCGCTGGATCACGCGCACGCGCGGATCGCGCTGGCTGACCTCGCGCGCCTCGTCCGAGGTGCCGTCGGGGCTGTTGTCGTCGACGAAGATCGCTTCCCAGGCGACGCCGGCCAGCGCCGCGTCGAGGCGCTCGATCATCGAAGCGATGTTCGAACGCTCGTTATAGGTCGGCAGGACTACCGCGAGTTGCACGCTCATGCGGATCAGAGCCGTTCGAGAACCGCGTCGCCGATCGCGACGGTGCCGTGGCTACCGCCGAGATCGCCGCCCTTGATGCCGTCGGCCAGCGCCTTGGCCACGGCATGCTCGATCCGCCGCGCTTCGGCCTCGAGGCCGAACGAGTGGCGCAGCAGCATCGCCGCCGAGAGGATCGTCGCCATCGGATTGGCCAGGCCCTTGCCGGCGATGTCGGGCGCCGAACCGTGGATCGGCTCGTAGAGGCCGAGGCTGCCTTCGGACAGCGAGGCCGAGGCGAGCAGGCCGATAGAGCCGACGCACATCGAGGCCTGGTCCGAGAGGATGTCGCCGAACAGGTTGCCCGTGACGATCACGTCGAAGGCGCCGGGGTTCTTGACCAGCTGCATCGCCGCGTTGTCGACGTACATGTGGCTGAGCTCGACGTCGGGATATTCCTTGGCGACCTCGATCACCACGTCGCGCCAGAGCTGCGAGGTTTCGAGCACGTTGGCCTTGTCGACCGAGCAGAGCTTCTTCGAACGGCCCCGCGCGGCCCGGAAGCCGACATGGGCGATGCGGCGCACTTCGGCCTCGTTGTACGACATGATGTCGTAGCCTTCGCGCAGGCCCTCGGCGGTCTGGCGCATGCCCTTCTCGCCGAAGTAGACGTCGCCGTTGAGTTCGCGGACGATCAGCAGGTCGATGTCGCGCGCGACTTCGGGGCGCAGGGTGGTCAGGTCTTCGAGACCCTGGAACACCGTGGCCGGGCGCAGGTTGGCGAAGAGGCCCAGCTCCTTGCGCAGCCCGAGGATCGCCTGTTCGGGGCGCAGGTGGCGTTCGAGACCGTCGAGGCTGAAATCGCCGACCGCGCCGAACAGGATGCCGCCGCTGGCCTTGGCGATGTCGAGCGTCTGCTGCGGCAGCGGGTGGCCGTGCTTGCGATAGGCCGCGCCGCCGACGTCGCCTTCGACCAGTTCGAGGCCGGGAAGACCGAGCGCCTGCAGCACGCGCACGGCTTCGCGCGTCACTTCCGGACCGATGCCGTCACCGGCGAAAACCGCGATCTTGATCGAATTCGTCGTCACACTCATGCCCCATCAATCTTGGCCAGCCGCTCCCGCAGCATGGCGCGCGCCGCCATAACATCGACGCGGCGATGGGCAAGCGGATAGCGCGCGAGATCGCGCCCGAGCCGGTCGAACACTGTGAGCAAGTCCGCCCAGCCCTCCGACTGCGGGCGTTCGATCGGCCCGCCGTAGCCGAGCTCGCGCATCAGCAGGACTTCGTAGGACAGCAGCGGCAGGGTCCAATCGCGCGCCGAGGGCGCCAGGCACACCGCATCGAGTAGCGCGGTCAGCGCCTCGTAGAGCGCAGGGAACGGCTGGCGCTCGGGCAAGGCAGAGGCGGTCAGCGCGGTCACCCAGACGATCGCCGCCGATTGCAGCGGCTCACCGAGCCAGGGGCCGCGGCTCTGCACGAGTTCGAGCCGGGCGAAGGGCAGCTGGTTGTCCGAGCGTGCGCGCAGCTCGGCCTCGACGAGATTGCCGGGGATCAGCACGGGGCGCAGGTCGCGTCCCCTGCCCCCGGCGACATAGCCCGCGACGAGGCCGTGGTCGGCGGTCAGCAGACGCGCGACGACCGCGGTCTCGCCATTGGGGCGACTGGCGCAGACGACGGCGGGCGCGCGGACATGCATGGCGGGGGTGTGGCGACAAAGCCCCGCGAATTCAATCGCGGCCCATAACGGTAGGGGTGGTTACTTGCCCAGCTTCGCCTCGATCGCGTCGAGCCGCGCCTTGAGCGCCTCGCTGTCCTCGCGCGCCTTGGCGGCCATTGCCTTGACCGCGTCGAACTCGTCGCGGCTGACGAAGTCGAGCCCGCCGATCGCTTCCTTGGCGCGTTCGCGCGCGCTGTCGCGCGCTTCGCGGGTCATGCCCGCGAGCGTGCCGGCGGCGCTGTTCATCAGCTTGACGAAATCGGCGATCAGGGGGTTTTCGCTTTGCATGGCGCCTAAATGGTAAGCCGCGCGCCCCAAGGCAAGCTAGATCTTGACCCGAACCGCTGCCCCCGAGACGTTCTCGCCATCAGCCCGCGGATTGGCTTCGTGGAACTGCCAGGTCAGCACGGTCGCGAACAGCACCCAGAGCAGATAGGGCACCAGCAGAAGCGCAGCGACGGGGCGGACCAGGCGGAACAGCACGATCGTCCCGATCACCGCGATATCGAGCACGACGATGAGGACGAGAGCCGCAACGATCTGATGCGCAGCGAAGAACAGCGGGGTCCAGGCGAGATTGAGCGCGAGCTGGACCGCGAAGACGATCAGCGCCGCCAGCCGCCATTGCGCACCGCGCGCCGAAGCGACCATGGCGAGCGCGAAGCCGATCAGCGCGTAGAGGATCGTCCAGACGATCCCGAAGACGGCCGGCGGCGGATAGAGCGGCGGCTTGACGAGATCGGCGAACCACGGATTTTCGGCGCCACTGCCGGCGAGCTGCCCCGAAAGGATGCCCAGCAACAGCACGCCCGGCACCAGCACCAAAGCCCACCGAAGCAGGCTTCCGCGCAATTGATCCCGTGAGGCAAGCTCAGTCATCCGCGGATTTCCCCGAATCACGTCTATGGAAGGTACGGGTTTGTGGCGAGCGCCAGGGGGCGTGGCAACGGGGTTGTTGGGAGAATTTACAGGGGTTCGCGCGGTTTTACGCGTCTCTGTGCGCCGAAATGAGAAACTCGACGTTGCCCTCGGGTCCCGTGATCGGGCTCTGGGCGATTCCCTGGACGCTCCAGCCGCCCGTTTCGAGCCAGTCGCGGACCTCCTGGCAGACGCGCTCGTGCAGCACGGGATCGCGCACGACGCCGCCCTTGCCCACCTCGCCGCGGCCCACTTCGAACTGCGGCTTGATCAGCGCGACGAGCCGGCATGCGGGTTCGGCCAGCCGCAGCGGCACCTCGAGCACCTTGGCGAGCGAGATGAAGCTCGCGTCGCAGACCACCCAGGTCACCGGCGCGTCGATCTGCGTTCGAGTCAGCACGCGCGCGCTGGTCTGTTCGAGCACGGTCACCCGCGGATCCTGGCGCAGCTTCCAGGCGAGCTGGTTGGTCCCCGAATCGACCGCGAAGACATGGGCCGCGCCCTTGGTCAGCAGCACGTCGGTGAAGCCGCCGGTCGAGCTGCCGACGTCCATCGCGGTCACGCCCGTGGGATCGAGCCCGAAATGGTCGATCGCATGGGCCAGCTTGATACCGCCGCGCGAGACCCAGGGATGATCGCGCCCGCGCACTTCGAGCGGGGCATCGCCGGGGATCGTCTGCCCCGACTTGGCGATCTTCGTCTCACCCGAGAAGACGAGCCCCGCGAGCACCAGGGCCTGCGCCCGCGCCCGGCTTTCGGCGAGGCCGCGTTCGACCAGCATCTGGTCGACGCGCTGTTTCGCGGCGGGCTTGCCCTCGGGCTTTCCGGAGGGTTTGGCGGCGGGACGAGGGTTCGGCGGGCTGTTCACGGCATTCCAGGGGTTGTGGCGCAGAGCGTCAGATTCCATACGGAAGCGATGATGGCAAATCGCCGCTCGGCGCTCCGTTCCGTTTTGGCCCCCCTCGCACTGGCAGCGGCGCTCGCCGCGGTGACCTCGGCCTGCTCGCAGCGGGTCGTCCCGCCGCCGACGCCGGCGCCCTCACCGCGGCCGTCGCCCGCCCCTGCGCCGCTGCCACAGCAGCAGCGCCCCACCAGCACCGATTGGCGCGACATGCCGATCACGCCTGGCAACTGGACCGCGGGAACCGAGAGCGGCCAGCCCGTCGCACGGTTCGCGGGGGGGCAATTCGTCCTGCGCTGCGATCGCGCCGCGGGAACGGTCACGCTCCAGCGTGCGGGCGCGGCCACGGGGCCCGAGCCGATGACCGTGACGACGAGCAGCGGCTTCCGCACGCTTTCCGCCGCGCCGCTCGCCGCGGGCGGAATCGGCATTGCTCTTGGCGTTCGCGATCCGCTGCTCGACATGATGGCCTTCAGTCGCGGCCGCTTCGCGATCGAGGCGCCCAACCTCGCCCCGCTCTATGTGCCGAGCTGGCCCGAAGTGAGTCGCGTGATCGAGGACTGCCGATAGAGCGTGTTTCCGCCTGAAAACGGTATTCGCGCGACCTTCGCGAGGCGCGCCCTCGGCGCCCGAAGAGCTTGGGCAAAACCCGGCGTTCAAGCTGGGGATATCTGGCCGAAGCGCCAATTCTGACGGCAAATAATTTGATTGCAAGTCTTGTTGTGCGTTGCGGAATCGCCCAAATATTGAAGCAAGGCGGGATTGGGTCGCAAGCCTAACCTTAACGCCCCAGCCGCGAGAGCGGCGCCTTGGCTCTAACAGCGCGAAAGGAGGTGATCCGATGTCTCATGGTCCAGCAGAGAGGTCGGCAATTTCCGTCGCGAGGCATTATCGCTGATTCTAGATTAAGCGATAAAGGCTTCGTAGGCGGCACTTCCGGCCGCTGACCATGCGAAGGGCCGTATCCGGGACCGGGTGCGGCCCTTCTCATTTGGGGTTTCGCCAGCCCGCCAGTCACATCGCCCTGCTCGCGCGAGTTCTTCGGCCAACCGCCACACGGCGGCCTTCTTTGCCCCGGCAAGCCTCTCGCCCTCGCCGCCCTCTTCCCTCGCCCGCCGATTCCTCCTATCCCGAAATGCAGAAAACGCACTTGTCGTTTATGTCTTTTCAATTGCCGTTGACGTAATTTTTGTTCAACAGCACATGATAGTAACCGAGGGGATCTGCCCATGGCGACAACCGCCAAGACCGAAATCGCTTTCACCAGCCTGTCCCATCCCGCGCCGACCTCGGTCGAGCAGCGCGAGCAGGTCCTGACGAACCCCGGCTTCGGCACCAATTTCACCGATCACATGGTCTCGATCGAATGGACCGAAGGTCGCGGCTGGCATGATGCCACGATCGGCCCGCGCGGCCCGATCGCGCTCGATCCCGCCGCCTCGGTGCTGCATTACGCGCAGGAAATCTTCGAAGGACTCAAGGCCTACAAGCACGGCGACGGCTCGATCGCGCTGTTCCGCCCCGAGGCCAACGCCCGGCGCTTCAACCAGTCGGCCGAGCGCCTGGCCATGCCTGAGCTACCCGAAGCGCTGTTCGTCGAATCGATCCGCCAGATCGTCGCGGCCGATCGCGACTGGATTCCCTCGGCCGAGGGCGCCTCGCTCTACCTGCGCCCGTTCATGATCGCGACCGAGGCCTTCCTCGGCGTGCGTCCGGCCAAGCAGTACAAGTATCTCGTCATCGCCAGCCCGGCGGGCAACTACTTCAAGTCGGGCGCGCCAGCCGTGTCGATCTGGGTTTCCGACTATACGCGCGCAGCCCCCGGCGGCACCGGCGCGGCCAAGTGCGGCGGCAACTATGCCGCCAGCCTGGTGCCCCAGGCCGAAGCGATCGAGCGCGGCCACGACCAGGTCGTCTTCCTCGACGCCGCCGAGCACAAGTGGATCGAGGAACTCGGCGGCATGAACCTCTACTTCGTCTTCGCCGACGGCACCCTGGTGACGCCCGCGCTGACCGGCACGATCCTGCCCGGCATCACCCGCGATTCGATCCTCGCGCTCGCCCGCGACGAGGGCCTGACCGTGCGCGAGGACCGCTACAGCCTCGAGCAGTGGCAGGCCGATGCCCAGTCGGGCAAGCTGGTCGAGACCTTCGCCTGCGGCACCGCCGCGGTGGTCACGCCGGTCGGCAAGGTCTCGGGCCGCGAGGTCGAGTTCACGATCGGCTCGGGCGGCCCCGGCCAGCTCACGCAGAAGCTCAAGAACCGCCTCGTCTCGATCCAGCGTGGCGAAGCGCCCGATCCGCACGGCTGGGTGATGAAGATCTAAGCAAACTATCCTCCCCGGTACGGGGAGGTGGCAGCGCGAAGCGCTGACGGAGGGGGCTCTCGGCAGAGCAAGGCTTGTGCCGAGAGCCCCCTCCACCCCCGCCTGCGGCGGCGGTCCCCTCCCCGTTACCGGGGAGGAATTTTCCTACATCGCCTGGTCGTGACAAAAGCGGGTCATGACCGCTCGCCTCGCGCTCGTTCGTCATCGCTCGTCCGGCCCACAAGGTGACAGATCCTGCGCAAAAGCCCTGTCGCTTTCGTCACCTTTGTCACCTTACCGCCGATCAATACTCCCCCTCGCCCACGGTGTTGAACTGCGGATGCGCCGCCTTCCAGCGGTACATCCAGTCCATGCCCTCCTTGGCGCGCCTCATGTCGTCCTCGCGCGGGGCGAGTGCGGCCGTCGCCGCCGCCGCGACCGCGGGCAGGACCGAGGTGTCCCAGCCCTGCTCCTCGACGTCCTTGGCCAGCCGATCGGCCCCCGCCCGGCGCAGCAAGGTCGGCAGCCGGTCGCGCAGCGCGTTGACCACCCAGGGGATCATCGGCCCGTTGGTGTCGGGATCGTAGCCCCACAGCGTGTTGTGGTTCGTTTCGTTGTGGATGTAGTGGTAGTGCAGCACCACGCCGAACACGTCGAAGCGCAGGTATTCGTCGCTGCGGGTGGCATCGAACACGTGGATCGACGGCCCGCGCACCATCCGCTCGGGGCTGTCGCCCAGCGCGCGCGCCTCGACCGCGATCGAGACCGGACCGGCATCGAACCAGGTCGCGTGCTCCTCGAGCATCGGGATCAGCGCGAACTTGTGGTACTGGCCGCGGATCGTATCGACCTGGCGATTGCTCAGCGGCGCGGTCGGCGGCGGCGGGTTGTCCATCGTGGCACCCATGACCCATTCTCCCATGTGAAACTTTGTTCGCTGCATTCATTGCAACTTTCTTTGGGGGGCGTGTCAATTCTCCTTGCTTGATCGAACGTCCAGCAGACCCAATCTTCGCGTCTTTCCCCCTTCAGGAGCTCGCCATGGCCGAGGATTACACGCCGCCCGAAATCTGGACCTGGGACAAGGACGCGCCCACGCCCTTCCGCGGCAACCGGCCGATCGCCGGTGCCACCCGCGACTCCGTGCTGCCGCGCGGCGATCATCCGTTTCAGCTCTATTCGATGGGCACACCCAACGGGCAGAAGGTGACGATCCTGTTCGAGGAACTGCTCGCCGCCGGCCATGCCGGGGCCGAATACGATGCCTGGCTGGTCGAGATCATGAAGAACGACCAGTTCGGTTCGGGCTTCGTCGCGGTCAATCCGAACTCGAAGATCCCGGCCCTGCTCGACGTCTCGGGCGAGACGCCGGTCCGCCTGTTCGAATCCGGCGCGATCATGCTGCACCTGGCCGAGAAGTTCGGCGCTTTCATCCCCGCGAGCGGTCCGGCTCGCGCCGAGGCCCTGTCCTGGCTGTTCTGGCAGATGTCGACGGCGCCCGTGCTCGGCGGCGGCTTCGGGCACTTCTATGCCTATGCGCCCGAGAAGATCGAATATGCCATCAACCGCTATGCGATGGAGGCCAAGCGCATCTTCGACGTCGCCGACCGGCGCCTGGCCGAGGCGCGCTATTTCGCCGGCGACGAATACACAATCGCCGACATGGCGATCTACGGCTGGCTCGGCTACTTCCACCGCGGCGAGGCCTACAACGGCGGCTCGAAGTTCCTCTCGTTCCACGAGTACGAGAACATCGATCGCTGGGCACGCGAACTCGGCGAAAGGCCGGGGGTGAAGCGCGGCATCGTGGTCAACCGCAGCGGCGATGGCTTCACCCAGGAACGCCACAGCGCCGCGGACATCGACGCGGTGCTCGGCTGAGCGGGTTAGACTGAATAAAGCGTCCGGCCTGCCCCCGCAGGCCGGACGCCCGCGACGTCACTTGCCGAAGCTATAGCGCAGCCGCATGCCGTAGATGCGCGGCTGGCCGATCAACAGCGTCTCGATGCCCGCCGAGTAGAAGGTGCCGCCGACGTAGACCGGATACTTCTCCTTGGTCACGTTGGTCGCGAACAGCGAGAGGTCGATCGGCGTACCCGCGATCCCTTCCCAGCTGGCGTTGAGGTTCACCAGGTTGGTCGCCGGCAACCGGCCGAGCGGAGAGTCCGCCGAGGCGATCTGCGTGCCGGTATAGGTATAGGTCGCGCCGAAGGTGATCTTGCCCACGCTCTCGTCGAGCGGCAGCGTATAGCTGCCCGTTACGGTTAGCTTGTGCCGCGGCGACAGCGCCAGATCCCCGCCGATTTCCGAGGTTGGCGTCGGCGGCTGGAACAGCGGGAAGTTCGGCGGACTGTAGGACTTCAGCTCCGTATCGAGATAAGTGTAGCCGCCCGAGAAGCGCAGCCCCTCGGCGGGGCTGATCAGCGCCTCGACCTCGACGCCCTGGATCTTCGACTTGCCGGCATTGACGATCGCGGCCGAAGGCGATGCCGTATTGCCCGGCAGCGGCACGAGGTTCGCCTGGAGCTGCTGGTCGCTGAAGTCGTTGTAGAACGCCGAAATGTTGAAGTAGCCGTTGACCGAGCCGTGGAAGCTGGCCTTGGCACCAAGCTCAAAGGAATCGACCTTCTCCGGCCCCCAGACGATCGGCAGCGTGTTCGACGGATTGACGCCGCCCTGACGATAGCCGCGCGCGTATTTGGCATAGATCAGCAGGTCGTTGCTGGGCTTGTAGTCGAGCCCGAGCAACCACGTCGGCCGCTTCGATTCCTGCCGCAGGGTGGTCAGGCAGCCCTCGGGCTGCGGCGAGACTGCGCCGGTCGAACCGCAGATCGGCACCGAGACGTTCGGCGCGGGGAAGATGAAGGTCCGCACCGAGCCCGTGCCCTCGGCCTTGTCGATCGTGTAGCGAATGCCGCCGGTCAGCGAGAGCTGGTCGGTGAACTTGTAGCTGGCCTGGCCGTAGAAGCCGATGTTCTCGAAATTGTAGCGCGTCAGCGTGTTCTGGACGAAGCCGCCGGGCGCACCGGTCAGCGGGTTGCGCAACACGTCGGTGCACTGGAGCGCCGGAACGTCGGTACAGCTCGCGAAGATCGAGGTACGCGTACCCTGCCAGCGCGAGATCGGGCCGCTCTTCTCGTAGTAGGCTCCGACCTGGTAGGTGAACTTGCCGTCGCTGGTATTGCCCTGGAGCTGCAGTTCCTCGGTGAAGGTATACTGCGAGACCGTATCGTAGTTCGGATCGCTGTAGACGTTGACGTAGCCGAACGGCAGCCCGCCCGCGGTCGGGAAGCGGATGTTGTCGCCGAACAGGTTGGCGCTCTGGCTCTGGCGCAGTTCGACATAGCTGGCGATGTTCTTGACCGTCAGCGTGTCGCTGGCCTTGAGCGTGGTGGTGTTGACCACCTGCCAGGTCTCGGCGTCGAGGTGGGCGTCGGGATTGCTGTTTTCGACGTCGTAATAGCCGTAGCCGGCGAAGCGCGCCGACTGCTGCGCGCAGACCAGCGGCCCGATCAGCGCGCCGGCTCCGGTGATCGGTGCCCCCGTCGGCCCGACGCCGGGCGCGCAGGGCACCCCGCCGATCGTCTGCGTATTGGTCAGCGCCAGCCGCGGCACGTTCCCGTTGGTGTCCGACTTCGCATAGGTGAAGATCAGGTAGTTCTCGAGATCGGGCGTCAGGTCGCCGACGATGCTGCCACGGAAATAGACATAGTCGACGTCGTTGAAGTCGTCGGGGCCGATGCCCGAGCGATTGCGCAGATAACCGTCGCGCTTCATCCGGTCGACGCCGAGGCGGACGCGGAAGGTGTCCGACAGCGGGATGTTGAGCACGGCCTGGCCGCGCTTCATGTCGTAGTTGCCGATCGAGCCTTCGACGAAGCCCTCGAGGCGGTCGGTGGGCTTCTGCGGCACCAGCAGGACGGCGCCGCCGGTGGTGTTGCGGCCGAACAAGGTGCCCTGCGGACCTTTCAACACCTGGACGTTCTGCAGGTCCATGAACGAGCCCGAAGGCACGTTGTTGGCACCGGCGAGCGACGGCTGCCCACGCGCGGCGACGACGTCGGCGAAATAGACCGCCACCGAAGGCGCCGTCTGCGCTTCCTGGACGAAGCCGCGGATCGCAAAGGAAGCGGTCTCGTTGCCGAAGCGCGAATTGGCGCTCAACGACGGCGTATAGGTCGCCAGATCATTGGCCGAGACGACGTTGCGCTCGTTGAGCTGCTGCTGGTTGTAGACCGTGATCGAGATCGGCACGTCCTGAAGGCGTTCCTCGGTGCGGCGCGCCGTGACGATGATGTCGCCGGCGTCGCCGCTGGCATCCTGCGCCATCACCGGGCTGATCGCGCCCAGGGCGGTACTCGCCGACAAGGCCAGTAAAATCGATGCTCGCATGCCACTCTCCCACGGTCTTTTGATCGCGATCCGCCAGCGCCGTGCGCCGTGTCGGAAACAACGTTCTCAAACCTGTCGGAATTCGCAGGGTGCCGCAACCACTTCACATCGCCACTTTCACCCGCTAAGCGCCCCCTTCCTGCTGGGGCGTCGCCAAGTGGTAAGGCACCGGTTTTTGGTACCGGCATTCGCAGGTTCGAATCCTGCCGCCCCAGCCAGGCTTCCAAAAATCCGTCTGATTTTCCCAGGTTAGGCTCGCTATTCAGCTCGCCGATCGGCGGCGTTGAGCCCTGCCTCCGGCTGAATATTTTGGCATCCCTTCGTGCACTAACCCCCGGTCAAGGCGCGATAATTCGAGCATTTTTGGCCGCTCGCTCAGCTGAGACAGGCAAGTGCGAAATCTGCTTCGATCAAGTCGACGGCAGCTTCAGCGGCTCGACCGACGTCGCCCCAGACAGATTCCAAGATTCGGAGCTGTAACCAAGAGGTGTAACAGTGCGCACATGCAGCCAGCTTTTTCGTCGCGGAGCTGTCTACTATTACCGCCGTATGATCCGCTGGTCGGACGGCGCCGCCTATCGTATAGCTGTGAGCTTGCTGACGAGGAGACTCGCGGTGGCAAGACAGCGAGCAATACGATTGGCGGACTATGCCGACACCATTCGGCTAAGCTTAGAAGGCGATCCTGGACAGCCTCCGCTGACTGAGGCCGAGCGTAACGCTCAGTTTCGTCGCATGCTACTTGCCGAACGTGACCGCCTCGAAGCGCTCCATCTCGCTATCTTGAACGCGGTACCTCCCGCCGCTGATCCGGCCGCGCACGTGACCGCAGCATTAGCCGAGCTCCAGCGCTTGTCGCGAGCGGTGGTGCGCGGCGGCCTACCCCAGTCGCCAACTGATCCACTCGCCGGCGGCCTTTCGGTCACGCATCGGTGCGTCGAACTTTGGCAGGCCGAAGTTGACGCCGAAATTGCACAACAGAACCTTCAGGTCAGTGACGCAATGCACCGCGCGATGGCCAAAATCATTCACGAGGCCCGTATCGCGGCGGTGGCGGAATTCGAAGCGCGTCTCGCCGATCCAGCGGCTGCCTATGCTCAATACAATCGCGAGTGGGTCGATGGGGAGAGCACGAGAAGCTATGGTACGGCCCCCTCACTCAGCGCCACGGATCGCGGCAAACTCGACGATAGCCGTGCGCCAACGGGGAGAGGATGGCCGGGACGCCATGAGACGCGCACCGCGCTGCGCCCAGGCAATCGCTTCACTGCACTTCAAGACGATGCTTGGGCGGACGTATCCGTGACCGCGGCGGCTCAAAAATATATCGCTGCGGAGCCACGAGCTGGTGGCGGCGCATCGCAAAAGCTGAAACACGCGCGCAGGGCTTGGGACGACAAGACCCGCCGACAATTCGAAAGTGCGGCCATGCTGCTCGGCAAAGCTTTTCCTGGGCCAATCTGCAAAATGCAGCAAGACGATCTCGATCGTTTCGTCGCCCTTCTCGATCGCTTGCCAGCGCGCAGTCACCACAAATGCGAGCGACACAAGGACATGACGCTCGAAGAAATCTGCGATGAGGCGGATGAGATGCTCAAGGCGGGAAAGCTTTCACCCGACGAAATTGGGCTGATGCCGCCAACGACCAACCGCCATTTTCGCTTTCTGCGCTCCCTGTGTGAGTGGGTTCGCAAACGCGCTCCGCAGATGGCCGAGCTGAACTGGGACAGCTACATTTTCGCCGACGATCGCGACAGCCGCGACCAACGGCCCGCGTTCACACCAGCGCAAGGGCAAGAGATGTTCACGCTGCCGATTTGGACCGGATGCGATGGCGCTGATCGCCGCAATCATCCTGGGCCGTACATCTTTCATGACGCCGGTTACTGGCTGCCGCTGATGTGTTGGTACTCCGGAGCGCGTCGTGAGGAAATAGCCAAGCTGATGACGGCTGACGTGCTGCTCGAAGACGATGTTCCCTATCTCAACATCGCGGTCACCGCGAGCGGCCGCCTTAAAAACGCGCGCTCCGTGCGGATCATCCCCATCCACGGTGAATTGCTCAGGCTCGGACTCCTCGATTATGTGGAGGCGATACGCAACGAAGGGTATCAAATCCTGTTTCCGGACCTGCTACCTGGGACCTCGCGACAGCGCATGGGCGACGTCTATTACAAACGTTACTGGCGGTCGGTTGCGAAACATTTGCCATTTCTTCAGCCCGGTCAGGCCCTCCATTCGCACCGCCATATGGTATCCACTCAATTGAAGGATGCAGAGGTGTTCCCGGAGAAGCGCAACGACTTGCTGGGCCACGGGTCGAAGAATCCGATGGCGGATCGCTACTCAAAGGCCACACGTTTGCGAAAATTGATCAAGATTGTGCAGCGCATCCCAGTCACAACCGCGCACCTACCGACCACGCCCGTCAATTTGTGCATGCGATACTGGTCGAGCCCCCAAAGCCAGTCTGCTGCTGGACGGAGTAAGGCTACTCATGCGCCAACCGAGGAGGTGAAAGATTCAAAGGATCGAACTGGCACGCGCTGCTCCACGCTTTACATTGATCGAGAATGTGATTTGCCGAGCCTGTGGGAAGCAGGCCATCGCATAGTAGATTACGTGGCCTCCCGAACCTACTAGGCTCGCACCATGCCCTTCCTCTGCTTCTTCGGTAGACATGCGCCCTCGCCGGTGTCGGTGACGCACGGCAAGCACGGTGGCTACCAGGCTTACTGCGAGGGCTGCGCGGTGCCGCTCGAGCGCGGCGATACCGGTCCCTGGCGTCCCGCGGCGCCGTTATCTCAGGCCGCCTCGCGCCTCCGCTAAACTTGGGTCTGACTGGGCGCCTGCGCCTGTGGACTCTCGGCGCGCAGAGGCATAGCTCTAGCTCATCGCGACGCGCGTCCGTTGGGCCGTCATCCAATCCACGCCGGCGACTGCCTTTATTGTATCCCTGATATAAACTGCCCCGCGAACCTTCTGCGCGGGGCTTTTTCTTGCGCGCAATCTTGCACACAGAGAGTGCCGGGCTGACCGCTTCCAAGTCGGCGAGCAGATCGGCCAGGCTTTCTACCGCTTCGATTGCTAGAGCGGCGCTCCACGTAACTATACGTGGTCTCGTTATATTCTGCTCGCTCAACCCAAGCTTGCCATCGAATGCGTAAAATGCTGCGTTGACGACGGGGGCTTTATAAGTAGAGCCAATACATCCAAAACGGAGATAGCAGTCATGACCGAGCCTACCCCCGACACCAACTTCCTCGAATTGGCGACTGAGCTGACGATCGCGTGGTTGTCCAATCCCAATACGCGCGCATCCGCCGAGGAGGTCCCGGGGTTTCTGCAGACCATGCATGGCGCTGTCGCCGGCCTTGCGGGATCTTCCGCGGCAGAGCCTGAAACGGCGCCTGAGCCCGAGTACAAAGCCGCTGTTACCGTGCGCCGCTCACTCGCTTCGAAGGATCATCTGATTTCGCTGATCGACGGCAAGCCCTACAAGACGCTCAAGCGCCATCTGTCGACGCATGGCCTCACGCCCGCTGAGTACCGAGAGCGCTACGGCCTCAAGGCCGACTACCCCATGGTGGCCGAAAGCTATGCCGAAATGCGCCGCGGCTTGGCGAAGAAGATTGGCCTCGGCCGGAAGTCCGGCACAAAGGTAGCGCCGCGCAAAGCAGCCACGAAGCCCAAAGCATCTCGTGCGACCAAGGCCGAAGGCGTCGAAGTCTAAGGGCAAGTTCACGGCCAGGATGGAGGCAGCGACCCTGAATGGGTCGCGCCCCCATTCGCCGGACCTTCTCTCAAAGCAAGGCAGCCATCTGCCCATCCCGTAGATCGGTCCGATCCCGTAGATCGGTCCATTCTCGAACGACTGGTGATTGCCCTCACCCTCCGTTTTCCTGATGAGGAACTGGGGGAATATATGCGAGCAATATCAACGCTGATCTGCGGCTTGGGCATCCTTGCTATCGCGGCTTGCAAGCCGGCTCAATCGGAGCAGCCCGCTCCTACCTTCGAAACCAGGTATGTCTCCGCTAGGTCGCTCAACTGCCGAGCAGATGCATCTCCGTCCTCAGCCGTCGTGACTGGGCTGCGCCGAGGACAACAGCTAGCAATCGCCGAGGATCGAGATGGATGGTCGCTTGTTGATGGAGTCCAACGGTGTTGGGTTCGATCCAATCTTCTAACCGATAGCTCCCCCACCGGTGTGTCAGCTTCCCAGCAAAGCAGTGCCGGAAGCGTTGTCACCAGTTCCAGGTCCACACGACCAAGTGGACTTCTTAGTTCGAACATTTCTTCCGCCAGCAGCTACGAAATACCGGATGTGACTGTAAGCGATGGTCGCAAGACGCGTGCGCGCCGTGAAAAACCTCACTCCGCACGCACATCTCACAACCGAACTCGCGCGACACGAGCCCGATCCAACTATCTATACAGCGGCGGTTCGAGCTGCCCATGCAGCGGCTCACGCGTATGCATTGGACCGCGCGGTGGGCGGTATTGCATCACGAGAGGCGGAAACAAGCGATACGGGGTCTGAAGTGTTGGACGTTCTGGAAAGTCCGCTTCGGGTAAGCTGACTGGTGAAAGCTGCCGTCCTCTGTTCAGGTCGGCCGACCTGGTCAGCTCAATTCGATCTTTGTTACTGTACGAATTACGCTGGGCATGGCAGTCCCTTGGAAGCACAGCGCTAAGCGATTGCCACCGAGCGTGGCGAGAGACTCATGTCATGCAACGCCGGCCCTCACGTCCGCAGGCAAACCACGGCACGAACGCCCTGGGCATTCGCCTAGCTCGCGTGTGATTGCTGCCTCAGGCCGATAGCGTGGCGATCTCCGCATCGGTTTTTGCGAGATATCGGCGTGGGAAGGGTAGAGACCTTGGATCCAAATTATTTCCTGAAAGACCGAACTCGCTTCATCCGTTTCTATTATGAGGCTGGCACAGCCGGCTTTGCCGACGTCAAGCGAAGGATTGAGTTCAAGCTCTCCCCCTATGACAATCCGCCCTACAGCGAGGATTCTGAACCGCCCTATCTGGTGGAGTGGATCGATGCGGAAGCTGCAATGGACGTGCTCGGCCTCTCCTGCGTATCATTGCTTTCGGACAGTCTGAAACTCTACTTCAACACTCTACGGGATAGGGTACTGCGGTTTTCGTTCGACAAGAGCGAGGACGCAATCCTCAAGCGAAATGGTTTTCCCGCCGCTTACCGCGCGGCGCTCGGGCCAATCCTCGACACCGATTGGTCCGATTGCCCGGCGGATTTCGACGTCATCGAACAGGTGGTCCTCGCCCGAAACAAGGGACAGCACGGCGAAGACATCACCTCCTTTCGCTCGACCTTTGATCGGAAGATGCTCGCTAGGCACCCACTCCCGATCTTCGCCAATTCAGAGGAACTGTCGCTTCTAACCGCGGAGGATGGATCGTTAGAGTCCCTGCTTATGCCCTCGATCAAAGTGTCACGGGAGGCATTATTCGGAGCGCTGGAAGAAGTAGACATCCTCGTCGATTGGATCGAAGGCCGGCGAGAGCAAGCGGAAGAATGGGTTCGTAAGCAGCGGTCAAGCCGGTGAGCACTCACCCTCTCCTGTTTGCGAGTTCGGCTCGGATCGACGTTCGCTTGGAATGCGCTATAAGACGGTCTAACGATGACCCGCCTTGGAAATAATTCGCAGATCGGTCTACAGAGGTGAGAGGTGGCCGGGTTGGTCTGAACAATGATCGGCAACGGCTAAGTGGATCGTCTGCCGGTTGTTTCCTCGAACTGCCGATATGGGGCGTCATGCAGGAAGGGCGTAGCCCGACCGGA
>SECS01000225.1 GCA_004211435.1 Novosphingobium sp. | reverse complement strand
AGAACTGTCGCTGCCTTGCGCGGGCTAAAACCGACGCGACAGATGTCGCCCTCGCGCCCGCTCGCATAGCGATAATGGTGGATGCCGAAGCCGACGATCGAGCTGCCCCACATCACCGGCGGTTGACAGGTGACCTTGGCAATCAAATGGCAAATGCGCTGGGCATCGTTGCGCCTTGCGGCGGGGACGACGCCTTCGAGAAAGTCGACGACAGACGCCTCGGTCGGCTTGGTTTTATTCTCGGCCATGGTGCGTTTTTTATCAAATCGCGGACAGCCCGAAAATCCCCGGAATCATCAGAGTGGCCTTACCGCCGGCTTGTTTTATCTCGGCGTAGGCAGGCCAATGCTTACCGTGTCTGCGTCAGCCCATTTCCGCCAAGCCCGGTATTCGGCCGTGGCGGACGTTCTCTCGTCTTCTGACTTTCGACCAACTCGAGATGCGGACGGGCGGCCGCTTTTCGCAGACGCCAAGAGCCGCCTTGTCGGCTCGAACCACATGACCGCGACCATACCGTTCGCTCACTCAGTCCCGCTCGCCGTTCTCTTCCTCACGGACAGCGACAGCGCGGCAGCCGAGATCGCGAAATACACCGCGCCCACCGCAGCATAGCCCGCAACGCTCGTCACGCTCGGCTGCGTCGCAGCGTCGAACCCCATTTTGACGAAGAACGCTCCGGCGAGCGCAGACTGAGCACCGCTGAGAATCATCGGCCACTGCGCGCCGGCAGTCTTCCATCGGCGCAGGGCGGTCGCAAGTTGCAGGATGCCCGTGAGCGACGCCCAGATGCCAATTATGCCGATCACCGCGTGAAAATCGCGGGCGACCGTGGCGCCGACAGCGACGGTAACCAGGGCGCTGACGAAGACATTCAAGCGCTGCGAAGGGTTGGCCCGCAAGCCGCCGCTACGCATGGCATCGAAGTAGTTGGCGAGACAGTCCCAGGCTGGATAGACCACGATCAGCACGGCCGAGACCGCCGGATGGGCACTCCCGACCGTATAGGCCAGAACGACCCACAGTAGCGAGAATACGGCGCGTCCAGCATAGTAGTTCCGAAGCCAGGTGTCGTTCGTGCGTTCAGCGGCAGTGGCAGGGCTCATTGTGGTCTCTCCTCATCAATTGGACGGGGAATGCGGCTGCCGTGCCCGCTCGCGGGCAAGCATCGTGCAACGTCTTGTGGAGCGGGATGAGGCGGCCTCGACGCCGCCGGGCGCGGCGCGCTGTTAGAGGCGGAACCTTCGGGGCAAGAGCCACCGCGCCGCCGCGGTCACCGCACCGCATCCCACGAGGTACCAGACGGCGATATAGAGGGGATCGTTCATGGGACAGCAGGAGGCGAAGATCAGCGCGCCGCAGCTTGCGGCCGCGAGACCGGAAGCCAGTGCGCTGCGTTTCGGATGAATTGGCGCGGCGCGGCGCATCATGGCGCCCAGCAAGGCCATCAGGGGCAATGACAGGACGACAATGGCCGTCGCGCAGATAAGTCCATGTTCCGGCATCAGGCGGTCGAAGAGGGCCCCGGCGTCTTCGGGCATGCGAACGAGGTACAATCCTGCGATCAAGGCTGCTGCCACGAGAGCGAACGCACCGGTCAGTCCGCGCCGCGGCCATCCCATCGGTGCGAACGAGCGCAGCGCGATGGCACCGCAAGCAGCGGCAAGCACCACCAGGCTCCCGAGTTTCCAGACCATGAAGCCAGAACCGATCACCTGGGGCATGTCGGGGCGTATCAGACCCAAGGCGAGGAGCACGCCGAATTCCGCCAGGACGAGCGACACCAGCAAGGCAGCCTCGCGCAATAGGCTCCGCCGCCGCACCGGAACGAGATCGGCCGACAGGCTGAGAATCAGGGTGTCATTCGACGTCATGGCTCTGCTCGATTGTCTTGGTGAGGCGGGCGAGACCGCGGTGGATGTTCATCTTGGCGGCGGAGGGCGACTGACCGGTCTGGCGGCACGCCTCTTCGATGCTACAACCCTGCAGCTTGACGAGCATGATCATACGCGCCTGAGCGGGGCGAAGCTCCGCTAGGAGGCCGGTTAGGACAGAAGCGCTGATCACCGCCGTCTCGTGGTCGCCGGTGGCGATTTCGTCCGTCAGCGGATCGGACGAATGACGGCCGAGCATGCGCAGCTGGTCGATCCACTTGTATTTCGCGATCGCGGCCAACCAGGGTCCGAACGGTTGGCGCGGATCGTAAGTGTGCCGTCGCCGATGAATGGCGAGCAGGGTTTCCTGAACCGCATCGTCGACTTCGCCGCTGGGGAGCCGACGGGCGAAATAACGCTTCAGCCAGCCTGAGACCTCGGCCAGCAACCGCTGATATGCGCCGCCGTTGCCATCCTGAGCAGCCGCCATCAGCCCGGCCCATTCGCCGGACGACTCTTCCCGGTGCGCGGACCTTGCACCGTCTCGGCTTGGCCGGCTCACCAGGGAAGGGATCGAATGCAGACGCATGATTCCTTATTCGCCGAGCGCGCCACTTTGGTCACCAGGGCGAGCAGAATATTTGCCGCGGATCCACCGCGCCGACATCCGGCCGACACGCGGCAGTTCGGTTCGAGCGCAAGCGACGGGAAGCCCGCCGGCCCATGCGATCCCATAAGCGGTCCATCACAAGCTCTGGAGCCGTCATGATCGCCCCCCATGTCACCATCGAACCCGCGATCCTCTACTTCGGAACCCCGGTTGTTCTCATCAGCACGCTGAACGAAGACGGCACCGCCAACCTTGCGCCGATGTCGTCTGCCTGGTGGCTCGGGTGGCGTTGCATGCTCGGTCTCCAAACCGCCTCGCAGACCCCGCAGAACATGCTCCGCACCCGGCAATGCGTGCTCAACCTGGCATCACCGAGCCAGGCCGAGGCCGTCGACAGACTGGCGCGCCTGACGGGCACCAAAGACATACCCGCTCTCAAGCAGCGGCTGGGCTATACATTCGAGCCGCGCAAATTCGAAGTCGCTGGCCTTACTCCCATCGCATCCCAGACCGTTGCGGCGCCGCGAGCCCTGGAATGTCCCATCCAGCTTGAAGCCGTCGTTGCGGAGCGTCACGACATAATGGCCGACGATCCCCATGTCGCGGGGCTGATCTCGGCCTTCGAGGTCCGTATTACCCGTGTCCATGTCCATCCGGACCTCCTCATGGAGGGGCACGAGAACCGGATAGATCCCGCGAAGTGGCAACCGCTGATCATGAATTTCCAGAAACTCTACGGGGTCTCGAGCAGCGAGATCGTTCCGTCTCGCCTCGCGCAGATCGACGAAACGGCCTACCGCATGCCCGACGTCGATCGCGCCCGCGACGAAGTGTTCGAGCCCAAAGACGCCGGATACTGGAGGCTGCTGAGGGCCGTTCGACCGGCCACTATGCCGGCGAAATCCCCTGGCCCATCGGTGGTGTAGCCAGGGGACCTTAGATACCCTTGACCCAGGTCGCTAATGACCAAGGACGTCGAGCGCTCAGCAGCAACGAGATTCCTATTCGAGAAAGGCGCGCATGGCTCGCGACCGGCTCGGGTGCTTGAGCTTGCGCAGCGCCTTGGCCTCGATCTGGCGGATGCGTTCGCGCGTG
>SECS01000005.1 GCA_004211435.1 Novosphingobium sp. | reverse complement strand
CGCAAGAAGAACATGGTCATCTCGGGCGGCGAGAACATATACTGCGCCGAGGTCGAACGCGTCGTCGGCGATCATCCGGCGGTGCGTGAGGTCATTGCCTATGGCCGGCCCGATCCGCGACTTGGTGAAAGACTGGCCGTGACCGCGGTGCTCGAGCCCGGCGCCGAGACCGACGCCGACGAGATCAAGGCATTCTGCAAGCAGCGCCTCGCCATCTACAAGGTGCCGCGCGACGTCGCGCTCCAGCGCGACGCCCTGCCGCGCACGGCTTCGGGCAAGATCGATCGCGGGACTTTCCTTAAGGCGCTGCGCGAGCCGGCATGAGCGACTTTCAGCACATCCTCTACGATCTGGCGGACGGCGTGGCGACGGTGACGCTCAACCGCCCGGACAAGCTCAATGCCGCCAGCGGGCTGATGATCGAGGAACTGCTCGCCGCCTTCGACCGTGCCGATGCCGACGATGGCGTGGGCGCGTTGATCATCACCGGCGTCGGCCGCGCCTTCTGCGCCGGCGCGGACTTGACGCGCGGCGACGAGACCTTCGTGGCGGCGCGCACCGAAGGTCTCGGGGCCGGTGGCGAGACGGTCTATGCCCGCGAAGAAGCACGCGAGCCCGGCGGTCCGCTGGCGCTGCGGCTCTATCGGTTGAAGAAGCCCGTGATCGCCGCGATCAACGGCGGCTGTGCGGGTTTCGGCGCCAGCATGCCACTACCGATGGACATCCGCCTCGCCAGCGAGACCGCGAAATTCGGCTTCGTCTATGCCCGCCGCGGCATGGTGCCCGAAGTCTGCTCCTCGTTCTTCCTGCCGCGCCTCGTGGGCATCTCCAAGGCGCTCGAATGATGCTATTCGGGCCGGCATGTCGATGCGCAGGAGGCCCTGCGCGAACGCCTCGTCAGCGGAGTCTTCGCGCCCGACGAGCTAATGCCCGCCGCCCGGCGCCTGGCGCGCGAGATCATCGACAACGCCGCGCCGGTATCGATCGCGCTGACCCGGCAGATGCTGTGGCGCGGTCTCGACATGGCGCATCCGATGGAAGCGCACCGGATCGAGAGCCGCGGGACCTATTCGCGCGCGCGCGCCGGCGACGTGCGCGAGGGCATCCGCGCCTACATGGACAAGCGCGCGCCGCATTTCCCGGAGACAGCGTCGGAAGACATGCCTGACTTCTATCCGTGGTGGCGCGAGCCCGACTACTCTTAGACACAATCAGATAACGGGAGGGATTGCAGATGACCGAACAGGCTTTCGACGAAGTGTTCGACTTCGTCTCGGTGGGCAGCGGCGGCGGTTCGATGGTCTCGGCGCTACTCATGCGCTCGCTGGGCAAGAGCGTGGTCGTGCTCGAGAAGATGCCGCGCATCGGCGGCACGACATCACGCTCGGGCGGGGTGATGTGGATCCCGAACAACCGCTTCATGAAGGAAGACGGGGTCGAGGATTCCTACGAGAAGTCGATGGCCTATATGGAAGCGACCGCCGGCCAGTCGCTCGATGCGCCGGGCACGACTCCCGCCAAGCGCAGCGCCTATGTCACCGAGGGACCCAAGATGGTCGATTTCCTGGTCGACAACGGCATCAAGCTGGGCCGCGCACCGTGGTGGCCCGATTACTACGACGATCGCCCCGGCGGCTCGGTGCCCGGGCGCACGGTCATCGCCGACCTGTTCAATTCCAACGAACTCGGCCCCTGGCGCGACAAGCTGGAGCCCAACTTCCTGGGTAACACGCCGGCCCGTCTGTTCGAAGGCTTCGAGATCGGCCTCGCCAAGCATTCGTGGCAGGGCAAGCGCGACCTGCTCAAGGTCGGCATGCGCATGATCCTGGCCAAGCTCACCGGCAAGCGCTGGGTCACCGCTGGCGGCGCGCTGCAGGGGCGTATGCTGCAGGCCAGCCTCAAGGCCGGCGTCGATCTGCGCGTCGACAGCAAGGTCAGCAGCTTCATCCGCGACGAGAGCGGCGCGGTGAAAGGCGTGGTCACCGAGAAGAACGGCAAGCCCTGGCGCGTCGGCGCGAACCTGGGCGTCTTGGTGAACGCCGGCGGCTTCAGCCACAACCAGGAAATGCGCGACAAGTACCAGCCCGGCACTTCCGCCAAATGGACCGCGGCGACGCCGGGCAGCACGGGCGAGATGATCCTCGAGATGCAGAAGATCGGCGCCGCGCTCGGCCAGATGGAAGAGATGGTCGGCAACCAGATGTCGATCCCGCCAGGCAAGGAGAACCAGGGCAACGGCGTCGCGCTGGGCGAGCTCGCCGGCGGTCAGACACATTATGCCAAGCCGCATTCGATCGTCGTCGACCAGTCGGGCGTTCGTTACATGAACGAAGGCGGCTCCTACATGGAGTTCTGCCAGAACATGCTCAAGCGCGACAAGGTCGTGCCCGCCGTGCACTCGTGGTGGATCGGCGACCAGAAGGGGCGGAACGACTATCACGGCGGCACGCCGCCCAAGGCCTGGCTCGAAAGCGGCTTCTTCAAGCAGGCAGACACGATCGAGGAACTGGCCGACCTGATTGGCGTCGACCGGAATATCCTGCGCCAGACGGTCGACAGGTTCAACGCCGACGCGCGCGCGGGCGTGGACGGCGAATTTGGCCGCGGCAACCGCGCCTACGACAACTTCCTCGGCAACTTCCACCGCAAGGACGGCTCGCACACCCTGGGGCCGATCGAGACCGGGCCGTTCTACGCCGCACCCGTGGTGCCGGGCGACGTCGGGACCTACGGCGGCGTCGTCACCGACGAGAACGCCCGCGTGCTGCGGGACGACGGCTCGGTGATCCCGGGGCTCTATGCCACGGGCATCTCGACGGCTTCGGTCATGGGCCGGATCTATCCGGGCGCGGGATCGAGCGTCGGGCCGAGTTTCGTCTTCGGCTGGATCGCCGCGAAGCATGCAGCCAACGCCAGCAACATCGCCTGAACCGTTGGCGCCGTCCTTCTGCGGGAGGACGGCGCCCGACAAGGCCCGAATTTCCGCACCCGCGATCACATATTGCAATAGACCTTATTCATTCTTTACTCGCGGGTGCCTCCGACGCTAAGGATGGCGGGGAATTGAGGAGAGATGGCTTGACCACGGACGGCCTGGTGGCCCCCAAACCCGGCAACACGGTGATCCGCATCGGCAGTGATGCCCGCCCATCGATCGCCGGCTTCCGCTGCGATGCGTGCGGCGCCGCTTTTATCGAACGGACCCTGGCCTGCCGCGCCTGCGCGAGCCGGACGCCGCCCGCCGAATTCCGCTCGGTCGAGACCGGGCATCTGCACACCTGGTCGGTGGTCCACCGCTCCTATCCGGGCGTGGCCGTGCCTTTCGTCTCGGCGATCGTCGATCTCGATGACGGGCTGACGCTCAAGGGCACTCTGCACGGCGTCAACGTGGAGAATCTGCGCCACGGCCTGCCGGTCGCACTCGTCTTCGACGATGCCGGCGGCGCGCGCGACAAGGAAGGCGTGCCCTACATCGGCTTCCACTTCCAGCCTCGGGAGAACTAGGCATGAGCGACGTCTATATCGTCGGCGCCGAGATGATCGCCTTCGGCCGCTATCCGGACCGGACCTATTGGCAGCTCGGCGCCGAGGCGTCGCTCGGCGCGCTCGACGATGCCGGCCTGTCGATCAAGGACATCGGCGCGGTCTATGCCTCGTCGTGCTTCAACGCGCAGTCGATGCTCGGGCAGAAGGTGCTCAAGGAGATCGGCCAGACCGGTGTACCATGCATCAACGTTTCGAACGCTTGCGCCTCGGGTGCGACCGCTGTGCGCGAGGCTTTCATCGGCATCAAGAGCGGGATCTACGATGCCGTGTTGGCCGTCGGTTCGGAAAAGAACCCGCGCGGCATGCTCGGCGGCGCGCCGTTCGAGGGACCGCCGCCCGAAGGCCTGTTCGGTTCGGAATCGATGCCCGCGGTCTTCGCCGAGGCCGGCATGGTCCACGCCGCGGCCTATGGCACGACGCTCGAGCAGTTCGCCCAGGTCGCGGTCAAGAACCACCACCACGCGACGATGAATCCCAAAGCGGCCTACCGCAAGGAGACCCCGCTCGAGGAAGTGCTGGCCAGCGAGATGATCGCCTGGCCGCTGACCAAGCTGATGTGCTCGGCCAATGTCGACGGCGCAGCCGCGCTGGTACTGGTCTCGGAGAAGAAGGCCCGCGAGATCGGCTTGAGCCGCGCGGTGCGCGTGCGCGCCTCGATGCTCGTCTCCGATCCCTACGAGCCCCGCAATCCGGTGATGTTCGACTGCAATTCGGTGACGCAGCTTGCCGCAGCCAAGGCCTACGAGATGGCCGGGCTCGGCCCGCAGGACCTCGATCTCGTCGAGCTCCACGACTGTTTCGCTACGGCTGAGATCCTCCACTACGAGAACCTCGGCCTCTGCGCGGAGGGTGAGGCGGGGCGGCTGATCGACAGCGGCGATACTGCGCTCGGCGGCCGCATTCCCGTGAACGTCTCGGGCGGGCTGCTGTCGAAGGGCCATCCGATCGGCGCGACCGGCGTCGCCAACATGGTCGAGGTCGTCGAGCAGCTGCGCGGCGAGGTCGGCGCGCGGCAGGTCGCGGGGGCGAAGATCGGACTGTCGCACGTGCTCGGCTTCGGCGCCGCGGCCGGCGTCCACATTCTCGAAAAGGCCTGATCATGAGCGGACTGGCGGAAGGCTGGATCGACCTCTCGGGCCGGATCGCGCTCGTCACCGGCGGCGCTTCGGGCATCGGCCGGGCTTCTGCGCGCGCGCTGGCCGCGGCGGGTGCGACGGTGCTGGTGCTCGACTTCAATGAGGCAGGCGCGGCCGAGACTGCCGACCTGATCCGCGGCGACGGCGGCGCGGCTATGGCCCGCGCTCTCGACGTGACCGACGAAACCGCCTGGACTGCGCTCGGCGACTGGATCGCCGAGACCTGGGGCAGGATCGACGTGCTGGTCAACAGCGCCGGTGTCGCGCGCTTCGACCGGGTCGAGGAGGGCATGAGCAAGACCTATCGCGAGGCTTTCGCGGTCAACGTCGACGGCTCGCTGTTCGGCATGGCCATGGCGCTGCGCTTCATGCGGCCCGCCGGCAAGGGCGCGATCGTCAACATCTCGTCGACCGCATCGCTCAAGGGCAATCCGGCGATGGCCTCCTACGGCGCAAGCAAGGCGGCAATCGCGCACTTCACGCGCAGCGCCGCGCTCGAATGCATGCGCGCGGGCGGCGACATTCGCGTCAACGCCGTGCTGCCGGGCTTCACCGACACGGCGATGGCCCAGGCCGTCTACGACCAGTTCGACGACAAGCTGGGCGGCCGCGACAAGACGCTCGCCGTGTTCGCCGCCGGCCGTCCTGCACAACCCGAGGAGATCGCCAACATGGTGCTGTTCCTCGCTTCCGACCGGGCCAGCTTCGTCTCGGGCTCCATCATCTCCGTAGACCGCGCTCAAGGTGCATAACCCGCGCGTAAGAGGACCTTTCGTGACCGCCACAGATCCCCTGCTGCAGCCGTTCCAGACCCGCGGCCTGACCTTCAAGAACCGCATCGTCCACGCGCCGACAACGATGAACATGTCCGACGACCGGGGCTACGTTACCCGCCAGGCCGTAGGCGCCTATGAGGCCCTGGCGGCGGGCGGCTACGGCGCGGTCTGCGTCGGCGCGACCTGCGTGCGTTGGGACGGGCTGATCAACGAGCGTATGCTCGGCTTCTACGACGACACCTACATCATCGGTCAGCGCGAGTTGGTCGAGGTGATCCACCACAACAATGCGCTCGCGGGCATCCAGCTGTTCTACGGCGGCCTGATCCCCGGCGTCGGCGCGACCTTTCCGCTCGAGCCGGGCAAGGGCTGGATCCCCGGCACGGTCGCCTGGGGGCCGACGGGCAAGTACCCGATCGGCAACCAGCAGCCCGGTGTCGTCCCGACCGAGGTCTATCGTGACCTGGTCGAGGACTATGCCCAGGCCGCGCGGCGCTCGAAGGAAGCGGGTTACGACTACGTCTCGTTCCACTTCTGCCACGGCTCGCTGCCGCACGTGACATTGTCGCTGCTCGAGAACACCGGCCGCAACGACGAATATGCCGACCGCTTCCTGTTCTGCGAGCAGATCATCCAGCGCACGCAGGAGCTCTGCGGCAAGGACTTCCCGCTGATCCCGCGGCTGGTCTGCGACGAGAACTTCGTCGGCGGTTACGATCTCGACTACTTCCTCGACGAATATGCGCCGCGCCTCCACGCGCTGGGCATCGACGCGCTCGACTGTACCTTCGGCTCGATGCTGCCCGCCAAGAGCCGCGACCCCGAGGTCAATTCGGGCGAGATCATCGGCGGTGGCTTCTACGTGCCCAACCTCGTGGCGCTGCCCTATATCCAGCGCACGCGCGAGGGCCTCAAGGCGCGCGGCATCGACATGCCGCTGATGGGCTCTTGCAACGTCAACACGCCCGACCAGATGCGCGAGATGGTCGCCGAGGACGCCGCCGACTTCTACGCCTCGTGCCGCCAGTCGCTCGACGATCCTGACTTCCCGCGCAAGATCGCCGAAGGCCGCGAGGACGAGATCCGCAAGTCGACCCGTACCGGCGCCTCGCTGCTCCAGGGCAACATCTTCGGCAAAGGCGTCGCCGGTTCGGCGCAAAACGCCGCCTTCGGCCGCGACCGCGAGTACCGCCTGGTGCCGACCAACCGGCCCAAGCGGGTATTGATCGCCGGCGGCGGCTCGGGCGGGCTCGAATATGCGCTGACCGCGCACGAGATCGGCCACAAGGTCACCGTCTACGAGAAGTCCGACCGGCTCGGCGGTGTGATGAACTGGGCCGGCAATTACCGTACGCTGCGCAACGTCGAGCAGATCGCCTACCAGCCCGACTGGCACCGCACGATGATCGCCAAGCGCGGCGTCGACGTGCGGCTCGGCGAAGAACTGACGGTCGAGCACGTGCTTGCCGAGAAGCCCGACGTGGTCGTCGTCGCGACAGGCGCCAGGGCGGCGCTGCCCGATGTCTCGGGCCTCGGCTCGGCGCTCGACAGCGGTTTCGCGCGTACGATCGATCGCGTGCTGAGCGAAGGCATCGACACCTTGCAAGACGGGCCGATCGTGGTCTGGGGCGGGGCCGAGGGCATCGAGCTCGCGCTCGACCTCGCGCGCTCTGGGCGGCAGGTTCGTTTGCTCGATCCGCGCGCCAAGTTCGCGCCCGCCGCCTATATCGGTTCGCGCGCGCGCTACGTCATGCTCTGGGCCGCGCAGGCGGGCCTTGCGCCCGAGACCGAGGTCGAACTGGCCGAAGTCGGTGACGGCTCGGTCGCGGTTCGCCACGGCGACGGCCGCAGCGAGACGATCGCGGCCGCGCACCTGATCGTCGCGCCGGGACGCGTGGCGTACGATCCGCTGTCGCGCGCACTGCTCGGTTCGGGGATCGAAGTTCAGGTGGTCGGCGATGCGCGGACCCCGCGTTCCTACGGCAATGCGATACACGAAAGCGCATATCTCGCCCGGCGGATATGATCGACTGAGGGAATGCAATGCAATCGGTGAAAAGATGCGGAAAGAGGGCTTGTCTCGCGGACGAAAATTGACCATTTGCGCGCCCTCGCGTTGCATTATTCCGTGCGCGAGCCCGTTTTTCCGCCGTTAGCGAGGTAGAATGTTGGACAAGGTCGCCCCGACTTCGAAGAAGGCTTCTGCCGTTTCCGCGCGCGCCAAGGCGCCGCCCAAGCGCAAGCGTAACCGCGCGGGACGCCCGACCGCCGACGAACTCGAGCGGCGCAAGCTCAAGGTCATGGAAGTCGCGACCGACATGTTCGTCAACCGCGGCTATGCGGCGACGACGCTGCTCGACATCGCCAAGGTGGCCGGTGTCGCCACGCGCACGCTCTACCAGCACTTCGGCGACAAGGAGGCCATCTTCCAGGAGGTGATCTTCGCGCGCGACACGGCCAAGATCGACAAGCCCGAGTTCGAGACGGGCGATGATCTCGTCTCGGCGCTGCGCAAGGCGGCGCAGTATTCGTCGCAGGTCGCGCTGCGCGAGCGCTCGATCGAGCTGATGCGCCTGATGATCGCCGAGTCCGCGCGCTTCCCCGAGCTGATGAGCTCGGTCGCCACCGCGATCTTCTCGCGCTTCACGCGCAACGTCGCGCAGCTGTTCCGCCAGCTCGCCGAGAATGGCCTTATCCCCGAGGGCGATCACGACCAGTCGGCCGAGCTGTTCATCGACCTGATGCTCGGCCAGCGCACGGTCATGATCTACTTCGGTTGGGCCAATGCCACGCCGACCGAGGCCGATATCGAGGCCAAGATCGAACTGTTCATCAAGGGCCGCTTCGGCGGCGCCGAGGGCAAGAAGCCCGCCAAGGACGCGGACAAGAAGGCGGCCAAGAAGAAGGCGTGACCGTCTTGATCGTGACCACGATATAACCGGTCGGGGGCGTTTGAACTGCCCTCGACCGGCCATCCCGGCTAGAACGCGTCGAAAGACCAAGCATCGAACCGGGACGAGGAATGACCACGCTGGAATCGCGCATTGCCGACTATCTCGGGCACCGCATGCCCGAGGCAAGCGATATCCGCATCGACGATCTCGCACGCATTCACGGCGGCTCCAGCCAGGAAACCTTCCGCTTTCGCGCTCGCTGGCAGGCCGGCGGCCGTGCCGAGGACCGCCGTCTGATCCTTCGCCGCGCGCCCGCGGCCGGACTGGTCAACGCCGAGCGCGACATCGAATTCAATGTCTATTCGGCGCTCGCCGGGCGTGGCGTGCCGGTCCCGACCGCTCACTGGCTCGAGCTCGGGTCCGAATGGCTCGATCGACCGTTCTTCGTCATGGACATGATGCCCGGCAAGCCCGGCCATTTCTTCCATTCGAGCGATCCCTACGAGGGCCAGGGCGAGACCGTCGGCCGCAATTTCTGGCGGCATCTCGGCACCCTGGCCGCGCAGGACCATCGCGCTCTCGGGCTGACCGACCTGCGCAATGGCGAGGCCGACGGCGCCTACTGGCAGCGCGAGCTCGATCATTGGGAAGCGACGCTCGACGCCGGCGAGGCCGCGGTCGAACCGATCGTGCGCGGTGTTATCCGCTGGCTACGGCGGAATCCGCCACCCGCGGCCGCCAAGCCCGCCATCGTCCACGGCGACTACCGCTGCGGCAACTTCCTGTTCGTGCCTGACGGCTCGATCAGCGCGGTGCTCGACTGGGAGATGTGCCACGTCGGCGATCCGCTCGAGGACGTCGCCTGGGCGCTCAATCCGATGTGGTCGGTCGAGAAGCACCTGCCACTCGACGAGGGATTCGCGCTCTGGGAGGAGGAGAGCGGCCTGACGCTCGACCGCGCGGTGCTCGACTGGTGGGGGCTCTTCGCCACGGTCAAGGCCTGCGGGCTCTGGACCACGGCTGAGGCAAGCTTCCAGGACGGCACGAGCCGCGAGATGATCGTCGCGCTGACCGCGCTACGCGCCAACCATTTCCACCGCAAGGAAATGCTCGAACGGATGGAACGCCTGGGAGTCATGGGATGAAGCTCACCGGTGAGATCGTGCTCGAAGGCGTGATCGATGCATTGCGCGATCAGGTCGCGCCACAGTTGACCGACGCTTTCGCCGCCGATGCCGCGCGCATGGCGCAGTCGCTGATCGCGATCGTTGGCCGCGCCGGCGACGATGCCGCGGCGATACGTGTCGCCGAGAATGCGCGGATCCGTGAGCTGCTGGGGCAGGGTGGGCTAAGCGAGGCCGCGGCCTCGCAGGATCCGGGGCTGAAGATCAGCGAATTGGATGCCGAGAACGGCCGCCTGCGGGCGCTGCTGGTCGAGCTTCACGCCAGGGTCGAGGCCGAGGACGGAGCCGAAGCGCGCGCGCTCGACCAGGCGATCTGGCGCGCCCTACGCGCCTTCGAAATGGCGCGCGCGCCGCGGGGCTAGGACGTTTCGGGCGGAAGCTGAAAAGACATGGTTTTTCGGGCGAAGTTGACACAGTTGACACGGTCCAGAGGATTTCAGCTTGCGGCAAACGTGTCACTTTGTACCGCAGATAGACGCGCAGGATGGTGCAGCTATCCGTAAAACACCGCGATGCCGACAATGGGACAGAGCCAGCGCAGACTGCGCTTAAAGCGTTGTTGTAGGAAAGCACCCGCAGGCCCGCAGGCTGTCCCAAGCACCGCGGAGCGAACGATCGTTCGGTCGCTCTGAAGGCCCCTTTGAACCTCGAAAACTCCGCTGCTCCGGGATCGTGCCGGTCTCGGGCTTCGTCAGCGGCCTGATCGGAATTCCCTGACGAAAGCGCGAAGCTCATCGACGAAGGCCGTCGGCTGCTCGAAGGCGGCAAAATGTCCGCCCCTGGGCATCTCGGTCCAGCGCACGATGTTGGTGTAGATCTGGTTCGCCCAGGCGCGCGGGGTAGGACGGATCTCTGCCGGAAAGAAGGCATAACCGGTGGGCACATTCACCTTGGCGAGCTGACTAGGCGCCCGCCCGGGACCGTTGCCTTCGTAATAGAGGCGCATCGCCGAGTTGATCGTTCCCGTCACCCAGTAGAGCATGATGTTCTCGAGGAGCTGGTCCTTGGAGAACGAGGTTTCGACATCGCCAGCGCAATCGCTCCAGGTCTTGAACTTCTCCACCACCCAGGCGGCCAGACCCACCGGCGAGTCCGTCAGGCCATAGGCCAGCGATTGCGGCTTGGTGGACTGAATGATGCGGTAGCCGTGCTCGTGGAGATCGTAGTTCTCCTTCCAGGCGACCGCGGCCTTCTCTTTCTCGGTCAGACCTTCGAGCGGGTTGGCGGGATCCGCGGGGAAGCCGACGATGAAATTGAGGTGCAAGGCGATCAGCCGTTCGGGCTGCATCGCCGCCATTGCGGTCGAGATTCCCGAGCCCCAATCGCCGCCCTGGGCGATATAGCGGTCATAGCCGAGGCGCTCCATCAGCCGCAGGTTGACCTCCGCGGCCCTGGCGATGTTGAAGCCGCGCTGACGGGTCGGGCCGGAGAAGCCGTAGCCCGGAATGGACGGTGCGACCACATGGAAGGCGTCGCGTGGATTGCCGCCGTGCGCCACCGGATCGGTCAAGGGCCCCAGGATGTCGAGGAACTCGGCGACGGACCCCGGATAGCCATGTGTGATGATGAGCGGCACCGCGTCGGGCTCGGGAGAGCGAATGTGGTAGAAGTGGACTTGCTCCCCGTCGATCTCGGTCATGAACTGCGGGAAGGCGTTGAACCGCGCTTCCGCCGCGCGCCAATCGAAGTCGTGTCGCCAGTGATCGCAGAGCGCGCGGAGGAAGCTGAGTTCGGTGCCATAGTCCCAGTCGGCATCGGGAAGCTGGTCGGGCCAACGGGTGCGATCGAGGCGGTCATGAAGGTCGGCGATGACCTCGTCCGGCACGCTGCAGCGGAACGGTTGGACAGCTTCCTCGGCCAAGGCTCTTCTCCATTTAATTCTATATATAGAAAATATATCTTCAAATACGAAACAAACGATAGCTGCTGCGGGCCTGGGGTCAATCCCATGACGACGGCCGCGATGGGATGGCTGGCTGGCCAAATGAGGCACGCTTCCAAGCCACTAACCCGACATTGCAGCCAGCTGAAAAGGCAGACATCCGTCACCCCCGCTTTCGAGGATAAGCGGCGGAGCCGCGCAAGGGGCCTTCGACAAGCTCAAGCCGATCGGGTTTGGGGCAATAGGCGAGGCCTTAAATCGACTGGCCACGACCAAATTCCGGCAGCCCGGTTTCCGCGACGCCCCCGCCGGCCTTACCCCCGCGCTGGCAGCTTCAACAGCTTGGCCGCATTGTCGTAGAGAAACTTCCCCCAGACCTCGTCCTTGAACGGCACCGCGTCCATCTCGGCGAAGATGCGCGAGAGTTCGAGCCCCATCGGGAAGTAGCCGCCGTAGAGCACCTTGTCGGCGCCACGCGAGTTGGCGAACTTGATGATCGCCTCGGGCCAGTATTTCGGCGCGAAAGCGCTGGTCGAGTAATAGAGGTTCGGCCATTTCAGCAAAAGCTTTACCGCCAGGTCCTCCTCGGGCTCGGCACCGTGGCGCATGACGACCTTGAGCTCGGGCAGGTCGTAGGCGACTTCGTCGAGGTGGCCGACCCATTGCGGCATCATCGGCACGCGCGGGCCGGGCACGCCGACGTTGATGAAGATCGGCAGGTCCAGCTCGATGCACTTGGCGTAGATCGGATAGGCCTTCTTGTCGTTGATCGGCACCGGCGGGTTCTGGCCCGAGGGGAAGAACGAGACGCCGCGCAGCAGGCCGGCGTCGTATTCGCGCTGGATCAGGCGGACCGCGTCCATGCCCTTGTTGGGATCGACCGGGCGGATCGCGACGAAGCGGTCGGCGTGGCGGCGCAGCGCTTCCTCGGCACGATCGTCGGACATGTGAATCACGCCGACGCGGACGTTGTGCTCGTCCATCTGCGCGAGGGTCTCGGCGATCGAGGCGAGGCGGTCATCACCCTGGCCGATCTCGTCGGGAATCACCTTGAACATGTATTCGGCGGGGTGGGTCTTCCATTCGGTGCGCAGCGATGCGACGTCCATCTGGTGCGTGTCGCGGAAGCCGATCAGCGTGTCGATCACGGGAATATCGCGGGGACGTGGCACGGTTCGGGCTTCCTCTGGTATCTTCGGGGGCGTAGTTTCTCGGGCGGTATTGCAACAGGCGTGGAGTATTGTAAAGCCGAGGTGCCGCCGGGAGAATGGACGCGTGAATTTCGACTATACCGACGATCAGAAAGCTTTGAAGGACGAAGCGCGCCGCTTCCTGTCTGCCGTCTCGCCACTGAGCGTGGTGCGCACAGCGCTGGAGAACCCCGATGCGGGTTACGACCACGCGCTGTGGCAGCGGATCGGCGAGCAGGGCTGGTGCGGCGCGGCGATACCCGAGGAATTCGGCGGCATCGGCATGGGCTATGTCGAGCTCTGCGCGCTGGCCGAGGAACTGGGCCGCGCGGTGGCGCCGGTGCCTTTCGCCTCGACCGTCTACCTCTTCGCCGAGGCCCTGCTGCTCGGAGGTTCGGGCACGCAGAAGGCAGAACTGCTGCCGCAGGTCGCCAGCGGCGCGCTGATCGGCACGCTGGCCGTCAGCGAAGGGCCGGGCGTGCTCGTGCCCGAGCGGATCGCCACGCGCTTCGCCAACGGCACGCTGACCGGGACCAAGCTGCCCGTCACCGACGGCCTCGCGGCCCATCGCGTCGTGGTTCTCGCCGCGTCGGACGACGGTCCGGGCCTTTACCTCGCCGACCTGACCGGCGCCGGCGTCGAACGCCGCTTGGTCTCGACGATCGACCCCACGCGCGGTGCGGCCGAGATCGTGTTCCGCGAGGCGCCGGCAGAGCCGCTTACCGGTGGTCTCGATCTGCTGGCACAGGTCCAGGATCGCGCTGCAGTGCTCCTCGCCTTCGAGCAGCTCGGCGGGGCCGACCGCTGCCTCGAGATGGCGCGCGACTATGCGCTCGAACGCTATGCCTTCGGCCGGCCGATCGGCTCCTACCAAGCGATCAAGCATAAGCTGGCCGACGTCTTCGTGCGCAACGAGGTCGCGCGGGCCAATGCCTATTACGGCGCCTGGGCGCTCTCGACCGATGCGCCCGAACTGCCGCTGGCCGCCGCCGCCGCGAGGGTCGCGGGATCGGCCGCCTATCTGTTGGCTGCGCGCGAGAACATCCAGACCCACGGCGGCATCGGCTTCACCTGGGAGGCCGACTGCCACTTCTTCTACCGCCGCGCGCGACACCTCGGGTTGATCCTCGGCGCACCGCGCGACTGGAAGCGCCGCGTCGCCGACCGGCTCGAACACAAGCTGGCCCTGGAGTCCGCGGCATGAACTTCGACGACACCCCTGAAGAGGCCGCCTACCGCGCCACGGTCCGCACCTGGATCGCCGCCAATGCGCCCGACCTGAGCCGGCTCTCGCCCGAGGAACGCCGCAACTGGCACCCGGCGCACAAGGACGTCGCGCGCCAGTGGCAGGCGACCAAGGCCCAGGCCGGCTATGCCTGCCTGTCCTGGCCCAAGGAACAGGGCGGGGCGGGCGGTAGCGCGATCGAGGAGGCGATCTTCAACCAGGAAGAGAACCGCGCCGGGCTGCAGTTCACCTATTTCATGACCGGGCTGCATATGCTGCTGCCCGCGCTGATGGAGCACAACAAGGACGAAGCCTCGCTCGCGCGCATTCCCCCGGCGGTGCGCGGCGAGGAGATCTGGTGCCAGCTGTTTTCCGAGCCGGCGAGCGGATCGGATTCGGCCGGCGTGCGCTGCGCCGCGGTCAAGGACGGCGACAGCTGGGTCATCAACGGCCAGAAGGTGTGGAACAGCGGCGCGCAGATCGCCGACTACGGCATGCTCGTCGCGCGCACCGATCCCGACGTACCCAAGCACAAAGGCCTGACCGTGTTCTGGCTCGACATGAAGACGCCGGGCGTCGAGGTCCGGCCGATCCGCATGATGTCGGGCGACAACGAGCTCAACGAGGTCTTCCTCACCGACGTGCGCCTGCCCGACAGCCAGAGGGTCGGCGAACTCGGCGGCGGGTGGAAGGTCATCATCTCGACCTTGATGAACGAGCGCGCCGCGCTGGGCTCGGGCACGGGCCTCAACTGGCGCGACGTGATGAAGCTCGCGGGGCAGGTCGCCTCGTGGGACGGCACGGCGCTTGAGGACCCGGCCTTCCGCGAATGGCTGGCCGATCTCTACGTCGATGCCGAAGCGATCCGGCTGTTGAGCTTCCGCACCCTGACCTCGCTGTCGAAAGGCACGGCGCCGGGGCCAGAGGGCTCGGCCGGCAAGCTGCTCTGGTCGAACCTCGCGCAGACCCTGACCGACAAGGCACTCGACATTCTCGATCACGGCGGCCTGATGGACGATCCCGACGAGGCGCTGCTCGGCGGCGCCTTCCAGCACCGTTTCCTCTGGGCACCCGGGCTGCGGCTCGGCGGCGGCACCGACGAGATCATGAAGAACATCATCGCCGAACGCGTGCTCGGCCTGCCCGGCGATGTGCGCGTCGACAAGAATGTGCCGTTCCGCGAGATCCCGAACGGGCGGTGAGGGGCGTGACCGCACCGCTCGACCTAAACCCTCGTCATTGCGAGGCACCGCAGGGGCCGCGGCAATCCAGGGCGGTCATGCTCTGTCGCCCTGGATTGCCGCGCCGCTTCGCGGCGCGCAATGACGAAGCGGGGGTGGGGCAGGGAGATCACGCATCGTGCCCACGTTTTGACCTGGCCGGACGCACACGATAGAATGACATTTGCTCGATTCATTATGAGTCGGAGCCACGGAGTTGATGATGGACGCAGCCACCTCTCCCCTCGATCGCGGTTTCCACAAGCTGCCGATCCCGTTCGGCTGGTTCGCCGTGGCGACCTCGGGCGAGATCGCGCCGGGCGAGATCAGGACGCTGCGCTATTTCGGCACTGAATTCGTCCTGTGGCGCGGGCATGACGGCAAGGCCAACGTCGTCGATCCGTTCTGTCCGCACCTCGGCGCCCATCTGGGCGTCGCCAGCGAAGTGGTCGGCAACGATTTGCGCTGCGGCTTCCACCACTGGTCGTTCGACGGCGAGGGCCGCGTCACCGACATTCCCTATACCGACACGATCCCGCCCCAGGCGAAGCGCGGCTGCCTGCCGACCTGGCCGGTCAGCGAGAGCGACGGGGTGATCTACGTCTGGTATCACCCCAAGAAGGTGGCGCCCAAGTGGGACGTCGTGCGCCTGCCCGAATGCCCCGATGGCGACTGGGTGCTCCATTCGACCTACGACTGGGTGATCGACATCCACGTCCAGGAAATCACCGAGAACGGCCAGGACCACGCGCACTTCAACGCGGTCCATGGGGTGCCCTTCGCGCCCAAGGGCGAATTCAAGATCGACGGCTGGACGCGGCGCAACACCGTCGTCGCCGAGATGAACACGCCGCGCGGGCCGATGACCGGCAAGATCGACACGACCGCGGTCGGCCCCGGCCAGTCGATGGTCGAGTACATCGACGTCTGCCACGTCGTCCAGGCGCAGCAGGTCACGCCGATCGACGCCGAGCACACGCATCTGCGCTGGCAGATGTTCACCCCGCCGAACATTTCCGAGGGCAAGGCCCGCGTCACCGCCGCGCGCATCCGCGATCTGGTCAAGCAGGTGACCCAGGACATTCCGATCTGGAACGCCAAGCGCTTCCAGGAACAGCCGATGCTGGTCAAGGGCGACGGTCCGCTGCTCGCCTATCGCCGCCAGTACGCGCGGTTCTACCAGTTCGACGATCCCGAGCCCGAGAGCGTGGCGGCCTGACGGCATGACCAAGGCCATGCCGAGCGATATCCGCGAGACTGCTTCGCCGCGCGGCAAGGACACGCGTTTCGTCATCATCGGCTCGGGCATTTCCGGCGTACTCATGGCGATCAAGCTGCTCGAGCGCGGCTACCGCGACATCGTGATCCTCGAGAAAGCCGGGAGGATGGGCGGGACCTGGCGCGACAACGTCTATCCAGGCGTCGCCTGCGACGTTGCCGCGCATCTCTATTCCTATTCGTTCGCGCGCAATCCCTGGTGGAATTCGCGCTACGCCAAAGGCGCGGACATCTGGGCCTATTACCACGGCGTCGCGCGGCACTACGGCGTGCTGCCGCTCATCCGCTACTACGCCGAAGTGCTGTCGGCCGAGTTCGACGAAGGGCTCTGGCAGGTGACCACACGCGACGGCGACGTCTTCACCGCCGACGTGGTGATCGCGGCGGCGGGCCGGCTCCACCGGCCGGTCATGCCCGAGATCGAGGGGCTCGACAGCTTTGCCGGCGCGCTGTTCCACACCGCGCGCTGGGACCAGACGATCGAGCTTGCCGACAAGCGCGTGGGCGTGATCGGCACGGGATCGAGCGCGACGCAGATCGTCACCGCGCTAGCTGGCAAGGTCGAGCGGCTCTCGCTGTTCCAGCGCACCGCGCAGTGGGTGTTCCCGGTCAAGGACACGCCCAGTTCGTGGTGGACCAAGCTGCGCTTCTGGCTCTCGAAGCGGCGCTGGGACGACTACTATCGCCAGCTCCGCGGCGAGACCGAAGCGCGCGGCAAGGCGGCGACGAGCACGGTCGAGGGCCGCGCGGCGCGCGACCAGGTCTGCCACGACGCGCTCGCCGGAATCCGCGACCCCGAACTGCGCGCCAAGCTCACCCCGGACTACGATGTGGGTTGCAAGCGGCTCGTCTTCTCCGACGGTTACTACGAGGCAGTCCAGCACCCGAGTGTCGACGTCGTGGTCGATCCGATCGCGCGCGTGGTGCGCGAGGGCGTGGTGACCGAGAGCGGCAAGCTGCACGAGCTCGACGTGCTGGCGCTCGCCACGGGCTTCGACGCCCACGCCTATATCCGGCCGATGCAGGTCACGGGCGAGGGCGGGGTGACGCTCGACGAGGTCTGGCGCGACCTGCCGCTGTCCTATCGTTCGATCGCGATCCCGCACATGCCCAATTTCCTGATGATCAACGGGCCCTATTCGCCCGGCGGCACCTCGTCGGTGGTGGGCATCGCCGAAGCGCAGGTCGACTATATCCTCCAGTTGATCGACCGTATCGTCGAACAGCAGGTCCAGATCGTCCCGCGCGAAGAGCCGGCGCGCGCCTGGCTCGACGGCATCCGCGCCAAGGCGCGGGACTCGGTCTGGGGCAATGGCGGCTGTCAGTCGTGGTATCTCGACAAGACGGGCACGCCGACGCTCGACACTTCGACGCTGTCCGAACTGCAGGAGCAGCTTGCCGAGGTGCAGTGGGATCACTTCGTCGAACGACCGAGGTAAGATGGCACGAGTTCAGACGAACGGCGTCGCGATCGAATACGAGATCTCGGGCCCCGCCGATGGCCCGGTCCTCCTCATGATCCACGGCGTCGGCGCACAGCTGATCCGCTGGCCACCGGCGCTGATCGAGCGGTTCGAGCAAGCCGGTTTCTGCACCTTGCGATTCGACAATCGCGACATCGGCCTGTCGAGCCACATGGACCACCTGGGCCTGCCCGACATCGCCGCCGCAGTCGCCGCGCGGCAGGCGGGCGAGGAGCCGGTGCTCCCGTATACGCTCTCCGACATGGCGGCCGACACCATCGGCCTGCTCGATGCGCTCGGCATAGCCGAAGCCCATGTGCTCGGGGTCTCGCTCGGCGGCATGGTCGCGCAGGTCCTGGCCATCGAGTACGCCGCGCGCGTGCGCTCGCTGGCGCTGTTCATGACCCAGAGCGGCAATATCGACCTGCCGCCCTCGCAGCCCGAGGCGCTGGCGATCCTCTCGCAACCCGCGCCCGATCCCGCGCACGATCGCGAGGCCTTCCTCGCGCACCAGGTAAAGCTCAACCGCGCGCTCGGCAGTCCGCTCTATCGCGCGCCCGAGGAAGACCTGCGCCGCTTCGCCGGCCTTGCCGCCGACCGTGCCTACAACCCCGCGGGCCCGGCCCGCCAGCTTGCCGCCGCGCGCGGCGCGGCCGATCGGCGTCCTGCCTTGCGCACGCTTTCGGTGCCGACGCTCGTGGTCCACGGCGCCGACGATCCGCTGATCCGGCGCGAAGCCGGGCACGATCTCGCCCGGAGCATTCCCGGCGCCTGGCTGCTCGAGGCAAGCGGCATGGGCCACGACCTGCCGGGCGAACTGCTCGACCTCTTCGCTGCCAACGTGCTCGCGAACTGCGCTCGCGCCGCCTGAGCGCCCCACTCTAAACCAGAAAACGTCATCCCCGCGAAGGCGGGCACCCATCTCATGCGATCTTCACGGATGACGGAGACAGTGGGCGAAGACGACTGCATGTCCTTCCGTCCGCCCCGCAAAAAACAACGCCCGGACCTTTCGGCCCGGGCGCGCTTCCTTCTGCGGAGGGAAGCTCAGAAATTGGCGATGAAATCCACGCCCCAGGTGCGTGCCTGCTGGTAGCTGGCGTTCGATTCGAAGTCGCCGAACTGCAGGAAATACTGCGCAGAGCGGTTGTTCGTCAGATTGCGCCCCCATAGGCCGATCTCACCCTTTGCAGGGCCCAGGTTGAAATCGCGCAGAGCAACGCGGCCGTTGAGGATCCAGCGCGCTTCGGTGAATTCATAAGGCGCGAAAGCCGGAGTCACGGTCGCCACGTCGGTGAACGGGATCGTCCGGTACTTGCCCTGGTAGGTGGCATCGAGGCGGAAGAACATCGTCGCTTCATCGAACAGCGGCTGCGTGACGTACTGGCCGTTGAGCGAAGCGATCCACGGCGCCACGCCGGTCAGCTTGTAGGGTCGACCCTGCGCCACCAGCGGGCTCGGGTTCTTGAGGTTGGCATCGGTGTAGCCGACGGAACCGCCGAAGGTCAGGCCATCGGTCGGCGCCGCGTTGACTTCGAGTTCGAAGCCCTTGGCATTGACCTCGCCGTTGCTGATCACGACCACGCCCAGCGCCGCCTGGTTGACGCCGTTGAAGGTCACCACCGAGCCGCTCTGCGCCGACTGCACGTTCTTGTACTTGGCGTGCCACAGCGCGAGGTTCACGCGCAGGCGACGGTCGAGCCATTCGGACTTGAGGCCGACTTCCTCCGACAGCACGGTTTCGGGTTCGAACGAGATCGCGCCGACCGCGCCGCCCGACAGGAAGGCCGACGAAACCTTGGCATAGGCGAGGATGTCGTCGTTCGGCTTGTAGTTCAGGCCCACCGAGAAGGTCGGCTTGGTCTTCTCGAAGTTGAACGGGAACGAGGTGAGGGCGCCCGTGCCGGTGCCGCTGACGATCTGGCCGGTGCCCGTGCGGCTGCCGGTGAACACGCCGCCGCGGATCAGATCGCCGCGCTTCTTGTCGCGCGTGATGCGACCGCCAGCGACGATCTCGAACTGATCGGACAGGTGGAATTCACCCTGGATATAGGCCGCGAGCGAAGTGGCGATCGAGGTGCCGTCCTGGACATTGCCCAGCGGCAGCAGCTGCGGCGTGATCGCGAAGGCGAAGTTCGGGGCCATGCCGGGCAGGCCGCTGTTCAGTTCCTTCGAGTGATACCAGAGCGCGCCAACCGTCAGGTCCACGAAGTCCGAACGATAGTTGAGCTGGGCTTCGTTGCTCCACTGGTGACCCTTGCCGTAGGAATTACCCTCGTAACCGGCGAAGTAGGGGCGTCCGGCCACGGCGGGCCCGAGCTGCCCGGCGATGTTGGCGATGGTCGCCTGGACCAGCGCGGCATTGGCCGGATTGGCGACGTTGACGCCAGCGCCCGACAACGCGCTGATGCCCGCGAAGGTCGCATAGGGCACGACCGATCCGGCCGTGAACTCGAGCCCGCTGAGGCCCGCGATCGTCGAGGGGCCCCAGACTTCCGACTTGCGGTAGGCGGTGATGTTCTTGAACGAGAGATCGTCCGAAAGCTGCAGGTTGATCGTCAGGTTGTGTCCCGACGACTTCTGGAAACCGACCTGGGTCCAGGCGTTGTTGGTCGCGTCGGGGCGCTTGTTGCCGGGGTTGAGCACGACCGGGCCGAAGCGTCCGCCACCTGCAGGCTGGGCCGCCAGGATCTGGGCGAGCATGTTGCCGGTGAACGAGGCCCCGTTGATCGCGACGGGCGCGCGCGCTTCGGGATAGACGTCGCCGCTGGTCGAATCGAACTTGTAGGTGGCCGATAAGGTATCGCTCGGCTCGAACTTCACCGCCGCGAAGAAGTTCTCGAAATTGCGGCCGCCGAGCCATTCGGGCGAGCGCTTGAGCTGCTGATTGGTGAAGGGGCTGGTGAAGTCGAAGGCCCTGCCCGCGCCGAGGTTGCGCACGTCGCCGCGGCGCTCGTCGTGGACATAGGTGAAGAAGGCCGAGAACGGACCGATCTGCGGCGTGTCGATCGTCGTGCGCACGCGCAGCTGGCTGTAGTTGCCGACGGTCACATCCTGGCGCCAGGCCAGTTCGCCCTTGGGATCGCGCGTCACGACGCTGATCGCGCCGGCCGTGGCATTGCGGCCGAACAGCGTGCCCTGCGGGCCGCGCAGCACTTCGATGCGCTGGGTATCGGGCAGGTCGAACACCGAACCGCGCGTGCCGCCGATATAGACGCCATCGAGATAGACCGAGATCTGGCGATCCTGGCTAGGCGCCGAGGCACTGGCAAAGACACCGCGCATGGCGAAGGAGGGTGAACCGAGCGCGCCGGCGTTCTGGCGCGAGAGCAGACCGGGGGCAAGGCCGGTGAGGTCGTTGACCGAAACCACGCGGTTGGCCTGGATCGTGTCGGCACTGAGCGCGGTGAGGGCGATCGGCACGTCCTGCGCGACCTGCTCGCGCTTCTGCGCGGTGACCACGATGTCCTCGAGCCCGGTCGTTTCGCTCTGCGCCCAGGCCTGCGCCGGGATGGCGGCGATCGCGACCAGAGTGGTGGAAAGCAGCAATCGGCTGCGCGTCATCTTCTGGCTCTTCATCTCGTTCTCTCCCTGTCTTCCGGCCATCGGCGCGGCACCGGCAGGCGACCTGGAGCCGCACGCCGAAATCCCGTGGAACCGACGAGCGGAAGCATTCGCCGAACCGCCAGGCTCAACGTCGATCCGCACTCGGATTATTGAAATACACCAATGTCAAAACGCTTTTTATGCATCGCCGAAACTGAGTCAATTGCAATGCGCCGTCCATGATGCATTTTTATATTTTCCCGTTGATTTCCGTGTATAGCCCTATGGAAGAGCGCTGCAGGGCGTGAAGATGAACAGATCGGGAGACGGCGGGTGAGCGCCAGACTGAAGGGCCGCAAAATCCTGGTGACCGGGGCGGCAAGCGGCATGGGGCGCGAGATCGCTCGGCTCTTCGCCGCCGAGGGCGCGGCTTTGGCGCTGCTCGATCGCGATGCTGCGGGGGCCGCCGCGGTCGCAGCCGAACTCGGCGCCGCCGCCCATGGCTGCGACGTGTCCGATCGCGCCGAAGTGGGCCTTGTCGTCACGGCGGTGGGCGAAGCGCTGGGCGGCATCGACGGTATCATCAACGCTGCGGGCATTCTCGACATCGTGCCCTTCGCCGATCTCGCGCCCGAAAGCTGGGACCGCATGCTCGCGGTGAACCTCACCGGCCCGTTCAACGTCGTGAAGGCGGCGCTGCCCTTCCTTCAGGCGGCCGAGCGCGCGACGATCGTCAACATCGCGTCGGTCTCGGCACTGATGCCGATGGCGGGAACCACGGGCTATTCGGCGAGCAAGGCCGGACTCGCGATGTTCACCAAGGCGATCGCCTTCGACCTCGGGCCGAACATCCGCGCGAATTCGATCTGTCCGGGCGTGATCAAGACCGAGATGACGCGCTACCTCTGGGAAAATGCCGAACACACCGCCCGAGCCGCAGATCGCGTCGCGCTCAAGCGGCTCGGCGAGCCGGGTGACGTCGCGCGCGCAGCGCTGTTCTTCTCGACCGAGGATTCGGGCTTCACCACGGGAACGGAACTGCCGGTGGACGGCGGGTTTTCCTGGCGGTGAGAAGCATCCTCCCCTTGCCGGGGAGGATCATTGGGCAGCGGCCTCGATCTCCTTCGCCCGCGCTCGCAGCACGTCCTTCTTGACCTTGCCCGAGGGCACGCGCGGCAGTTCGTCGACCAGCACGACGTGTTCGGGGAACTTCTGCCGGGCGAGGCCGGCACCGTCGAGGAACCGCTTGATCTCGGCAAGGTCGATCACCTGACCCGCGCGAGCGATGATGAAGGCGCAGCCTTTCTCGCCGGTGGTCGCGCTCGGCATCGCGACGATCGCCACCTCGGCCACGGCGGGGTGCTCGGACAGCAAGTCCTCGACCTCCTTGGGGCTGATATTCTCGCCGGAGCGGATGATGATGTCCTTCTTGCGCCCGGTGATGACGATGTAGCGCTCCTCGACGATCCGGCCGAGGTCGCCCATACGGAAGAAGCCGTCTTCGAGGAAGGCGCCCTCGTTGTCCGAAGGGTGCAGATAGCCGACGAAAAGCCCGGGCCCGCACGCCAGGATCTCGCCTTCGTCACCGTCGGGCAGAGGCGCATCGGTGACGGCGTCGACGATGCGCATCTCGACCGGCTCGACGATCTCGCCGTCGGTCTCGGCGCCGAGCCGGGCCTGGGCACGGTCGCGGATGCCGAGCGTGGCGGTCAACATCTCGGTCGAGCCGTAGCAACGGAAGAACAGGCAATCGGGAAAGGCGCTGCTCGCGCGGCGGATCAGTTCGGGCGAGACTGTCGTGCCGCCACAGAAGAACAGCCGCAGCGACGCCAGCGCCTCGGGCTTGTCCTGCGCCACATCGAGCATCTGCTGAAGGAACGGCGTCGCGCCGCCGGTGACGGTGCAGCCGTTGCGGGCGATGCAGTCGATCCCGTCCTCGGCCGCCCAGACGTCGATCAGCACCGAAGCGTTGCCGAACAGCCAGGGCATGTCGAAAGCCCAGAGTGCGCCGGTGATATGGGTGACGGGCGAGGGCATGAACACGACGTCGGCGGGGCCGATGCCCCAGGCCTCGCCCATGGCGCGCGCGCGGTGGCCATAGGAATAATGCGTGTGCAGCACGCCCTTGGGCCGGCCCGTAGTGCCCGAGGTGTACATGACGATGAGCACCGAGGCCGGATCGACCGCGGGCAGGGCCGCGGGATCGAGCGGATCGGCGGCCAGCGCCTGCTCCCAGGTCAGCGCTCCGTCTTCACGCACGACCACGACGTCGCGCAGCGCCGGCAGCGAGGGGCGGAGCGCCTCGACCGCGGCCCGGTGATCGTACTTGCGGAAGGTGCCAGGCACGAAGATCAGCTTCGCACCGCAATCGGCGAGGATATAGGCGAGCTCGCTCTCGCGGTAGATCGGCGGGATCGGGTTGATGATCAGGCCGCAGATCCGCGCGGCGAGCGCGATCGCCGCGGTCTCGACCCAGTTGGGGAGCTGGAACGAGACGACGTCGCCAGGCTCGAGCCCGCGATCGCGGAAGAAGCCGGCAAGTCGCAGCGCCTGGTCCCAGGCCTCCGCGCGAGTGACCCGCCGCTCGCCCTCGATCAGCAGGACGTGCTCGGGATCCTCGGCCACGGCGGCGCGCGCCACATCGGCGAGCGTTTCGTCCCGCCAATGCCCGGCCTCGCGCCAGGCCTGCGCGGCCGCGTCCGACCAGCGCATCTGGATGCCGCTCGCGTCGGTCCGCAAGGTCCAGGTCATGCTTCGCCTCGTCCTCTCTCGGCGAGGGCGATCGTGCGCCCTTCTGCCGACGCCATGTCGATCGCATCGAGCAGCCGCGTCAAGCGCACCGCGACGTCGAAGTCGGGAACCGTGCGCGTGCCGCGGCGGATGTCCTCCGCGAAGTCCGCGTGAAGCTGGCCGACGTTGATCGCCGCGCCGTCGAGGCCCGCCAGCGCGGAACTGGGCTGAGGCTCGGCGACCGCCGAAGTCGTTACGGTCAGCGCGCCGCACTGGTAGCCGCCGGGATGCTGGCCGCGGATCTCGAGCGTCCCCTCGCTGCCGCGCAGCTCGAAGCGCAGCGGAAGGTTCTCGCCCGCGGTAATCTCGACGCTGGAAACGCAGCCGTTAGCGTGGCGGCCGTGGATCAGCATGTGATCGGCGCAGGTCCGCGCGACCTCCTCGCCGGTGCCCGCGATCGTGACCCGGTCACGCAGGATCGAATTGCGCGCCGAGACTTCGGCATAGGCGCCGACCACGGCCTCGACCATGGCCAGCGTGTGCCCGCCAGCGATCGTCGCCAGGGTCGCGCCGTTGCTGCGATCCTGGAGATAGGCGTAGTGCGGCGGCGCCACGGCGCCCCAGCCTGCCGTCGAAGACACCACGCGCAGGCTCAGCGGCCGGCCGATCGCGCCTTCGCGCACCAGCCTGGCGGCGTGGCGCACGGCGAGGGCATTGGCGCCCTGAAGCCCGATCGCGACATGAGCGCCGGCCTGGCGTGCGGCTTCGGCGAGTTCCTCGGCCTCGGCCAGATCACGCGCAAGCGGCCATTCGCAGTAGACGTGCTTGCCGGCCTCGAGCGCGGCCAGGACGATCGCGCGGTGCTCGGGCACCTTGACCGTCACTGCGACGACGTCGACCTCTGGATCGCGCGCCATCTCGCACGAATCCGCATAGGCCCGGTCGGCACCGAAGGTCTCGGCCGCGACATCGGCGATTGCCTGCGTGCGCGCCGAAACCGCGGCGATCGCGATGTCGGGCACGGCCTCTAGCGCCGGGAAATGCGCGTCGCGCGCCCAACCGCGCTCGGCGTTGGCTCCGGCGAATCCGAATTTCAGCATCAGCGCGCCTTCGGCAGGCCGAGCACGCGATCGGCGGTGATCTCGCGCTGGATTTCGTTGGTTCCGCCCGAAATCGAGAAGACCCAGGACCACAGGTAGTCGTAGGTCCACGGATAGGCGGCGCGATCGCCGTCGAACTCGAGGAAGGACCAGCCCAGGATCTCGCCGACGACTTCGCTCAAGGCCTTGTGCGTCGTCGTGACCATCAGCTTCATCATCGAGCCCTTGGGGCCGGGCTCGCCGGTGCGGTCGGTCTCGGCAATATCGGCCAGGGTCATCGCGCGGATGGCAATGCAGTCGGCCTTGATCGCGGCGAGGCGCTGGGCCACGCCGTCGTCCTCGATCGCCAGGCGGCCATCCTCGATGCGGGTCTTGCCGGCCAGATCGATCGCGCGATTGACGCGCTCGTAGAGTTCGAGCTGGTCACCGATGAAGCCCAGGCCGCGCTCGAACGAGAGCGTCGCCAGCGCGGTCGACCAGCCTTTGCCGACTTCGCCGACGACGTTGCTCAGCGGGATGCGGACCTCGTCGTAGAACACCATGGAGACGTGGTCGTCCTGCAGCATGGTACGGATCGGCTTGATGTCGATGCCTGGCGTCTTCATGTCGCAGATCACCCAGGTGAGCCCCTTATGGCGCTCGCTCGCGGGATCGGTGCGGATCAACAGTTCCTGATAGTCGCCATATTGCGCGTCGGTGGTCCACATCTTGGCGCCATCGACGACGATGTGGTCCCCCTCGATGCGCCCGCGGGTCTTGATCGAGGCGAGGTCCGAGCCGGCATTGGGCTCGGAAAAGCCCTGGCACCACAACGCCTCGCCCGAAAGGATACGCGGCAGGTGGAACGCCTTCTGCTCGGGCGTACCGCGCGCGATCAGCGTCGGCCCGGCGTGCATCAGCGCGACGTAGGTCGTGTTGATGTGGTGCGGCGCGTGGGCACGCGCGAGTTCTTCGTACCAGATCACCTGACGCAGGCCCGACAGGCCGAGGCCGCCGTATTCCTGCGGCCAGGCTACGCCGGCCCAGCCATGGTCGTGGAGCTTGCGCTGCCAGTCGCGATCGAACTGCGCGCCGGCCGTCCCATGTGCCGGACGAGGCGCCTGGGGCACGTTGGCCTTCAGCCATTCGCGAGCGCGGATGCGGAAATCGCGGTCGGCTTCGGTGTAGTGGAGGTCCATGTCAGTCCTCCAGCCCGGCGTGGAGCACGCGGCCGAGCAGCGCACGCTTGGCGCCAAACAGCCGCGACAGCAGCAGCGCGTGCTTGAGCAGAAGGTGTGCGTCGTGCTCGTCGGTGACTCCGATGCCACCGTGAAGCTGGATCGTCGTGTCGGTCGCAGCGAGCGCCGCGCAATTGGCGAGGTGCTTGGCGACGTCGAGATGGGTGGCAGCGTCGGCGCGAGCTTCCTTGGTCGCCGCCGCGGCATACCAGAGTTGCGCGCGCGCCGCCTCGATCCGCACGGCGAGATCGGCGCAGGGATGGCGCACGGCCTGCCACGAACCGATCTTGCGGCCGAAGGTCTCGCGGATCTTGGCATAGTCGACGATCAGATCGAGCGCCGCTTCGGCCACGCCGAGCAGCATGGCCGCGGTCCCTAGCTGGCCGAACTGCCAGACGTGATCGCCGGCGAGGCGCTCGACGGAATCGGGCAGGGTGCTCACCACGCCGAGCGAATTGGCCGGATCGAGCGCGGGGCGCGCCGTGGTAGTCACCCCCGCCAGCGGATAGAGCACCGCCTCGTCGCGCGTCACCTGCAGCGCCAGGGCACTGTCGGCCGCGCCGATAAGCCGCCAGGTCGCGCCGTCAGCGACCAGCAGCGCCACACCCTGCTTACCCGAAACGATATCGGCATCCCCGGTGAGGTTGGCGGCAAGACACTGTGCGAGCAGGTCCACCGGCGCGCACTGGCGCCCGGCCTCGCGGAAGAACAGCGCGTGCTCGACCGCCGAAAGGCCGCTGCCGCCGCCGCTCTCGGGCACGGCCAGCGCGAACCAGCCCATTTCACCGAAACGGGCGCGTGCGTCGGCCGCGAGATCGGCCGAGCCCGGCGTATGCAAGCGCGCGATCGGCAGAGCCTGGGCGACGAAGGCGCCAGCCGCCTCGGCGATCTCGACCTCGTGTCCGTCAGGCGCGAGATACATTTGAAATCCCCCCGCGTCCCGAGCCCCAATTCATCATCGTAAAAATGATCCACATGCCATGCATTAATCCCGAAACCCCTCCTAAGGCGGCGGGAATAAATTGCAACAGTCGAAGGTTATTTTATCCCGATCGCATCGGCAGGACGATGAAGGCCCGAAGCGATCAGCCGGCAAAGGGCACTTCGGGAAGACCGCGTTCGCGGGGCTCGAGTGCGAAGACCGAACCATTGTCGACGCTGGGCGGGGTCACGGGCGGCATCGCTATTTGAGTGCTGGTGACATAGAGCGTCGTCAGATCGGGCCCACCGAATGCCAGCTTGGTCGGGTTCGAGAAGGGCAGCCGCACGATCCGGTCGAGCGTGCCGTCGGGCCGATAGCGCCGCAGGGCGCCCGCCGCGACGTTGGCGAACCAGTAGCCGCCTTCGGCGTCGACCGTCGCACCGTCGGCGAAGCCCTCGTTTTCACCGAGCGTGACGAAAGGGCGGCGATTAGCGAGTTCGCCGGTCGCGAGATCGAGATCGAAGGCCTCGACCAGGCGAGTCGGCGAGGTCACCGCGTACATCGTCCGGCCGTCGGGGGCGAAGGCGAGGCCATTGGCGACGTGAATGCCCGCCACGACAGGGGTCAGCCGATCGCCATCGAGGCGACACCAGGCAGCGTCGGCCGAACTCTTGCCGGAAATGTAGCGCGTATCGTAGCCGCCGATCCAGAAACGCCCCTGACGATCGCAGGCGCATTCGTGGAGATGGACATGCTCGGGGAAGGGCGAGGGCGCGCGCAGCGACAGATCACCGCTCTCGGGATCGAAATCGTAGAGACCGTCGGCGAGGGCGACCAGCAGCCCACCGCTCGCCTTGAACACGAAACCGCCGACTCGCCGCGGCATCGGCCAGATGCGATGCGCGCCCGATCCCGGATGCCAGCGGTGCAGCTCGGGCTCGTGCTCGCAATTCACCCACCACAGCGTCTGCTCGGCCACGGACCAGAGCGGCGTCTCGCCGAGGTGGTTGTTCGCGTCGAAAGCCACGCGGATCTCGGTCATCGTACGGTCTCCAGAAGCGGGGCCAGATAGGCAGCGGCGCGGGCCAGTCCGGTCTCGATACCCTCGGCGGCCAAGCGTGGGCCGATCACCTCGAGGTCGTACCATCCCGAAAAGCCGGTGTGGGCGATGGCCGGGATCACCCGGTCGAGCGGCACGGCACCGTCGCCGGGCACTGCGCGGCAGGGCAGGCCCCGGTCGCCGTAGATGTAGTCGCTGACCTGGACGAGCGCGATGTCGGCGCCGGCCGCGGCGATCGCCACCTCGAGATCGGCGTCGGTCCAGCAGGCGAAGAGGTCGATCATCACCGCGAGTCCCGCGCGCCGGGCCAGGGCGACGGTGTCGGCGAGGCGATGGACGATCGAGACGTCGGCATAGAGGTGCGAGGTCGGCTCGATGCCGAGCCGCAGGCCCGCCGCGCGGGCGGCCTCGGCACAGGGCGTCACGGCTTCGACGAAGCGCTCGGCCGCATCGGGCCAGGACAGTTCGCCGCGACCGCCGGTCGTCATAATCACGCTGTCCGCGCCAATCTGCGCGGCGACATCCAGCGTGCGCAGCAAGCGCTCGCGGGCGGCTTCGGTCTCGGCGGAGGTAGCGAAGCCGAACGCGCGGTGGGTCAGCGTCGCGACCGCGAGTCCGGCATCCCGGATCACCCTTGCGCTTTCGTCCGTTCCGAAAGCCAGCACCTGGTCGAGTTCGGGACTGATCCCCCGCGCGCCAATCCGCGCCACCTGGTCGACCTGCGCGCCGAGCGATGCCGGTGGCAGGCATAAGGTGTTGATCGAAATCGCCCGATGCAAGGCGGCTCAGCCGGCGAGCGGGGTCGACTGGAAGGCCACGAGGCGCCAGTCGCCATCCTTGGCCCAGACCGTCGTCACACGATTGTTCAGGCGCTTGTCGACACCCTCGACGCGCACGTCGGTGGTCATCCGGCCGGTGAGCAACGCGGCTTCGGGCGCGAGCATATTCACGCGTTCCTCGTCCCAGGCGATGCCGACATAGACAATCCTCCCCGCCGCCATCTTGGCGAGATAGGCCTCGCGATCGTCGACTGCGCCGGTGGCATGGGCGAAGTTCAGCCGCGGATCGAGCAGATCGGCCAACGCCGCATTGTCATTTGCCAGCATCGCGTCGCAGCGGCGCCTTTCGGCCGCCAGCACCGCCATGGTCGGGTCTTGGTTCAAGCTCGGCTCCTCCGCCCGGACATCGGGCGATCGCATCGAATCGTCGGCCCAGGAAGTATCGGGATTATCAGATTGCATAAAGCCTATTCCATTTATTCAGCGCGACGGGCAAAGGCGGGGCGAGGGAGAGATCGGCATGAGCGATCAGGGTTCGGTGATCGATCGCATGTTCGCTGCTTTGGCGGCGGGCGAAGTCGAGGCCGCGCTCGCCTGCCTCTCCGACGAGGCCAAGGTCTGGCACGGCTTCGACCGGCTGGCGCACGACAAGGAGGCGATGCGCGCGCAATACCGGGGGCTGGTCGATAGCTTCCCCGAGCGCGATTTCGTCGACGCGCGCCGCCAGGCCACGCCTACGGGCTTCGTCCAGCAGCATGTGATGACCGCGACCACATCGTCGGGCCAGCGCAAGGCCTGGCCGGTCTGCATCGTCGTCCGCATCGAGAACGGGCTGATCACGCGGCTCGACGAATACATCGATCGTGCCGGGGCCTTCGAGCCGCCGGCGAACGGCGCGTTGGTGACGCCGGGGCTCGACGACTGACCGGCTGACTTCAGGCCCGCGGACTGCGGGCACCGATTGGGAAAGGAATGCAATGACGCGGTTCGAAGGCAAGGTTGCGATCGTCACCGGCGGGGCTCGCGGCATCGGCGCAGCGATCGTCGCGCGACTCGTTGCGGAAGGCGCGAACGTGCTGGTCGCCGACCTCGATCCGCCCGCCCAGCAGAGCGAGCGGATCGTCTACCGCCGCACCGACGCGACGCAGGCCGCCGAAGTCGAAGCAGCCGTCGCCGCGACTATCGAGCGATGGGGCCGGCTCGACGTGCTCGTCAACAACGCCGGCATCGGCGCACTCGCCGAAACGCCCGACATGAGCGAGGATGCCTGGGACAAGGTCTTCGCGATCAACACCAAGGCGGTGTTCCTGTTCTGCAAGGCAGCAATCCCCGCAATGCGGGAAACCGGCGGCGGTGCGATCGTCAATATCGCCTCGATTTCGGGCCTCGTCGGCGACTATGCGATGGGCGCCTACAACGCGTCGAAGGGCGCGGTGGTGAACTACACTCGATCGCTGGCGCTCGATTGCGGGCGCGACGGCATCCGCGTCAACGCGCTGTGCCCGGGCCTGATCGAAACCGAGATGGCCGCTGCGGCGATCGCCGATCCGATCGACCGTGCCTTCTGGTTAGATCGCATCGCGCTTAGTCGCGCGGGCCGGCCCGACGAGATGGCGGCAGTGGCCGCATTCCTCGCTTCGGACGACGCGTCCTACATGACCGGCGCGATCGTCGCGGCCGACGGCGGCATGACCGCACACACCGGCCAGCCCAACGCGCCCGATCGAATCCGGCAGCGGAAACTGCGCTGATGCGCCGCTGGCTCAAGCGGCCCGAAGGCGCGAACTGGGGGCTGTTCGGCGAAGACGACCAGATCGGCCGGATGAACCTGATCACCCCCGCGCGCCGCCTAGCCGCAGTCGCGAGCGTGACCGAAGGGCTGGCGTTCCCGCTAAGCCTGCCGCTCGACCATCCGAAGAAGCAGATCTTCGCCGGACGCAATCCGCCGGTGCTCTCGCCGACGATCAGCGCCGACGGCCGGACGATGTACGACTGGATGCCCGCGGGCGGGCCGATCGACGTGGTAAACGACGACCAGGTCATGCTCGGACTGCAATATTCGACGCAGTGGGACGGGCTCAGCCATTACGGCACCTGCTTCGATGCCGACGACGACGGCGTGGCCGAGCACGTGTTCTACAACGGCTATCGCATCGACCGCGATTTCGTCCTGCCGGGCGAAGGGCGGGCCCCCGCGGCGCTGGCGCTCGGCATCGAGAAGTTGGCCGAAGCCGGCGTGCAAGGCCGCGGCGTGCTCGTCGACCTGCGGCGCTCGGACGAGAAGGTCGGCTACGACGCACTGATGCGCGCAATGGCGGAGCAGGGCGCCGAGGTGGGCGAGGGGGACCTCCTCTGCCTCTACACCGGATACGCGGATATCCTGCTGCGTGATGGCGCGGACGTTTCCGATGCCGAACTCGCAGCCTGTCCAGGGCTTGACGGCAAGGACAGCGCCTTGCTCGACTGGATCGACCGATCCGGGATCGCGGCAATCTGCGCGGACAATTCGATGGTCGAGAAGATCGACGGAGTGAACCGCTGCGCGGGCACGGCGATGATGCCGCTGCACGAACATTGCCTCGTGCGGCTCGGCATCCATCTCGGCGAATTCTGGTGGTTCGGTGCGCTCGCACCGGCGTTGGCAGAGCGCGGCCGAAGCCACTTCCTGCTGACCGCTCCGCCGCTCAACCTACCCGGCGCCGTCGGCTCTCCGGTCACGCCTATCGCCACAATATGACCCGAAAAAAGAAATCGAATTAATTTTTTCATTGACGACTCGCGCTCACTTGCGAATTAATGCAACACGCGTGAGGAGATACATATGACCGTCGCCCTCGATTCCAATAAGACCAAGATCGCGCGACGCGTGATCGAGGTGTTCGAATTCTTCGCCTCCGAGAATCGGCGGGCGACGGTGATGGACATCGTCCGTCGATATGATCGGCCGCAGTCGAGCACGTCCGAACTGCTGGGCGCGCTGGTCGAGATGGGGCTGCTCTACAAGGACCCGGCCTCACGCTCCTATGCGCCGACGCCGCGGCTCGCCGCCTTCGGCTTCGCGGCGCAGCCCGAGCCGATCGCGAGTGGGCGGCTGTTCGACTACATGGACCGCCTCGCGCAGACCTCGCGCGCGGGCGTGGGCCTGTTCGGCATGGTCGGCACCCACGTCCAGGTGTTCCGCTGGGTACAGGGAGCGGACCTGCCGAGCGGCGGGGTCGACTGCGGCGCCAGCGTGCCGCTTTCGGCCAGCCCCGTGGGCCTGCTGCTGCTGTCTTCACTCGGGCTCGAACAGGCAAGCCGCATGCTGTGGCGGCTCAATGCCGAAGCCGCGCAGGCCGATCGCTTCAACCTCGCGGACTTCAACGAGATCGTCGCGCGCTGCGGCGAGTTCGGCCACGTCACCGGCGATTCGGGCTTCACCAAGGACAGCCGCGTCACGGCCATGCTTCTGCCCGAAACGCTGGGCGAACGTCGCCTCGCGCTCGGCGTGGTCTATCCGACCTCGGCCGCGGTCAATCCCGACGCGCTGCTCGCCACGCTCGAGCACGGCGTGAGCAATTGCCTCGGGACCGATTGTGACATGGAAGCGCCGTTCGTGCGCTCCATGGTGAACTGAGCCTGCGATGGCCACTGCCGCACAGCGTCCGATCAGCCACAACCAGATCGGCCAGAAGCTCGGCCGTAAGGGGCAGGAGACGCGCGAGCGGATCATCTCGGCAATGCTCCATCTGCTTGCCGATCCCGATGGGCCGCCGGTCACCGTCAGCGGCGTCGCCAAGGAAGCGCAGGTTCGGCCGCCCAACGTCTACCTCTACTTTCCCGACATGGCCGAACTGCTGCTCGCCGCGCTCGCGCGCGTGATGGACACGGCCGAGGAAGCCTATCTCGCACGGCTGCGCCAGCGCTGGCCCGACGCGGAACTGCACGCCTCCTGCCTGACATTCCTGCGCGCGCACTATGCCTTCTGGCAGAAGCATGCGCGGCTGCTGCACATGCGCAACGCCATGGCCGACGACGGTGACCTGCGCGTGCTGCGCTATCGCAACGATGTGACCAAGCCGCTGATCGACCTGCTCGCCACGCAGTTCTGCTCGGGCGGCGAACTGGCAGAGACCAACGTGGCCTGCGTCCTGCTCACCGGGCTCGAGCGCATGGCCACGGTGGTGACCAATCCGCAGTTCCGGATCATCACGGGCGGCGCGGCCGAGGCCGACCAGCGCGCTTATGTCCGCGGCCTGGTCGAGGCCGAGGCCGAAGTCCTCGCGGCGGTGATCGCCAGCAGACGCGCCGCGGCGCGATAGGGAGAGTTCATTTGTACATCGGCACCCATGCCCGGACCCAGCCCGACAAGCTGGCGGTCCTGCGCCCCGCGACAGGCGAGAGCCTGACCTACAAGGCGCTCGACGACCGCTCGAACCAACTCGCGCAGCTGCTCTACGCCCACGGCCTGCGCCGCGGCGACCATATCGCGCTCTATCTCGAGAACCACCTGGCCTTCTTCGAGGTGATCTGGGCGGGCATGCGCTCGGGGCTCTACATCACGCCGATCAACCGCTTCCTGCCCGCGGCCGAGGCCGCCTATATCGTCGACGACTGCGATGCGCGCGTGCTGATCGCTTCGGCCGCGCTCGACCAGTCCGAAGAGCTCGGCCGGCTCGCCGCGCGATGCGAGGTCAAGCTGTCGGTCGGCGGCGCGCTGCCGGGCTTCGACGATTACGAAACCGCGATCGCGCAGCATCCGGCCGAACCCTTGGCCGAAGAGCCGCTGGGCACCTTCATGCTCTATTCGTCGGGCACCACCGGCAAGCCCAAGGGCATCAAGCGGCCGCTCGCCGATCTTTCGGCCAAGGACGGCAATCCGGGCATGAAGGCGACTGTCGGCATGTTCGGTATCGACGGCGACAGCGTCTACCTCTCGCCTGCGCCGCTCTATCACTCGGCGCCCGCGGGCTACGTCACCGGCGTCACCCAGGCCGGCGGCACCGTCGTGATGATGGACAAGTTCGACGCCGAGGCAGCGCTCGACCTGATCGATCGTCACAAGGTCACGCACTCGCTGTGGGTGCCGACGATGTTCGTGCGGATGCTCAAGCTCGATCCCGAGATTCGCGCGCGTTACGACCTTTCGAGCCAGCGCAGCGCGATCCACGCCGCGGCGCCGTGTCCGGTCGAGGTCAAGCGCCAGATGATCGCCTGGTGGGGACCGATCATCGAGGAGTTCTATTCCTCGACCGAAATGGCGGGCTTCGCCAAGATCGGCAGCCGGGACTGGCTCGACCATCCGGGCTCGGTCGGCCGGTCGCAGGGCAAGCCCTTCCACATCTGCGACGAAGAAGGCCGCGAACTGCAGCCGGGCGAGCCGGGGATCATCTATGGCGAGGCGCAGACCGGCACACGCTTTTCCTACCACAAGGACGATGGCAAGACCGTCGGTGCCTCGCATCCCGAACACGCCGAGTGGGCGACCGTCGGCGACGTCGGCTACCTCGACGAAGAGGGCTACCTCTACCTGACCGACCGCAAGGCCTTCATGATCATCTCGGGCGGGGTCAACATCTACCCGCAGCAGATCGAAGATGCGCTGGCGCTGCACCCCAAGATCGCCGACGTCGCGGTGATCGGCGTGCCCAACGAGGAACTCGGCGAAGAGGTCAAGGCCGTAGTGGAGCCGGCCGCAGGCATCTTGCCGTCGGCCGAGCTCGCCGAAGAGATCCGCGATTTCGTCCGCGAAAGACTCGGCCGCCAGCTCACGCCGCGGACGGTCGACTTCACCGAGGCGCTGCCGCGGCTGCCCACGGGCAAGCTCTACAAGAAAGCGCTGCGCGACCAGTATTGGCCCGCGTAAGCACGCCGCATCCCCACTGGAAGGGCGGGCACTAGCCCCCCAGCAGCGGCCAGAGCACCATCGCCAGCCCGACGACGCTGACGAGGAACACCAGCGAACGCACCACGGGCACGCCCACCGCATAGAGCGGCAGATAGGCCACGCGCGCGCCGAGCCAGATCCAACCGCCAAGCGCGGTCGTGTCACCGGTCCGTCCAGCGACAACCACGCCGAGCAGGGCCGCGATCGCGATCGGGAAGGTCTCCTGGTAGTTCGCCTGGGCGCGGACGAGCCGGCCGACGATCGGGTCCATCGGCGGCAGCGCCTCGTCACGCGCGCCGGTGTTCCATTTGGTGCCGTACTGGCGCGTCTTGACGTGCCCCGCGGCGAAGATGTGGACGAAGAGCAGCACCGCGCCCCAGGCCAGGATCAGAATCTCGGTATGCATTGTGCCCCCTCCGTTGCTCAAACCAGCGTCACACCGGGATAGTCGCCGATGATGATGCTCTCCATGTCGCCATAGCCGCTGTTGGCACCTTCGCGAATACGGACAGGCCGGTCGCGGATCTGCCAGCGGTAGTTCTCGGCGGTCTTCTCGGGCGCGTTGACGTCTTCCACGCATTCGCCGTCGAGGAAATCCTCGCCCTTGAAGCTGCCGTGGATCTGGTCCTTCCACGGGCCGTACATGCCGGGCAACAGGCGGAAGCCCATCTCGGGGTCGAGCGCCTCGATCTCGAACACGCGCTCCTCGACCGACTTTCCCTTGCCCGCGAGCACGGCGGTGATCCGCCCGTGCATCGCCGCCTTGTCACCCGCGCGATAGGCGATCTCGGGATAGAGATGGAGGATCGGGATCTGCGTGCCGTCGCTCTCGTTGATGTAGCCGCTGAAGAACTCGGGCGGGCCTTCGCCGCCGAAGTCGCGGAAGTAGTAGGCGAGGTCGTAGGAGGTGCCGTCGGGCCGATCGATCTGCGAGACCAGCCAGTTGAAGTGGTAGGCCTGCCCCGCCTTGCTGCCGCCGGTCGCGCCGATATTGCCGGGCACGAGGTCGCTCGGATCCTTGCCGACGTGTTCGCGGACACCCCACGAATGATCGCGGAAGCCGAACCAGTCCTCGGGTTCCACGGACTGTCGCTCGCCCTCTATCTCGATCCATCCCGTGATCGTGCCGGCTTGGTGATAGCGGATGACGTCGGAGGCAGCGCGACCCGCGGCGAAGACCGTGTCGCGCTTTTCGAAGAAGGCCGGCATCGTCGATGTGAAGACCAGGTCGAAGGCGATCGGCTGCGCTGCGTTGGGCGCGAGCGAGATGCGCACCGCCTTGAACGGCTCGATCACCTCGTAGGACAGCGGCCCGACCGCGGTTTCCTCTAGCCGCGGCCGCAGCACCCGGCTCGCGCGCACGGTCCGCTGTTGCGTGCCCTTCTGGATTCCGGCGAAACCGTCGAGCACGTTGCGGTTGGTGTACTTGCCCAGGCCGAAGCTCGCGGCGAGCGAGCCATCCTTGCGCGCCAGCATGAACCAGACCTTTTCGGTCCAGGCGCGGTCGGCCGTTCCTACCGTGGCGTGGGTGTTGACGATCTGGTGATTCAGGAATTCGTCCGCAGGCGTCAGCGGCGCGATGGTCGGGATCATGGGAATTCCTCTTAGAAGTCGCCGCCGTCGAGCATCGTCGTCATGACGCCGAGATAGTAATCGAGATTCTTCGCGAAGTAGGCGAGCTTGGGGTCCTGGCTGCGGCCGGTCAGCCACATCGCGGTGCCTTCGGCGATGATCGCGGTGATCTTTCCGATCTGCGCAATCTCGTGCCAGAACACGCCTTCGGCCGAGCGGCCCGAGGCTTCTTCCCACCAGGCGATGACCTGCGCGCGATCGGGCATGCCGGGCTGTTTCTGCGGCGTCGTCGCGCCGTGATAATCGCTGGCGAAACCGTAGAGCATGTAGCCGAGATCGGCGAGCGGCTCGCCGTTCAGCGCCATCTCCCAGTCAAGCACGGCGCTGACCTGACCGGCCTGCCACATCAGGTTCGACAGCTTGGTATCGCCGTGAACCACGGCCGGCACGCCGCTGCGCGGGGCGGGGCGGGCCAGCAGGCGATCGTACTGCGCGACGAGGGCGGGGCTATTCGCCGACGCGGCAAAGGCACGCCACATGCGCGCGTCGTCTTCCGGCGAAACCGGCGCACCGAGCACGTCGAGCGGCCGCAATTTCGCCAGCGAGCCGAAGGCCGAGACCCAGCGCTGCGCGACATTCCGACGGAAGGCGTCGCTGCCATCGACGAACCAGGGCTGGAGATCGAGGTCGTGGATCGATTCTCCCGCGACGCGCTCCATCACGAAGAACGGCACGCCGAGCGCATCCACATCCTCGCTCGCCAGGACGATCCGCGGGACGGGGGGCGCGCCGGGGGCATGGCCGAGTTCGCTGTAGATCGCCGCCTGGGCGATGACGTCGTGACCGTCGAGCATAGCCCCGGCCGAAGGCGGCAACCGCAAGATCAGGTCGGCGCCTTCGATCAGGTAGGTCTCGTTGGAAAAGCCGGTGGTCAGTGGCTTCACACCGGTTATCGTCGCACCCTCGGGCAGCATCGCTTGCAGTACGCGGGTCGTCTGGTCGAGGTCGGCGATCATGGTCATTTCTATGCGGGCGATCAGAAGGGCTGTCCACACGCAATGAATTGCACTTGCCATGATTCATTTTATACCGTGGCAACGATACGACAATCGAAGGACGGGATTCGATGGACTGGCTGAACGACGACCAGCGCGCCCTGCGCGACATGGCGGAGACCTTTGCGCGCAAGGAGGTCGAGCCCGTGGCCAACCGCATCGACATGGAGGAACGGACGCCTGACGAACTCGTCGCCAAGGCGGCCGAACTCGGTCTCTACGGGCTCTATACCAGCGAGGCCTACGGCGGCGTGGGCGCAGACCTGGTCTCGGTCTGCCTGGTCAGCGAGGAGATCGCCAAGGCCAGCCCGGCCTTCGCCGGCATGCTGACCGTGCAGATGGTGCTCTGTCCCAAGACGGTCGAGATCCTCGGCACCGAAGAGCAGAAGCAGCGCATCCTGCCGCGCGCGGCCACGGGCGAACGGCTGATGGCCTATTCGCAGAGCGAGCCGGGCGGGGCGGCGAACGTCGCCGCGCACCTGACGCGGGCCGTGCCCGACGCCGACGGCACGGGCTGGCGGCTCGACGGCGCCAAGCTGTTCTGCACCCAGGGCTCAGCCCAGACCTATCTCGTCATGTGCAAGACCCGCGACCGCGACGGCAACGAAGGCTACGGCTGCGTGATCGTCGAGGCCGAAGACGCGGGCTTCCAGGTCGCCCCCTACGAGCACAAGCTCGGCTGGCGCGGCACCAACACCGGCCCGATCGCGTTCGACAACGTCCATCTCGCCCCCGACGATATCCTCGGCGACCTGCTCAGCGGCGGCTTCTCGCACCGCGCCGCGAACACCGCCAACCTGCTCGCGCATTGCGCGGTCTCGGTCGGCTGCGCGCAGGGGCTGTTCGACAAGACACTCGACTATGTGAAGCAGCGCCGGCTCTATGGCCGCGACATGTCCGAACTGCAGCCCGTCGCCTATTGGCTGGCCGAGAGCCACGCCAAGATCGCCGCCTGCCGCGCACTGCTCTACGATACGGTCCGTGCCTTCGAGGCAGGGGCCATGGCGCCGGCCCAGTCGAACGTCTGCAAGACCTTCGTCTGCGAGACCGCTTTCGACGTCTGCGTAAAGCTGCTCCAGCTCTGGGGCGGCAGCGGCATCATGGATTCGACCGGGGTCAACCGCTACATGCGCGACGCCCGCGCCCAATGCGTCGCCGAGGGTGCGAGCGAGATCCACTATGCGATCATCGCCAACCAGTTGCTGCACGGGCAGCCGACCCTGGTGCCGAGCAATATCGTCAAGAAGGCCTGAGTCAGCCTATCCGTTGGTAGGCCTATCTTTCGGCAGGGATGCGAGTCATCCTCCGGCGCGACGATCCGTCCGGAGGACCTCGCGTGACCACGCCCAAACAGCCTGACAAGCAGCCCGGCCCACTTACTCCCGCCGCCGAACAGGCCGAACGCGAACGCAAGCAACATCTGGACGAGGCGCTCGACGAAGCGCTCGAAGAAAGCTTCCCCGCAAGCGATCCACCTGCGGTCCACTGACCGTCTTTGCCATCGATTTCAGAGGAAGGTGGTGGACGCACTTGGGCTCGAACCAAGGACCCGCTGATTAAGAGTCAGCTGCTCTACCAACTGAGCTATGCGTCCACACTGCCGTTTCCGACACTCGATCGATCAGGCCGATTGCTCGGGCCCGATCGCTCGGGAGCGCTCCTAATAGCGATTGTTCGGCGGCTGGGAAGGGGGTGTTTCGATTATTTTTCAAATATCTGAAATATATAGGAAATATTGAATTTCTTCGTCGAATTTCGGCCGAATCGGTCGATCGTGTTCGGAATCATGCCCTCACGAGAGCCCCGCAGGTCGCACGCGCCAGCGATCGATCGCCATCAGCGTGCCGATGCAGATCATGTTGGTCATCATCGACGAACCGCCATGACTCATGAAGGGCAGCGGAATTCCGACGACGGGCGCCAGGCCCATGACCATCATCGTGTTGATCATCGCGTAGAAGAATATCGTCGCGACCATGCCGGCGGCGAGGAGCTGCGAAAAGCGATCGGGCGCGCGGCGCGCAATGCCGATCCCCCAGCGCAGCACCAGCGCGAAGACCAGCAGCACGAAGAGGCCGCCGACCAATCCCCATTCCTCGGCCATCGTCGCGAAGACGAAGTCGGTGTGCGATTCGGGCAGGTATTCGAGATGGCTCTGTGAACCGTTGCCGAAGCCTTTGCCGAAGATGCCGCCCGAACCGATCGCGATCTTCGACTGGGTAATGTGATAGCCTGAACCGAGCGGGTCGCTCTCGGGGTCCATGAAGATCAGCACGCGCTTGCGCTGATAGTCGTGCAGCCCGAAGAAATAGGCCAGCGGCGCGATGATCATGCCGGCGAGGCCGCCCGCCACGAACCAGCGCAGCGGTAGCCCGGCAAGGAACATCACGACGACACCGCCGAAGCAGATCGCCAGCGCCGTACCGAGATCGGGCTGGATGATGACGAAGGCCGCCGGCACGGCGATCAGACCGCCGGCGGGTACGAGCCCGCGCCAGCTTGCCGTCATCGGCGCGGGCAAGGCATCGAAGAACCGCGCGAGCACCAACACGATCGCCGGTTTCATCAGTTCGGACGGCTGCAGGGTCATGAAGCCGAGATTGAGCCATCGCTGACTGCCGCCGCCGATCGCGCCGAGCATTTCCACCAGGATCAGCAGAATCAGGACCGCGAAGTAGATCGGATAGGAACCGAGCTTGAACAGCTCGCGCGAGAAGCGCGACATGACCACGGCCATGCCGAGGAACACCGCAAAGCGGATGACATGCGTCACCGCCCAAGGCTGGAGGTGTCCGCCCGCGGCGGAATAGAGCACGGCCGATCCGAACAGGACCAGCGCGGTGAGCGGCAGGATCATCTGCCACGGCTGCCGCGCGACCTGAACGGGGACGATCGACCGGCTCATTGCGGCAGCACGATCGTGGGCGCCGGTGCCGGGGAGGGGCGTGCGGCAGGAGCAAGGGTCGGAGCCTCGATCACGGGTTCGGGTGGCGGCGTCTGGGCGTCACGCACCTCGGGCTGCGATCGCGGCGCCACGGGCTCGTCCGCCGCCGCTGCCGCGCTTTCCTGCGCCTGGGGTGATACCACCGGCGCGCGCGCGCCGTACTGCGCCGAGTAGGACGCATATTTGGCGGCCATGCGCTCCTGCGGCGTACCACCCCAGCCCTTTTCCATCTCGAGCAGCACGTCCATCGCCTTACCGGGATCGAACAGATAGGTCATGACGTCGCGCGCCACCGGATAGGCCGCGCCCGAACCGCCGCCGTGCTGGATCACCACGGCGCAGGCATAACGCGGCTTGTCGAAAGGCGCGAAGCAGATGAAGTGGCCGTGATCGCGGTGCTTCCACAGGCCGCCCTTGCCGCTCGATATGTTGAGGCCGACGACCTGCGCCGTCCCGGTCTTGCCCGCCAGCAGCACGTTTTCGATCGGCAGCCGCGCGCGACCGGCGGTGCCCGGACCGTTGACCACGTCGCTCATCGCCTGGTGGATGTAGTCGAGGTGTTCCTGCGGAATGCCCAGCGACTTGGGCTGCGGCGGGTTCTTGTCGTAGAGCAGCCTCGGCATCAGCTCCATGCCGCTCGCGAGCCGCGCGGCCATGACTGCCTGCTGCAGCGGGTTCACGAGCATGTAGCCCTGGCCGATCGTCGCGTTGACCGTATCGAAGACGGCCCATTCCTTGCCGTACTTCTTCATCTTCCAGGCGGGATCGGGAACCGTGCCATAGGACTGGCCGACCACGGGCAGCTCGAACTGCTGGCCCAGGCCCAGGCGCTTGGCCATGGCCGCGATCTTCTCCATGCCGATCTGCTGGGCGAAATGATAGAAGTAGACGTCGCAGGACTGATAGATGCCCTTGGCCATGTTGACCGTGCCGTGACCGCGGCGGTTCCAGCAGTGGAACACGCGGTTGCCGACACGCAGACCGCCGCCGCACCCGACCGAGGCATCGGGCGAGAGGCCCGCCTCGAGGAAGGCGAGCGCCACCATCGGCTTGACCGTCGAGCCCGGCGGAAACAGGCCGCGCAGCACCTTGTTGCGCAACGGCACGTGATCGTCGTCGGACAGCATCTTCCATTCGATGCGGCCGATGCCGTCGGCAAAGCTGTTGGGATCGAAGCTGGGCATCGATACCATCGTCAGCAGATCGCCCGTCAGGCAGTCCATGACCACCACGGCGCCCGATTCGAGACCCAGCCGCCGCGCCGCATAGTCCTGGAGCGGGCCGTTGATCGTCAGATGCAAAGGCTTGCCGGGAACGTCCTCGCGCGTATCGAGATCGCGGACGACGCGGCCCGAGGCGGTCACCTCGACACGCCGCGCGCCGGGCGTGCCGCGCAGCAGTTCCTCGAACTGCTTCTCCATGCCGTCCTTGCCGACCTTGTAGCCGGGCGTGACGAGCAGCGGATTGCGATCCTTCTCGTATTCCTCGGCCGAGGCCGGGCCGACATAGCCGATCAGGTGACCGACCGAAGGACCCGTCGGATAATAGCGCGAGAAGCCGCGCTGCGGCACCACGCCGGGCAGGTCGGGCAGACGGACGGAAACCGCCGCGAAGCGCTCCCAGTCGAGCCCCGACTTGACCTCGACCGGCTGGAAGCCGTGCGCCTTGTCGAGCTTGTCCTTGAGGTCCTGAACCTCGATCGCGGTGAGCTGGAGCAGCTGACCGAGCTGGTTCACCGTCTTGTCGGCGTCGATCAGCCGCTCGGGAATGACGTCCACGCGGAAATCCGCGCGGTTCGAGGCGAGCGGCGCGCCGTTGCGATCGAGCACCCAACCGCGCCGCGGCGGGATCAGGGTCAGGTTGACGCGGTTGCTCTCGGCCTCGAGCTGATACTTCTCGTTCTGTGCGACCGACAGGTAGGCGAGGCGGCTAGCCAGCAGCACGCCGAGCCCGCCCTGGATCGCGCCGAGCACGACGACGCGGCGCTCGAAGCTTTGCCGCAGCAGGGCAGGGCTGGTGGTCGGCATCCGCCAGATCGCCTTCCAGTTCATCGGCTCATGTCCATGAAGGGTATGAGCCGGAACTTGTCGAAGGCGGCCACCACCCGGCCGACGAAGGGATAGACGAGCACCGCGAGGATTACCTGCGGCGCGAGCACGCCGACATGGGCGCCGCCGCCGGCGGCATTGGCCGCGCCGAGTGCCGCGACGATGTAGACCAGGATCAGCGCCGTCGCGAGCGCCCATTCGAGCGCAAAATTGCGCCAGGGGAAGCGCAGCTCGATGACTTCGAGCACGATCATCGCCAGCGACCACAGCAGGATCGCACTGCCCAGCGGCTGGCCGCTATAGAGATCGTCGAAGAAGCCCAGCGGAAACCCGGCCCAGACCGGCAGAAGCCCAGGGCGAAGCTGGCGCCAGGCGAGCAGCGTCAGGAAGCCGAAGGGAGGCACATAGGGGGCCGAGGCGACGAACAGCCAGGCGGGCAGTACCGAGGCGAACATGATCGACAGCCAGGGTACGCTGCGCGCCACGAAGGGCGAGGGCGCCCGGTTGATGCGCCGGCGAAAGCGGCTCTGTACGGCGTTGACCAGGCGCGACGGCATCAGCGCGGGCCGGGGGCTGCCGGGGGCGGCGCGGCCGGTCCCGAGGCGACGGGCGTCGGCTCGGGCTGGGGCGCCCAGACGCGGTCGACGGTGACGAACTCGGTTGCCGCCGGATCGGCGAGCACGCGGGCGATGGCGCCGTCGCGCGTGATGCTCGTCACCGCGGCAAGCGCGATCCCGGGCCGATAGAGCCCGCCCGAACCCGAGGTGACGAATACGTCGCCGGGCTTGAGCGGATTGATCCCGAGATTGATCAGGCGCAGTTGAAGCCGGCCATCGCCGAGCCCTTGGGCGAAAGCGGCGACACCGTCCTGCGCGCGGCGTACCGGCACGACGCTTTCGGTATCGGTGACCAGGAGCACGCGCGCGGTCGAACTGCCGACCTCGAGCACGCGCCCGACCAGGCCGAGCGGCGAACGCACCGGCATGCCGATCATGACGCCGCGCCCCGAACCCGCGCCGAGCGTGGCAAAGCGGCGCGTCGAACCACCCGTCGCGGCGACGAGTTGGGTCGTCACCACGGGAGCCGGGTCCTGCTGGACCAGGCCGAGCAGCCCCTTGAGCCGCGCGTTCTCTTCGGCGATCGCCTGCGCCTCGACCAGGCGGATCTTCGCTTCGGCCAGTTCGCGTTCGAGCTTGGCGTTGCGCACGCCCGCAACAGCATAGCCGCGCACGACGTCGAAGAAGCTGTGGCTCGCGGCGCGGCTCTCGGCCACGACCTTGCCGCCGGGTTCTGCGGCATCGGCCGCGACACCGCGCAGGCCGGCGAAACTGCCGGAATCGAAAATCGAGACGATCAGGAATCCGCCGCCGACGAGCGCACCGACGATCCCGGCGATGTAGCCGAAGAACGTGCCGTACTGCGCCCTGCGCGAATATCCGGAGCGCCGGTTAGGTGGCGGCGCCATGGAGCCTTCTCCTCCTGGCGATTACGCGGTCATCAGGACGCCGCGATAGACCGGGTCTTCCATCGCGCGGCCGGTGCCGAGCGCGACGCAGGACAGCGGGTCCTCGGCGATCGAGACGGGCAGGCCGGTCTCTTCGCGCAGGTACTCGTCGAGGCCCTGGATCAGCGCGCCGCCGCCGGTCAGGACGATGCCCTGGTCGACGATGTCGGCTGCGAGTTCGGGCGCGGTGTTTTCCAGAGCGATGCGCACGCCTTCGATGATCGCGCCGATCGGCTCGGACAGGGCTTCGGCGATGTTCGCCTGGGTGATCGTGATTTCCTTGGGCACGCCGTTGACGAGGTCGCGGCCCTTGATGTGGATCGTCTCGCCCACGCCGTCGGCGGGGACCATGGCGATCGCATAGTCCTTCTTGATCCGCTCGGCGGTCGATTCGCCGATCAGCAGGTTGTGGTGGCGGCGGACATAGGAGACGATTGCCTCGTCCATCTTGTCGCCGCCGACGCGGACCGAGGTCGTGTAGGCGAGGCCGCGCAGCGAGAGCACTGCGACTTCGGTGGTTCCGCCGCCGATGTCGACGACCATCGAGCCGACGGGCTCGGTCACGGGCATGTCGGCGCCGATCGCCGCGGCCATCGGCTCGAGGATCAGGTAGACCTGGCTGGCGCCGGCGTTCGAGGCGGCGTCGCGAATCGCGCGGCGCTCGACCGAGGTCGACCCTGAGGGCACGCAGATCACGATCTCGGGATAGCGGAACAGGCTCTTCTTGCCGTGCACCTTGCGGATGAAATGCTTGATCATCTCTTCGGCGATTTCGATGTCGGCGATGACGCCGTCGCGCAGCGGGCGGATCGCTTCGATGTTGTCGGGGGTCTTGCCCATCATCATCTTGGCGTCGTCGCCGACGGCCTTGACCTTCTTGATGCCGTTGATCGTCTCGATCGCAACGACCGAAGGCTCGTCGAGCACGATGCCGCGATCCTGGACGTAGACCAGGGTATTCGCCGTCCCCAAGTCGATGGCCATGTTCTGCGAACCGAACTTGAAGAATCGCGACATCAACGAAGCCATCGAAAAATCCGTAACTTGCCGGGCACTTAACCGCGTGGCTCGCGGCGGCGTGCAGGCCGGCTGGTGAGCGTGGAAGGCGGCTTCCTAGCGCAGCATTTGGCGAAAGGCCAAAATTTTGTGGCGCAATCCGGGGATAGCTTTCGCGCCCCAGTCTCGAATTTCCGGCACTTCGTCGCTATGCAGTGGAAGTGCCCGAAAGCTCACCAAGAATCCCCCCGGTCATCCGGCGCCTGCCCGAGGAACTCGTCAACCGCATCGCCGCGGGCGAAGTGGTCGAGCGTCCGGCCTCGGCACTCAAGGAACTGGTCGAAAACGCGATAGATGCGGGGTCGAGCAACATCACCGTGCGGCTCGCCGCCGGCGGGCTCGACCTGATCGAGGTGACCGACGACGGCTGTGGCATGGGCCCGGCCGAGATCGCGCTCGCGCTCGAACGCCATGCCACCTCGAAGCTACCCGATGAGCACATCGAACTGGTCGGCACGCTCGGCTTTCGCGGTGAGGCCTTGCCCTCGATCGCCAGCGTCGCGCGTCTCTCGATCGAGTCGCGGCCGCGCGGGCAGGAGGGCTGGAAGCGCGTGGTCGATCACGGCCAGGTCGCCGACGACGGCCCCGCCGCCTTGCCACCGGGCACCCGCATCCGGGTCGAGGACCTGTTCGGCAAGGTTCCTGTGCGACGCAAGTTCCTGCGCACCCCGCGCGCCGAATATGCGGCCTGCCTCGACGTGGTGCGGCGACTCGCTATGGCGCGGCCCGAACTCGGCTTCACGCTCGAGCACGACGGCCGCCGCGTGCTCCAGGTTCAGCCCGAAGAGGCACTGGCCGCGCGCGTCTCCCGCCTCGTCGCGCGCGAGCTTGCCGACGATGGCGTGGTCATCGATGCAGAACGCGGGTCCGCACGGCTCACGGGGGTGGCGGGCCTACCCACCTACAATCGCGGCGTCGCCGATCACCAGTACCTGTTCGTCAACGGCCGCCCCGTGAAGGACCGGCTGCTGATCGGCGCGGTGCGCGGCGCCTATGCAGACATGCTCGCGCGCGACCGTCACGCCGTGCTCGCGCTGTTCCTCGAGCTTTCGCCCGAAGAGGTCGACGTCAACGTTCATCCGGCCAAGACCGAGGTGCGCTTCCGCGATCCGGCCTTCGTTCGCGGCTTCATCGTCGGTGCGCTGCGCCACGCGCTCGACAGTTCGGGCCAGCGTTCGGCGCAGAGCCCGGCCGCCGGCGCCATGGCCAACTGGCAGGTAGAGCCCGTCACGGCGTCCGCGCCCTATACGCCGCCGGCGCCGACACCGCTGGGCAGCCTGTTCACCAGTTTCGACCGCCCGGCGCCGCGCCTCAGCGAGTCGGGACAGAGCTGGCGCGGCTACGAGCAGGCGCTGATGGCACCACCGGCGGCGCGCGCCGAGGTGGCCGAGGAGATCGGAGAGGAAGCGGTTCAATTCCCGCTCGGCGTCGCACGCGGGCAGGTGGCAGGCACTTACATCGTCGCCGAGGCCGAGGACGGACTGGTCATCGTCGACCAGCACGCTGCGCACGAACGGCTCGTGCTCGAGCGCCTGCGCGCGGCCGGCGCCCAGGGCGCGGTCGCTGCGAGCCAAGCACTGCTGCTGCCCGAAGTCGTCGATCTCGAGGAACCCGCCTGCGACCGGCTCGAGGAAAAGGCGGAAGAACTTGCAGGGCTGGGCCTCGCGATCGAGCGCTTCGGCCCGGCGACCATGCTCGTGCGCGCGGTGCCGACCGCGCTGGGCAAGAGCGACGTCCAGGCGCTGGTGCGCGACATCGCCGACGACCTCGCGCAGAACGGCGATGCCCTGTTGCTTGGTGAGCGGCTCGAACACGTGCTTGCGACCATGGCCTGTCATGGCTCGGTCCGGGCCGGACGCGTGCTGGCGGTGGCGGAAATGAACGCGCTGCTGCGGGAAATGGAGCGCACGCCGCGCTCGGGCCAGTGCAACCACGGCCGTCCGACTTGGGTCAAGCTGGCCCACGGCGACATCGAGAAGCTGTTCGGCCGCAAGTAACCGCGCGGGAACCACGCCTCGGCGTCGCGCATTGTCCACTCGTGAACAAAACCCGGCTCGCTTTATCGATCATCATGCCGTGCGCGCTGCTGAGCGCCTGCGGTGGCCAGACCCCCGCCGAGAAGGCCGCAGCCGATGCGCGTGCGGTTGCCGAGGTCGAAGCGGCGCAAAAGCGCAAGCCGCCGATCCAACCGCTCGAACTGGGTGTGATCGATCCGACCGTGCGGCGTGTTTTCAACCTTTCGGACAACGGCTGCGGCTTTTTCACCGATCCCAACCCCGGGGCTTTCCCACTTGCCGTCATCGGCAGTGACAAGGCCGTATTCCAGCTCAACGGCGAGCCGGCGATTCTCGCCTCGGACAGTGGCAGCCCGCTCATCGCCGCAGGAATTCGCGCGAAATACGTCGGCCGGCAGCAATCGGCGCAGATCGCGCGTGGCCCCGATCGCCTGACCATCCGGGACAGCTTCGAGCGAATCGTCTATCAGGCGACCGGAATCCTGCGCTGCACCGAACCCGCGCGATAGGCTTCGGCCCAGGCGATCACGTCCTGCCGCGCCCAGGCCAGCATGTAGAAGCAGGGGCGATACTTGCCCAGCCTGTGCAGTGCAGTGCGCTGGGGCGCGAAGCGCAGCGCATCGCTGGTCGTACGGTCATCCTCACCGACCCGGATCAGGAAGGCGCCGCCGTTTTCGGGGATGGTGCCGATGAACGACAGCTCGGGGCTAATCTCGAGGACCCGCGGATCGTGCCACCATGACCCACTGCTGATGCCGCGGATCTCTGGATTGGCCTCGAGCAGATCCGCTACGCGCAGATAGAGATCGGCATAGCCTTTGGCGGTGAAGTTCTGGATCTGCCGGCGGTCGAAGTGGAGCCCCCACACCGCCTTCGTCCCACCGAGCCGCCAGGCCATACGCGCCATGGTCACCGCCTGCCGCAAGTGGTCCGCACCCTGGCGGCCCTTGAACACGAGACGGCGCGGAATGCCGCCCAGCGGATCGAGCACCTCGACCCCACAGGGCAGCAGGCGGCCGCGGCAGACCGCAAAGTCCTTGGCGAATTGATCGTTGCCGTGGCGGAAGAAGCCTTTGCGGGGCTTCGCCACGTCGGCCACCACGCGCGCTAGATAGGCGTCTAGCAGGGCCAGGGCTTCGGGCGTCAGATGCATCGGCGCCGACGGACCACGGGCGATCACGCCCATGATCAGGTGAAGCAGGACGAGGCGGTGATAGGCCTCCACCGCCTCGGCGCCGCCCGCGGCCTCGATCGCCCTGCAGGTCGCCCGGGCTGCGGGCGGAATCGCATGATACTGCGAGCCGGCAGGAAGCTCCGCGAATGAGGCCAGATAGGCTTCGATGGGATGCTCGCCGAGCGAGAGAGGCGCGCAGGCTGCCAGGCAGGACTCGATCTCGCGCGCGAGCGCGGCGATCGCGTCCTGCGGCGGCAGAGCCCGCCGCGACGAGCCTGCGCCATCAGGGCGCGCTGCCAGAGGGGCAAGGTCGGCTATGGTCTCATCCCGCTTCAAGGCTCGCAACGCGCTCTATCCGCGGGATTATCGCCCCCCTTTTGCTCCCGTATGGTTGGAATATATCTTAGTGTTGCGCCTCAACGCCCCAGGATGAAGCGCGCGAACACCGTATAGCCCCAGGGGGTATCGCCATAGGTGGCGTCGAGCGCCGCGGGTTTCGCATAGAGCGCGGCCGAGCCGCCGAGCGCGAGTTCGAACGGCCCAAGCGGCAGGCGCCGCGCATAGCCGAGCTGAAACTTGCTGACGCGGAAGACCTGATCGTGCAGCGGATCGGCGTGATCGGGGAAGAACTCGTCGTTGGCGACGTTCTCGAAGCGGCCGAACAGCGTGTTGCGATCGTCGATGTCCCAGTTGGCTTCGGCCTGCCAGGCGCTCAGCGAACCACCGGGCACGCGATCCTTGTTGCTGAAGGCCAGCATCGCCGCGAAACCCTTGCCATCATTGTAATGCGCCGAGGCCGTTACGCGATGCTCGTCCTCGCCCGGGTGCAGTTCCTCGGGCTGCTCAATCTGCCCGTAGCTCGCCTGCAAGGTCCAGGCAGGCGAGGGGCTCAGGGTCGCGCGGACGGACCAGGAGTCGAGCTTGGGAGTCTCGATCCCCCAGCGGTGCTCGTCGGGTTCGGCGCCCCGGAAGGCCGAGGCTTCGAGCTGGAACAGCGGCGAGGAATAGCCCGCGGTGACGACGCCATAGGTGATGTGCGTCGAATCGAACCAGTGATGCGTGATCGGCGGTTCGGGATTGTAGCGTGCGGAACCGCGCATCATGAAAGCGCTGGGGCCGAGCGCCGGCTCGCCGACGGGGCCGCCGTAAAGGAACAGCTTGTCGTCGCCGCCCAGATCGAAATCGACGCGCGCGGCCAGTTCCATGAACAGGTCATGCGGATGCTGGCGATCGATCAGCGGAGCGCCGCGCGCAGTCTCGCCCGTGGCGAACAGGTTGGGATAGCCGCGCGCGTCCATCGCCGGCTCGAGGCTGAGCATCGACTTGAGCAGGACGCGGCCGAAACTCGTCTCACGCTCGCCAGTGACCATCAGCATCGAAGTGACGTAGGCCTTGTCGTCGCCGCGTGGGCCCGAGTGGTCGGTATATTGGCCCGAGACGAAGCCGTGCGCCATGACCATCCAGTCGCCCGTGGGCAGGTGCAGGCCGCGCATCGACTCGTTGGCGGGCAGCAGCGCCGTGCCCGAACCCGTGCTGGCGCCGGCAGGGACCGCCTCGGCGATCTCTTCCCCTGCTTCGGCTGGCATCTCGTGCCCCATGGCGGCATGATCCATCGCGCCGTGATCGTGGTCCTGGGCCTCGGCGGATGCAGCGAAGCCCATCGCCAGCGCGCAGGCGGTGAGCCGCAGAGCGGTTTTCATCACATTCTCCATCATGTCAAAGGTACTTGCCGAGCATCCAGGCGGCCATGGCCACCATGCCCAGGTTCTCGCTGAGCGAGACGAAACCCAGCGGTACGCGGCTCGATCCGCCGACGCACGCGCATTTGATGTCGCGCTTCTGGACATAGACCGCGCGAAAAACCGACACCGCACCCACCGTGCCGATGAACAGGGCGATCGGGATCGAAACGACATCGAGCCAATGCGCCGCCATCAGCGCCCCTGCAGTCCATTCGAGGCAGGGATAAAGCCAGGCATAGGGCAGCCAGCGCTTCGCCAGCAGATCGTAGCCGAGGAACATCGTCGCGAAGCTGTCGACGTCCTGCAGCTTGAGCATGGCGAGGATCATCATCGCGAAGGCGCCGAACCATTCGCCGGCTCGGACGGTCAGCGGCGTGCCGAATGCTGCCGTGGAGGCGGCGAGAGCGAGACCGGCGGCCGTGGCGAAGACTGCGATCACCGGCACGTAGCTGGTCGCATGCGGATCGCGGACCGCGAGCCCGAGATGGCGGCGCAGATCGTCGTGACCGCCGATCCGCTGTCCGTCGATGAAGACCTGCGGCGTCGTCTTGACGCCATGCTCGGCCTTGAAGACCTCGGTCGCCTCGCGCGTGGTCAGCCAGCGGTCCTCGACGGCGAAACCGCTACGGCGCAGCAGATGCAAGGCCCTGATCCCCCAGGGGCAGACGTGCTTGTCCATGACCATGCGATGGAGCGTGGCGGTGGGCGGGGCGGCTTGGCGTTCCATGACGAATCGGCCTATAGCTTCCGTACCACGGTACGGAGTCAAGCGAGTGGCGCTCACGATCTCGGAATTGGCGCGCAGCGCCGGGGTGGGAGTGGAGACCGTCCGCTTCTATCAGCGCAAGGGCCTGCTGTTCGATCCGCGGCCGGGCTCGGTTCCCACGTCCTCGGGCCGCAAGCACTACGGCGACGACGAGATGCGCCGGCTTCGCTTCATCCGCGGCGCCCAGCGCGCCGGCTTCGCGCTCGAGGAAATCCGCGAACTGCTGGAACTCGATCGCAGCAACGACCGGGCGCGGGCGCGCGAAATGGCGAGGCTGCGGATCGTCGAACTCGATGCCCGCATAGCCGAACTCGAAGCCGCGCGGCGCTCGCTCGAAAGCCTGGCGCGCGAATGCGCGAAATCCGATGAAGGGCCATGCCCGATCATCGAGGCCTTCGAGCGCTGAAACATCGCAACCGAAATGGAGCTGTCCGGAACCCGCGAGTGATCGACGGGTTATCCGATTGCTTGCCGAAGTCCTGACTTGCACCCCGTACCCCGCCCCCGCTCAAGAGGCAGGTCTTCGGCAAGCTCCCCAGATCAGCCGCTCAACTCAGACGTTGAACTTGAAGTGCAGGCAGTCGCCGTCCTGGACGACGTATTCCTTGCCTTCCTGACGCAACTTGCCGGCATCCTTGGCGCCAGCCTCGCCGTTCAGCGCGACATAGTCGTCATAGGCGATGGTCTCGGCGCGGATGAAGCCGCGCTGCATGTCCGAGTGGATCTCGCCCGCGGCCTCGGGCGCCTTGGCGCCGCGATGGACGGTCCAGGCGCGCGCTTCCTTGGGGCCGACGGTGAAGAAAGTGATCAAGTGGAGCAGGTCGTAGCCCGAGCGGATGATGCGGGCGAGGCCGGTTTCGGCCAGACCCATTTCCTCGAGGAAGACCATACGCTCCTCGGGATCCATGCCGACGAGCTCGGCCTCGATCGCCGCCGAGACGATCACGGCATTGGCGCCTTCGGCCTTGGCCTTCTCGAACACCTTGGCCGAGAAGGCGTTGCCTTCGGCCGCGCTCTCTTCTTCGACATTGCAGACGTAGAGCACGGGCTTGGCCGTGAGCAGCTGCGCCTGGGCGAAGACGCGCGCCTCGTCCTCGTCCTTGGGCTGGGTCAAGCGCGCGGGCTTGCCCTCGCGTAGCAGTTCGAGCGCCTGGCCGAGCACGGAGGCCATGACCTTGGCTTCCTTGTCGCCCTGCGTCGCCTTCTTCTGCGCTGCGGGAACGCGCTTCTCGAGGCTTTCGAGGTCCGACAGCATCAGTTCGGTCTCGACCGTCTCTGCGTCGGAAATCGGGTCGACCTTGTTGTCGACGTGCTGGATGTCGTCGTTCTCGAAGCAGCGCAGCACATGGATGACCGCATCCACCTCGCGGATGTTGCCGAGGAACTGGTTGCCCAGGCCTTCACCCTTCGAGGCGCCACGCACGAGGCCGGCAATGTCGACGAAGCCGAGCTGGGTCGGGATGATCTTGGCCGAGCCGGCGATCTCCGCCAGCTTGTCGAGCCGCGGATCGGGAACGCCGACCTGGCCGACGTTGGGCTCGATCGTGCAGAAGGGATAGTTCGCCGCCTGTGCTGCCTGCGTCTCGGTCAGCGCGTTGAACAGCGTGGACTTGCCGACATTGGGCAGGCCGACGATCCCGCAACGAAAACCCATGGTATGCTCCGAATTGCCTTGAAGCGCGGGCCCATAGCCGGGGCGGCGCGGTTTGGCCAGTTCTCCGGAGCACGATCGGACCTGCCACACGCAGAAAGGCCGTCGCCAGACATTCCGGCGACGGCCTTCAACGCAGCGGGTGACGGCCCGCGCGCTTGATCAGTCCTGGCGCTTGCGGCGACGACGCGCGACGACGAGACCGACCACGCCCGCGCCCATCAGGCCGAGCATGCCCGGCTCGGGGACCGAATGGCTGCCGCCCGACGAAGATGTGGTGCCACCCGAAGACGAGTGACCGCCCGAGGTCGAGGAACCCGGCTTCCAGCCACTCCAGCCTCCTGCCATCGCCGGGCTGGCAATGGCGAAACTGGCGACGAGTGCGCTCAGCATTACGATCTTCTTCATCCTGGCCTCCACTGGTTGATTTACCTCTTACCTGGCAAATCCCGTACCAATGGCGGTTTCGCGGGTATTGTAATGGTTAACGCTCTGGCCGCGCCAACCAAACTGTCAACGATTCCGACATTTCGCGCGCCGCGATCAGTCGAGTACCGCCTTGCCCCATGCGGCATAGGGGCTCTTCTCCAGCAACCCGCGCTGGGTCTCGGCCGAGACGCGGTTGATCTCGAGCTGCGGCTTGTTGCCGGGATGGACCGGGCGTCGCAGCGGCCGTGTTCCGGCGGGCAGCGCGGCGATCTCGGCGATGGCCTTGGGCACCTCTATCGGATCGGGCAGGCCGGGCGGCAGCACCGCCGGCGCCGCGCCACCACCGGGCATCCGGCTCATCTGCGCGACCAGTTCGGGATAGCCGGCCTTGTGCTTCTCGTCTGCCCGCGCTGCGAGCGCCGCCGTGTAGCGCGCACGGTTGCGGCCGATGCCCGTGGGGAAACCACCGGGCTCGATGATCACGACCTCGATCCCGTGCGGCGCGAGCTCGTAGGCGATCTGCTCGCTCATCGCCTCGACCGCGAACTTGGTCGACGAATAGAGCCCGCCCGCAGGCATGATGATCCGGCCCTGCTGCGAGGAAACGTTGAAGATCAGCCCGGCCTTGCGGCGCCGCATGCCCGGCAGAACCGCGCGCATCGTGCGCTGGAGGCCGAAGACGTTGGTGTCGAAGGTGAGCCTGGTCGCCTCGAGGTCCTGCACCTCGACCGGCCCGGCGATGTTGATGCCGGCATTGTTGACCAACACGTCGAGCGGACCGCCGTTGCGCTTCTCTGCCTCGGCGATTGCGGCGTTCACCGAATCCTCCGACAGGACGTCGAGCGGCAGGACATGGAGATCGAGCTTTTCGTCGCGCGCGATCTTGAGCAGCGCTTCGCCCTCGGGCCGCGGCAGGTTGCGCATCGTCGCGAAGACCCGTGCGCCGAGCCGAGCGTAATGCAAAGCACCGACATTGCCGAAGCCCGACGAGGTGCCGGTGACGAGGAAGCTCCTGCCTGCGAGCGGCTTGGCCGCTTGGGCAGCGCCGGGAACCGCGGCCGTGGCGGCGAGGGCGCCGCTTGCCGCGAGAAGGGAGCGACGGGTGATCTCGGGCATGGCCTGAACCTCCTGCTATGACGCGCGGAAGATATACCGATGCCGAGGATAGTCGAGGCAGTCGACTGTAACGAAGTGTGGGGTTCAGTCCTGCAGCCGCAGCGCGATGTCGTTCATGAAGCGCGTGTCTTCGCCCTTGGCGAGCCATTCGCTCTCGGCCGAGATCGCGCCGAGCATGTCGGCGAGATCGTCCATCTCGCTCTTGGCATAGTTGCCGAGGACGTGACCGGTGACGCGGTCCTTGTGACCGGGGTGGCCTATGCCGATGCGCACGCGGCGGAAGTCGGCGCCCAGATGCTGGTCGATCGAGCGCAGGCCGTTGTGCCCGGCCGTGCCGCCGCCCTGCTTGATCTTGACCTTGAACGGCGCGAGGTCGAGCTCATCGTGGAACACGGTCAGCGCATCGGTGCCGAGCTTGTAGAAGCGCAGCGCCTCGCCGACCGCACGGCCGCTCTCATTCATGAAGGTGGCGGGTTTGAGCAGGAGGATCTTGCTGCCGCCGATGCGGCCTTCCTGCAGCCAGCCCAGGAACTTCTTCTGGACCGGACCGAAATCGTGGACTTCGGCGATCGTGTCGAGCGCCATGAAGCCGATGTTGTGCCGGTTCATCGCATATTGCGGACCGGGATTGCCGAGGCCGACCCAGAGCTGCATCGGACCTCCTAAACGCCGCCGTCCCGACACATGCCGGGACGGCGCGCGGCCATATTACTCGCTCGCGGCGGTCTCGTTGTCGCCTTCTTCGCTCTTCAGCGCAGAGGGGGCAACGATCGTCGCGATCGTGAGATCGGCCTCGTGGCTGCCGTCGACGGCACCCGCGGGCAGCTTGATGCTGCCAATGTGGATCGAATCGCCCACGTCCAGGCCGGTGACGTCGACCTGGATGTCATCAGGGATCTTGTCGGCTTCGACCACCAGGTCGAGGCTGTGGTGCACGATGTTGAGCACGCCGCCCTTCTTGAGGCCGGGCGACTTCTCTTCGTTGATGAAGACGACGGGCACGTTGACGTGGACCTTGGCGTTCTTCGAAACGCGCAGGAAGTCCGCGTGCAGCGGGCGATCGCTGACGGGGTGGAAAGCGACGTCCTTGGGCAGCGTCCGCACCTTCTTGCCGCCGACTTCGATCTCGACGATCGAGTTGAAGAAGTGACCGGTGCCGAGCTGACGGCGCAGTTCCTTCTCCTCGACGTGGATCGAGAGGGGCTCTTCATTGTTGCCATAGACAACGGCGGGGACACGGCCAGAACGACGCAGTTCACGGGAGGCTCCCTTGCCAGCCCGTTCGCGCGTCTCTGCCGGCAGGTTAAGCGTATCGCTCATGGTACTTGCCTTTCGAAAACACTGGATTGCACATACTTCGCCGTCACGCCTCCAGGGATGACCATGACGGGAAGCCGGCGCGGTTAGCGGCAAAGCCACGGAAATGCAAGGTCGGAGCGGCTATTGCACGCGCGTGACCTTGTAGCCCCGCGCCGCCAGCAGCGCCGGCAGGCCTTCAGGCCCCGCCATATGTGCGGCTCCGACCGCAACGAAGGGGGTTTCGCGCTTGCCGAGCATCGTGGCGAGCCGCGCGCTCCAGGCCTCGTTGCGCGCGGTGAACAGCGCTACGCGCAGTTCGGGATCGGCGAGTAGCCCCTTACCGGTCTCGCGCTCGATCAGCGCCATGTCGCCCTGACGCCAGGCCTTGGCGAGGTCGGCGCTCTCGTTGTCGATCGCGCCTTCATCACGCAGCACCGCATTCAGGAGATCGCGCTGTTCGGCCTCGGGCAGCGCGTCGAACAGGCCGAGCTGCGCGGCGGCGCCTTCGAGTTCGACCACCGGGCGGCCTTCGGCAGCGGCGAGAACCGCGCGGTCGATGCCGTTGCCGGCATCGTCGCGCCCCTGACTGGCCCGCGCGAGCGACAGCGCCACGGCCCAGGTCTCGACCCCCGCGAAACTCGCCTCGCGCGCCCCAACCTTGCTCATCAGCGCCGCGAGGCGCGAGCGCAGCACCGGATCGATCCGCGCCGAAACCGGCGGCAAGCCAGGGCTCTTGGACATGGCGGCGAAGGTCCTTTGCAAGGCAGCCTGATCGGCAAGGCCGGCGACCTCGACGACAATCCGGTCGCTCGCGCGCAAGGCCGCGTCGACCTTCCCCGAGCGCCAGAGCGCGGGGCGGTCGAGAGAGTGGATCGTGCCGAACAGATAGCCGCGTTCGCCCCGCGCGCCGTCCACGCGCCACAGCGCCGGATTGGCCGGCTCGGGTTCGGGCGCACAGGCCGCGAGCAGCGTCGCCAAGGCCAGCGCGAACAGGCGCGGCGCGGCCGTCACTGCACGCGCGTCGTCTTGAACCCCTGCGCCGCAAGCTGCTCCTGCAGGCTGCCCGGGCCGGCGAGGTGCCCGGCGCCGACCGCGACGAAGACCGTGCCCGGTTGGTCGAGCCGCTGCTTGACCCATTGCGCCCAGGCCTTGTTGCGGTTGACCAGCAGCATCTCGATCAGCGCCGGATCGTCCTCCTCGTCGTTCATCAGGTGCGCCAGCGTATCGGCATCGCCGCGGCGCCAGGCTGCGACCATCTGGCCGAGCTGCTCGGCCACGGTCGACAACTGCTCGACGACGTCGGCGAAATAGCGCTTCTGCGCTTCCATCGGCAGCGAATCGAACAGGCCGATCTGGAAGGCGGGGGTCTCGAGCCCCGAGTGCTTGCGCCCTAGCTCCTTGGCCCGCGCATCGAGCACCTGCTCGACGCCGAACTTGGGATCATAGCCTGTGCGCATCAGCGGCAGGGTCGAAAGCGCCACGGCCGCGTACCAGGGCTCGTAGCCGTCGAAGGCCTGGAGCGGCAGACCGAGGCCACCGAGCTGCTTCTCGTAGGCCGCCTTCTGCGCTGGTGTCAGCATGCCGCGCAGCGACTGGCCTTGCGGCAGCACTGCATGTTTGAGCACCAGCTGCTGCATCTCGGTGGGATCGGCATCGGTGATCTCGGTAACCAGCTCCTGCGAGCCGTCGAAGGCCTCGCGCACCGGGCCGTGAAACCAGTCGACGCCCTCGGGCAGCGCGTGGATCGTGCCGAACAGCCAGATCGTCGTGTCCTCGTCGGACAGTTTCCACAGCGCCGGAGCGATCACTTCGGCCGTCACCGTGGCCGCCGGAGGTGGCGCCTGGGGGACGGGGGCGGGGCTGGTCCGCGCCGAAGCGGTGATCGAAAGGCTCGAGATCAGCGCGAGGACAAGACAGGCGATACGGCGGAAGAGCTGCTGCATGCCCCGTCTATAGGCAGGGCTTGGTCTCCAGTCGATGAACGGGCACCAGAAAACCAACGCCTGTTGACCCCAAACCGGCCCTGCGCCAAAGGCCCGAGCCATGTCAGAGAGCCCGAAACCGCTTTCCTTCCAGGAGATGATCCTGCGCCTCCACTCGTTCTGGAGCGCGCAAGGCTGCCTGATCCTTCAGCCTTACGACATGCGCATGGGCGCGGGGACGTTCCACCCAGCGACTACCCTGCGCGCGCTCGGCCCCGAACCGTGGAAGGCCGCCTACGTCCAGCCTTCGCGCCGGCCGACCGACGGCCGCTATGGCGAGAACCCGAACCGGCTGCAGCACTATTACCAGTACCAGGTGATCCTCAAGCCGAACCCCGAGAACCTGCAGGAGCTCTACCTGCAGAGCCTCGCGGCGATCGGCGTCGATCCGCTGGCGCACGACATCCGCTTCGTCGAGGACGACTGGGAAAGCCCGACCCTGGGCGCCTGGGGCCTCGGCTGGGAGGTCTGGTGCGACGGCATGGAGGTGACGCAGTTCACCTATTTCCAGCAGGTCGGCGGCTTCGACTGCAAGCCCGTCGCGGGCGAGCTGACTTACGGTCTCGAGCGCCTGGCGATGTACATCCAGGGCGTCGACAACGTCTACGACCTGGCCTTCAACGATCACGGCGTCAGCTATGGCGACGTGTTCCTCAAGAACGAGCAGGAACTTTCGAAGTACAACTTCGAAGTCGCTGATACCGAACAGCTTTTCAAGGGCTTCCAGCACGCCGAGGCCGAGGCCCGGCGCTGCCTCGAGGCCGAGATCCCGCTGGCCGCCTACGACCAGGCGATCGAGGCCAGCCACCTGTTCAACCTGCTCCAGGCGCGCGGCGTGATCTCGGTCCAAGAGCGCGCCAGCTACATCGGCCGCGTCCGCGACCTCGCCAAGGGCGCCTGCGAAGGCTGGATCCGCAAGAACGAAGCCCGCTGGGCACAGGAATTCCCGGGGTGGACGGTATGAGCGATTTCCTCCTCGAACTGCGTTCGGAAGAAATTCCCGCGCGCATGCAGGCTGGCGCGCGCGCCAGCCTCGAGAAGCTGTTCCGCGAGCAGCTCGCCGCCGCCGGGCTCAAGCCCGGTGCGATCACGGTCTGGTCGACCCCGCGCCGGCTCGCGCTGATCGCGCGCGACCTGCCGCTCGCGACCGAAGCCGTCAGCGAGGAGCTCAAGGGGCCCAAGACCTCGGCGCCGCCGCAGGCGCTCGAAGGCTTCCTGCGCAAGACCGGCCTGACCCAGGACCAGCTCACCGAGCGCGACGGCATCTATTTCGCCGTCACCGAGAAGCCCGGCCGCGCCACCCGCGACGTGCTGGCCGAGGCGATCCCGGCGATCGTCCGCGCCTTCCCCTGGCCGAAGTCGCAGCGCTGGGGCGCCCAGTCGATCAGCACCGAGAGCCTGCGCTGGGTGCGCCCGCTTTCGGGCATCGTCGCGATCCTCGGCGAAGACCTGGTCGAGACCGCGGTCGGCGACATCCAGTCGGGCTATGCCACCAAGGGTCACCGCTTCCACCACCCCGGCGAGATCACGATCGGCGGCGCGCACGACTATGCCGACAAGCTGCGCGCCTGCCACGTCCTCGTCGATCACGCGGAGCGCCAGGACATCGTGCGGTCGAAGGCCGCCGAGGCGGCGAGCGCCGCGGGCCTGACCCTCGTGGCCGACGAAGGCCTGGTGATCGAGAACGCCGGCCTGACCGAATGGCCGGTGCCACTGCTCGGCCGCTTCGACGAGACCTTTCTTGAGGTTCCACCCGAGGTCATTCAACTAACCGCCCGTACCAACCAGAAATATTTCGTCTGCGAGGCGGGCGGCAAGCTCGCCAACGCCTTCGTTTGCACGGCCAATATCGAGGCCAGCGACGGCGGCACCGCGATCGTCGACGGCAACCGCAAGGTCCTCGCCGCACGCCTCTCCGACGCGCGCTTCTTCTGGCAGCAGGACCGCAAGGTCACGCTCGCCGATCAGGCGAAGAAGCTCGAGCGGATCACCTTCCACGAGAAGCTCGGCACCGTCGCCGACAAGGTTGTCCGAATTGCCAAGCTGGCCGAATGGCTTGCCAGCGAGGGCATCGTCCCGAACTGCGATCCCAAGCTGGCGCGACAGGCCGCGGAACTATGCAAGGCCGATCTCGTCACCGAAATGGTCGGCGAATTCCCCGAACTTCAAGGTCTTATGGGCGGCTATTACGCCCGCGCCGAAGGTCTGTCTGAAGCGGTCGCCGACGCGATCCGCGATCACTACAAGCCGGTCGGGCAGGGTGATGAAGTGCCGACTGCACCGGTGACAGTGGCGGTGAGCTTGGCGGACAAGTTGGACACTCTACTTTGTTTCTTCTCGGAAGCTATGGAACCAACCGGATCAAAAGATCCGTTCGCGCTTCGACGCGCAGCCCTTGGTGTGATCCGCCAGATTTTGGCCGTATCAGAGCCGTTTGATCTCAAAAACGTTCTGTTTGAGGCAAGGTTCTTCTACCTTGAACAATACGGCCGTAAAGAGTTTGATAGACTTTTTACTGAAATCAAAAATGGCCAACAGTCTGCGATAGAGCAACTTGCAGGAATGCAGGTTGTTCAAGAAAATGATTACCCACATCTTTTTGATATCCTGGAGCGCTCCGAGAAAATCGGAGCGGATTACGTGTTTGATGACGAAAAGATTGCCAGAGTTGCCGAGGCATACGTTGGGCGTCTTACTCACGTAGAAAATCAGGCATCTTGGGTGGTCGTCCAACGTTTGCTCGACTTCTTCGCCGACCGCCTCAAGATCCAGCAGAAGGAAGCCGGCGTCCGCCACGACCTGATCGACGCGGTCTTCGCGCTCGGCGGCGAGGACGATCTCGTCCGGCTGCTCGCGCGCGTCCATGCGCTCCAGGCTTTCGTCGGCACCGAGGACGGCACCAACCTGCTCGCCGGCTACAAGCGCGCCGCCAACATCCTCAAGAAGGAGGACTGGCACGGCAGCGAGGGCGAGATCGCGCGCACCGGCGAGGAAGATCCGCTGGCGCAGGTCGACGATCCCGATCTCGCGCCGGTGATCGCTGCCAAGATGGCCGACCGCCACGCGCAGGACCTGTCCTATACCCCCGAACCGGCCGAAAAGGCGCTGACCGACGCGCTCGACGCGGCCGGTCCGCAGGCCGCCGCTGCGGTGGAAGCCGAGGCGTTTGCGACGGCCATGGCCGCGCTCGCGACTTTGCGCGCGCCGATCGACGCGTTCTTTGATAGCGTGACGGTCAACGACGCCGACGAGATCAAGCGTCGGTCGCGGCTCGACCTGCTCGCACGGTTCCGCCAGGCGGTGCACGGCGTGGCCGATTTCTCGAAGATCGAGGGGTGACGGCCAGAACGTCACCCTATCGCAGTTGAGAGATTACCGGGAGATTTTCAGCCTTTAGAGGCTGCCCCTCAGGATGGGGTGTCATACGGCACCTGCGTCCCCCAAGCGCCAATCGGCCCAAGTGCCAGTGAGGAAAGCGACGATGAGCAAGCAGGTCTACACCTTCGGTGGCGGTGCCAACCACGACGATCCGCGCACCCGCGACAAGACGATCGTCGGCGGCAAGGGCGCCAACCTCGCCGAGATGGCCGGGATCGGCCTGCCGGTGCCCCCGGGCTTCACCATCACCACCGAGGAATGCGTCGCCTATCTCGCGAGCGGAGCCGACTTCTCGGCCGAACTGCGCGGTGAAGTCGCCACGGCGCTGACCCACATCGAGGCTTCGGTCGGCAAGCGCTTCGGCAACGCCGCCGATCCGCTGCTCGTCTCGGTCCGCTCGGGCGCGCGCGTGTCGATGCCCGGCATGATGGACACCGTGCTCAACCTCGGGCTCAACGACGCCACGGTCGAGGGCCTGGCCAAGACCTCGGGCGACGATCGCTTCGCCTGGGATTCGTATCGCCGCTTCATCCAGATGTATTCGGACGTGGTGCTCGGCATCGCCCATCATCTGTTCGAGGACGCGCTCGAAACCGTCAAGGAAGACAACGGCTTCTACACCGATGTTGAGATGGAAGCCGATCACTGGCGCGCGCTCGTCGCCGAATACAAGGACATCGTCGCCAAGGAACTGGGCCGGCCGTTCCCGCAGGACGTGAACGAGCAGCTCTGGGGGGCGATCCAGGCCGTGTTCGATTCGTGGGATTCGGACCGCGCCAAGGTCTATCGCCGCCTCAACGACATTCCCGGCGACTGGGGCACCGCGGTCAACGTCCAGGCCATGGTCTTCGGCAACATGGGCGACACCTCGGCGACGGGTGTCGCGTTCACGCGCGACCCGGCGACCGGCGAGCGCGCCTATTACGGCGAATGGCTGGTCAACGCCCAGGGCGAGGACGTCGTCGCCGGCATCCGCACGCCGCAGTACCTGACCCAGGACGCGCGCGCGAAGGCCAATGCCAAGCCGCTGTCGATGGAAGAGGCGATGCCCGAAGCCTATGGCGAGCTGGCGCGCGTGTTCGACCTGCTCGAGCTCCACTACAAGGACATGCAGGACATCGAGTTCACCGTCGAGCGCGGCAAGCTGTGGATGCTGCAGACGCGTTCGGGCAAGCGCACGGCCAAGGCCGCGCTGCGCATGGCGGTCGAGATGGTCGGCGAGGGCCTGATCGACGAGGCCACCGCGGTGCGCCGGATCGATCCGATGGCGCTCGACCAGCTGCTCCACCCGACGCTCGACCCGCAGGCGCCGCGCGACGTGCTGGGCAAAGGCCTGCCGGCCTCGCCGGGCGCGGCTTCGGGCGCGATCGTGCTCGACGCCGACACCGCCGAACACCGCGCCGAGCTCGGCGAGGCGGTGATCCTCGTCCGCGTCGAGACCAGCCCCGAGGACATCCACGGCATGCATGCCGCCAAGGGCGTGCTGACCGCGCGCGGCGGCATGACCAGCCACGCCGCTGTCGTGGCGCGCGGCATGGGCCGTCCCTGCGTCTCGGGCGCCTCGTCGATCTCGATCGACATGGCGAGCCGCACGCTCAAGATCGGCCAGCGCAGCCTCAAGGAGGGCGACGTCATCACGCTCGACGGCGCCACCGGCGACATCATGGCCGGGCAGGTACCGACGATCGAGCCCGAGCTCGTCGGCGATTTCGGCACCCTGATGGCCTGGGCCGACCAGCACCGTCGCATGAAGGTGCGCGCCAATGCCGAGACGCCGAACGACTGCCGCATGGCGCGCCAGTTCGGCGCCGAGGGCGTCGGCCTCTGCCGCACCGAGCACATGTTCTTCGACGCGGGCCGCATCTCGGCCGTGCGCCAGATGATCCTCGCCGAGGACGAGGCCGGCCGCCGCGCCGCGCTCGACAAGCTGCTGCCCGAGCAGCGCGCCGATTTCCGCGCGATCTTCGAGGTGATGGCCGGGCTGCCCGTGACCATCCGCCTGCTCGACCCGCCGCTGCACGAGTTCCTGCCGCACGGCGACGCCGAATTCGCCGAGCTGTCCGAGACGATCGGCATCGGCGTCGAGACGCTCAAGCGCCGCGCGGGCGAGCTCCATGAGTTCAACCCGATGCTCGGCCACCGCGGCTGCCGCCTCGGCATCACCTTCCCCGAGATCTACGAGATGCAGGCGCGCGCGATCTTCGAGGCCGCCTGCGACGTCGCCGCCGCGTCTGGCGAGGCCGTGGTGCCCGAGGTCATGATCCCGCTGGTCGCGACCAAGCGCGAGCTCGAGATCCTGCGCGCGCTGGTCGATCGCACCGCCGCCAAGGTGTTCGAAGAGAAGGGCGCCACGCTCGAATACCTCGTCGGCACGATGATCGAACTGCCGCGCGCCGCGCTGATGGCCGGCGAGATCGCCGAGGAGGCGCGGTTCTTCTCGTTCGGAACCAATGATTTGACACAGACTACTCTGGGCGTTTCTCGCGACGATGCGGCGCGCTTCCTGAGCCCCTACGTCGAGCAGGGCATCTATCCGCGTGATCCCTTCGTCAGCCTCGACATCGAGGGCGTCGGCCAGCTCGTCAGCCTCGCCGCCGAACGCGGCCGCGCGACGCGCCCTGACATCAAGCTCGGCATCTGCGGCGAACATGGCGGCGATCCTGCCTCGATCGCCTTCTGCGAAGCCCAGAAGCTCGACTACGTCAGCGCCTCGCCCTACCGCGTGCCGATCGCCCGCCTGGCGGCGGCGCAGGCAGCCCTGGGCTAACGCTTCCAGCCACTTAGCGTCAGAATCTCGAAGCGCTCCGTAGTGCGACCGTCTTCGCCGGCCTCGGCGAAGGCGGTCCGCGCCCGGGCCAGCGCGGCCTTGCCCAGCGGCGGACCGGCGCGGTCGAGCAGGTTCGACAGCCCCTGCGCGCGCAGGTCGTCGACCAGGCGTTCGAGCGACGAGAACCGCACGTCGAGCGAGCGGCTGTCGATCACCGGATCAGCGAAGCCCGTGCGCTGAAGCAATTGGCCGCCCGCGCGCACGTCGACCTGCGGATGGATCCGCGGGGCGGGGCGCTCGCCATCGGCGGCGAGCATCGCACCACGCAGCACGGGCAGGCTGCCTGCGGCCAGGAAACTCGCGATCATCAGACCGCCGGGCGCGAGCGCGCCGCGCAAATGGATCAGCGCGCCGGGCAGATCGTTGACCGTGTCGAGCGTGCCGAGGCTGGCGATCAGGTCGTAGCCGCCCGACGGGAAGGGCTGCTCCTCGTCGAAACCGTGCGCGGGCTCGACCTCCACCGTGCCGGGACCGAGCCCGACGCCGAGCATGCCGGTGAAATCACCGATCACCAGTGGCTTGCGCGGCTCGACCCGCAGGAACGACAGGCGATCGAGCACGTCGTCGACCATGTCGGCCATAAGGTAGCGCGGCGCGTCGGGTTGCCCCTGGAGCGCGAGCATGCGGCGGCGCGCGGCGAGGCGGCGGGCGGGGGCGAAGATCCGGGGCGGGGAGGCCATAAGGCCCCCATGGCGCGGCGACGCCGGCTTGGCTAGTCTGTGACGCCATGC
>SECS01000224.1 GCA_004211435.1 Novosphingobium sp. | reverse complement strand
CGCTAAACCCGCACCCATGAGCATCGCCGCAACCCCCGCCACCATCCTCGTCGTCTTCGGCACGCGTCCCGAGGCGATCAAACTGTTCCCGGTCGTCGCGGCGCTCAAGGCCGATCCGCGCTTCCGGCCCGTGGTCTGCGTCTCGGCGCAGCATCGCGAGATGCTCGACCAGGTGCTCAGCATCGCCGGGATCGTCCCCGACTACGATCTCAATGTCATGCAGCCGGGGCAGACGCTCGACGCGCTGACCGCGAACCTGCTGGTCGGGCTCGGCAAGGTGATGGACGAGGTCCGGCCCGACCGCGTGATCGTCCAGGGCGATACGGCGACGGCGATGGCCGGGGCGCTCGCGGCCTATTACCGCAAGCTGCCCGTCGACCACGTCGAGGCGGGGCTGCGGTCGGGCAATATCTATCATCCGTGGCCCGAGGAGATTAACCGCAAGATCATCGGTTCGATGGCCGCGCTGCACTTCGCGCCGACCGCGACCTCGGCCGCGGCGCTGCATGCGGAGAACGTCGATCCGGCGCGCGTCCACGTCACGGGCAATACGGTGATCGACGCGCTGCACTGGGTCTCCGAGAAGATCGCGGCCGAACCCGCGCTCGCCGCGGGGCTCGCGCCGCTCGAGGCGCGCTTTGCGGGCAAGCGGATCATCGGCGTCACCAGCCACCGCCGCGAGAATTTCGGCGGCGGGCTCGAAGCCATTGCCGACGCCGTCCGCCGGATCGCGGCGCGGCCCGACGTCGCGCTGGTCTTCCCGGTCCACCCCAACCCCAACGTGCGCGCGGTGATGAACGATGCCCTGGCCGGGTTCGACAACGTCGCGCTGATCGAGCCGCTCGACTATCCGCACTTCGCGCGGCTGCTCGGCCTGGCCGAGATCATGCTGACCGATTCGGGCGGCGTGCAGGAAGAGGCGCCGGCGCTGGGCAAGCCCGTGCTCGTCATGCGCGAGACCACCGAGCGGCCCGAGGGCCTGGCCGCGGGCACGGCCAAGCTCGTCGGCACCGACGCCGACCGGATCGTAACGGAAATTTCAGCCCTGCTCGACGATAAGGCCGCTTACGAGGCCATGGCGCGCGCGCACAATCCCTTCGGGGACGGAACCGCGGCGCGCCGAATCGTGGAGATTCTGGGTAATGAAATCGGACGCCAAACCTGAAGTCTGTGTCGTCGGCCTCGGCTACATAGGCCTGCCCACCGCGGCGATCATCGCGCGATCGGGCAGCAAGGTGCTCGGCGTCGACGTCACGCAGAGCGTGGTCGACACGATCAACCGCGGCGAGATTCACATCGAGGAGGTCGATCTCGACGGCCTCGTCCAGGGCGTGGTGTCGCGCGGGCTGCTTTCGGCCGCGACGCAGATCGCCCCGGCCGACGTCTTCGTCATCGCCGTGCCGACGCCCTTCGACAAGAACCACGCGCCCGACATCTCCTATGTGCTCGCCGCGGGCCGTTCGGTCGCTTCGGTGCTCAAGGCCGGCGACGTCGTCATCCTCGAATCGACCTCGCCCGTCGGCACGACCGAGGAACTGCGCGATCTGATCGCCGAGCTGCGCCCCGACCTCAAGGTGCCCGGCCGCAGCCAGGGCACGCCCGACGTGTCGATCACCTATTGCCCCGAGCGCGTGCTGCCGGGGAAGATCCTCGAGGAGCTGACCAACAACGACCGCTCGATCGGCGGCATCACCCCGCGCTGCGCGCGCAAGGCCCTGGCCTTCTACAAGCGCTTCGTGCGCGGCACCTGCGTGACCACCGACGCGCGCTCGGCCGAGATGACCAAGCTGGTCGAGAACGCCTATCGCGACGTCAACATCGCCTTCGCCAACGAGCTGTCGATCGTCGCCGACAAGATGGGGCTCGACGTCTGGGAAGTGATCCGGCTGGCCAACCGCCACCCGCGCGTCAACATCCTGCAGCCCGGCCCCGGCGTCGGCGGCCACTGCATCGCGGTCGACCCCTGGTTCATCGTCCACGGCGCGCCCGAGGAGACCCCGCTGATCCGCACCGCGCGCGGGGTCAACGACGGCAAGATCCACCACGTCATCAAGCATGCCGATGCGCTGATCTCGGCGCATCCGGGGGCCAAGGTCGCCTGCCTCGGCCTCGCCTTCAAGGCCAACATCGACGACTTCCGCGAGAGCCCGGCGCGGCTCGTCGCCGCGACCCTGGCGCGCAAGTTCGGCGAGCGCATCCAGGTCGTCGAGCCCTATGCGGCCGAGCTGCCGCGCGAATTCGACGGCACGGGCGCGAGCCTGATCGACATCGACACCGCGCTCGAGGATTGCGACGTGCTGATCGCGCTGGTCGACCACGACGTGTTCCGCGTCGTGCCGCTGGCCGAGCGCGCCGACAAGCTCGTCTACGACACGCGCGGCATCTGGCCCGACCAGCCCAAGCCGGCCGAGCTGGACCGCGGCGGGCTGCGGCTGGCGAGCTGATCGCCCGAGACGGCATCCCGACACCGCGTGATGGCGCGGTTTCGGATGCATCTGCCGCCGGCTCCGTTGCCATCGGACGACGACGTGCCAGCATAGGCACATGACTCGCCTCGCCCTTGCACTGCTGCTCGCCGTCGGTCTGCCGGCTTCGACCCTGGCCGAGCCGCCGGCGGCAAAGCCCGTGGCGGCCGAGGCGCGCTTCGTCCCGACCTTCGCGCCGCCGCTCGGGCAGCCGCTGCTCTATCGCCTGACCACCGAACGCAGCACCCCGGTCGTCAAGACGCAGGCGGTGTTCGACCAGCAGGTCGTGTTCGAGCGGCTGGGCGACGGCTTCGTCATGCGGTTCCAATGGCTGCGCGTGACCCAGGGCGGCCGCAGCTACGACCTGGCCAAGGATATCGACCGCTTTCCGGTCGAAGCGCGGGCGATGTTCGCGCCGATGGCGATGGAGCTCGACGCCAATGGCCGGCCGCTACGGATGCGCGACTGGCAGAAGCTGCGCGAGGGGCTGATCGACATGTCGCCGCTGATGGCACGCGGGCTCGAGGACGATCCTGCCCGGCGCGCGGCCACGGAGAGCTTCCTGCGAAACTTCCTCAAGCGCTACGCCGCGCTCTCGGCCGAGGAAGCGGTCAACCACATGGTGCGGGGCTGGCCGCAAGTCCTCGCCGAGCTCGGCAGCGAAGTCGAGCTCGGCCGCGAGGCGCAGTCGATCATGCAGGCGCCCTCGCCGTTCAGCGCCGAGCCGATCGACTATGCGACCGCGGTGATCTGGACGCGCACCGACGAGGGGCGGACCCTGCATCTGACGCGGCGGTCGACCCCCAGCCCGGAGGGCCTGCGCGCGGTCGGCGAAGGTCTGACGAGCGCGGTCAAGCAGTTCCGTCCGCCGGGAAAGCGCGCCGATCCGGCGGAGATCCGGCGAATGTTCGCGGACATGAAGCTCAGCATGCAAACCGACATCGATTTCGATCGCGCGACCGGCCTCTTGCGCAAAGCGGTCTTCGAGAAGAGCGCCACGACGAACGGTCAACAGGGCACCGACCGGATCACGCTGACCGCGCTGTAAGGCGGCGCGGGTTCCCCGTCAGCTATCCTTCACGATCGCGTGGAGCGCTTGGGTCAGCTCATCGATGTCCGTGGCGACCTTCCTGGCCCAGT
>SECS01000223.1 GCA_004211435.1 Novosphingobium sp. | reverse complement strand
ATCATCAATACCGCGTCGATTGCGGGCTTCGAGGGACAGCCCGGTCAAGTTCCCTATGGAGCCGCCAAGGGTGGCATCATTGCCATGGCGCTCAATCTCGCTCGGGACCTTGCGCCCATGGGCATTCGCTCGATGGCGATCGCTCCCGGCACATTCCTCACCTTTGCTTACGATCGCATGGGGACGGAGAAAGCCCAGGAAACCTTCGGGCCGCTAGTTCTCAACCCGAAACGGATGGGAGATCCCGACGAATACGCGATGCTCGCACAACAGGTGGTCGAGAACGACTTTCTGAACGGCACGACTATTCGGGTGGACGGCGGACAACGGTTCTAGCCTCACCCATGGGGGTCCCTCGGCAGAGGGACAGGTGTACCAGGTCGAAGAACTGCACGCTCTGCTGGCTTGGGCCTGTGGACGAAGGCGGCGGACGACCGATATAGGTGGCTCGCAACGCGAAATCGGAGGTCCCCCTCGCCATGCTCTTCAGTCGCCTAGCCATCGTGGGGGCAGCGATGTCCCTGGCGGCACCCGCGCTCGCGCAATCGGTGCCCGAGCTCTCGGATCTGGTCGGTGCACGCGCGGCGGGCGGCGAAACGCAGCTCGAAGCGCGCGGTTACGTCTTCGTCACGACCAACACGGTGCGCGATACGAAGTGGTCGTTCTGGTGGAAGGAGCGCGCCCGGCAGTGTGTGCAGGTCGCCACGTCGAACGGGCGCTACGAGGCCATCCAGAGCGTTCCGGAAGCGAACTGCCGACAGACCGCGACCACCTTGCCGTCCTATCCGGACAATCGACCGCCCGCGGCCGACCCGGGCTATGGCGACCGCTATGGCCCGTCGATCACGCTCGTCTGCTTTGGCGGGGGCAGCGCGCCGGCCGCGCAGTATCAGTCGGGCTACGCCTACAACTCGCGCTCGCACCGTTTCGAACCGCAGTTCGGCACGACCCTGGGCCGCGAAGGCTTCGCCTCGGATCTGCAGATCGAAATCTGGCACGGCCGTGGCCGCATCCGTCCGGAGGGCAAGCTGATCTCCCCGATCCATTCGGGCGGAGACAATGGCTGGTGGACGATCGAAAATCTGGTCGTGACGCCCGATCGGATCACCGGACAGTATCGCATGAACGGCCTCAACAAGCCGCGCATCGACATCGACAGACGCTCGGGCCGCATCGCCATCCGCGCCGCAACCAATTTCACCGGACGCTGCGACGCGGGCAATTGGCGCGGCGGCGGCGGCTTCTGACCGCAAGCATTCGGCTGGTTGCGAAAGCTGTACCCGTCAGCGCGCGGGCGAGATCGTCGCCGGCCCCTCGGCCCTGGCGGGCGCCTCGAACACCGTGCCGTTGGCGGCCAGCAGGACCGAGCAGGCGTTGACCTTGAGATCGACCGCGCGAAGCTTCATCGCTGGCTGCCGGCCCGGCTGGAAGGTTGCGGGCGCGGCAGGTGTTGCCGCGTGCTGGATCGGAAAAGCGCAAGCGCGCGGTTGGGCCGGCTTGTCCTGGGCCGAGGCGGTGCCGTCGAGCCCGAGCAGGGCCAAGGCCGCCAATGCAAGTGTCGTCATGGTTCTCATCGCGATCTCCTGCGCCTGTCCCTGCCAGACGTTGAGCCTATCATCGGTGGCTCCGAGCGCCAGACGAAACGCCACCGGAGCGGACGAGATCGCTGTCCTGTACGCCGCGAAGCTGCAAGCTTCCGCGCGCTAGAGGCTCCAGTCGATCGCCCCGCGGCCATGTTGCTCCAGGAAGGCGTTGGCCTGGCTGAAATGGCGGCTGCCGAACCAGCCCGAATGCGCCGAGAGCGGGCTCGGATGCGGCGCGGTCAGGACCAGGTGCGGCCCCTGCTGGAGCCCCGGCACGCGCGCCGCCTTGTTGCGCGCGTGACTGCCCCAGAGCAGGAACACGGTCGGCTCTTCGCGCGCGGCGACCGCGGCGACCGCGGCATCGGTGATCGCTTCCCAGCCCATGTTCTGGTGCGAACCGGCGCGGCCTTCCTCGACCGTCAGCGCATTGTTGAGCAGGAGCACGCCCTGCCGCGCCCATTTCTCGAGATTGCCGTGTGCAGGCCGCTCCAGCCCGAGGTCGCTGGCGATCTCCTTGTAGATGTTGACCAGACTCGGCGGCACCCGCACGCCGTCCTGCACCGAGAAGCACAGCCCGTGGGCCTGGCCGGCACCGTGGTAGGGGTCCTGACCCAGGATCACGACCCTGACCTGGTCGAGCGGGGTCAGCTCGAGCGCGCGCAGCCGCTGCCCGCGCGGCGGGTAGATGCGCTTGCCCGCGGCCTCCTCGGCCGAGAGGAAACCGCCGAGCTTGCGCGAGGCCGGCAGGGCCAGCACCGGCTCGATCGCCGCGCGCCACGTCTCGGGAACCGCCTCGCCTGCCATCGCTTTGTCCTTAGACCCCTTTGATTCCGGAGCAGATAGGCCTAAGCCGCTTGCCCTATGGCTGTCCATTTCCACGAAGAAGATCTCCCCGAAGGCGTGCTTGCGCCGGGGCCCGTCGCCGTCGACACCGAGACCATGGGGCTGATCACGCCGCGTGATCGCCTCTGCGTCGTCCAGATATCCGATGGCCACGGCGACGAGCACCTCGTCCGCTTCAACCCCGGCAGCGCCTTCGCCGCGCCCAACCTCAAGGCCGTGCTCGCCGATCCGGCGCGGCTCAAGCTCTATCACTTCGCCCGCTTCGACCTCGCCGCCATCGAACATTATCTCGGCGTCACCGCCGCCCCCGTCTTCTGCACCAAGATCGCCAGCAAGCTGACCCGCACCTATACCGACCGCCACGGCCTCAAGGACCTCGTCCGCGAGCTGCTCGGCAAGGAAATCTCCAAGCAGCAGCAGTCGAGCGACTGGGGTGGCGCCGAACTGTCCGACGCGCAGCGCGAATATGCCGCCTCGGACGTGCGCTACCTCCACGCGATGCACGCGATCTTCGTCGAGAAGCTGGCGCGCGAACACCGCACCGAAATGGCCCAGGCCTGCTTCGACTTCCTGCCCGCACGCGCCCGGCTCGACCTGGCCGGCTGGCCAGAGCACGACATCTTCAGCCACGAATGACGGCGCAAGCGGACCTCATCCGCGACAAGCGGCACCACTTCGCGCTGCCCGGCGGGTCGCACGATCGGCTGGTGAAGTTCCTCGCGCGCGCGCTGCCCGCCGGCATCGGCGTGGTCGCCGCGGTGATGATCCTGGTGCCGCTGAGCCCGCGTGGCGAGATCAGCTTCCTGCTCGACCGCAACAAGGTGGCGGTCACCCCCGAGCGCGTCCACGTCGACAAGGCGATGTACCGCGGCGAGGACAACCAGGGCCGGCCGTTCCAGCTCACCGCCGGCAGCGCGATCCAGCCCTCGGCCACTTCGCGCGAGCTCGAGATGACCGACCTGGTCGCACGGCTGCAGCTGACCGACGGTCCGGCCGAACTGGTCGCGGGCTGGTTCCGGCTGGCACTTTCGCGGCGGACAAGATAGTCGGCGATCTCGGCGCGCGCACGGTGACGCTCGAAGGCAATGCCCGGTTGAACATGGTTCCCGGCAAGATGAGGATGCCCAAGTGATGTCGCGTTTCGGCTCGTCTCTCCGCATCGCGCTCGGCACCTTCCTCGTCAGTGGCGCGGCGCTGGTCGGGCTGCAGCAGATCGGCGCCCAGGGTATCACCGGGCACAACAGCAATGCGCCGGTCAACTATGCGGCCGATCGCATCGAGCTGCAGGACAAGGCCAAGCGCGTCGTGCTCTCGGGCAATGTCGACATCACCCAGGGTGACCTGCGCGTGCGCGCCTCGCGCTCCACGGTCGCCTATACCGACACCGATTCGCTCAAGATCCAGCGGCTCGACGCCACCGGCGGCGTCACCGTGACGCGGGGCAGCGAGAGCGCCCGCGGCGACGTCGCGGTCTACGACTTCAACCGCCGGATCATCACCATGGCGGGCAATGTCGCGCTGCGTCGGGGTTCCGATACGCTCAACGGCGGCCGGCTGGTGATGGACCTCAACAGCGGCGTGTCGAGCGTCGACGGCCGCGCCGGCGGCTCGTCCTCGGCGGTCGGCGGCACGACCAGCCGCGGCGGTCGCGTCTCGGGCTCGTTCTCGGTACCCAAGAGCAATTGATTCGCCCGCGGGGTTTCAACCCGCCGCAATGATGCTCTAAGCGACGCGCCATGACGCGCGCGCCCAGCCTGATGCCGTTCCTGTCGGTCACCGCGGGCATCGCGACCTTCAGCACGATGGATGCGCTGATGAAGAGCGCTTCGATCGAGGCCGGCGTCTACAACGCGCTGCTGTTCCGCGCGGGGATTGGCACCTCGCTGATGATCCCGGTCTGGCTGCTCGCCAAGGGCCGCTGGCCGGCCGTCGCGGTGCTCAGGGTCCACGCGCTGCGCTCGGCGGTGGTCGCGGCGATGGCGCTGCTGTTCTTCTGGGGCCTCGTGCGGCTGCCGATGGCCGAGGGTATGGCGCTGTCGTTCATCTCGCCGCTGGTCGCGCTCTATCTCGCCGCGGTCCTGCTCGGCGAGACGATCCGCTCGCGCGCGATCCTCGCCTCGCTGCTCGGCCTTGCCGGGGTGGCGGTCATCGCGGCCGCGCGCTTCGGCGAGGGCGGCGGATTCGGCGAGGCTGGACCCGGCATTCTGGCCGTGCTGCTTTCGGCCGTGTTCTATGCCTGGAACCTGATCCTCC
>SECS01000089.1 GCA_004211435.1 Novosphingobium sp. | reverse complement strand
CGCGTCGAGAAGCAGCGGCTGCGCTGGGACATCCTCGAAGCCTTCCAGCGCGCGGCCGAGGAATGGGGCCTGCCGGCGATCGAGGACTTCAATCGCGGCGACAACGAAGGCTCCTCGTTCTTCCAGGTGACCCAGCGCAAGGGCTGGCGCTGGAGCGCCTCGGACGCTTTCCTCAAGCCCGTACGCAGCCGCGCCAACCTCAAGGTCGTGACCGGCGCGCTGGTCGACAGGGTGCTGTTCGAGGACGGCCGCGCGGTCGGCGTCGCCTATCGGCTGGGCGACCGGGACCACGTCGCGCGCGCAGACGGCGAAGTGATCCTGGCGGCGGGTGCGATCGGTTCGCCGGCCGTGCTCGAACGCTCGGGGATCGGCGACGCGCATCGCCTCTGCGACCTCGGCATCGCACCCTTGCGCGATCTGCCCGAGGTCGGTGGCAACCTTCAGGATCACCTGCAACTGCGCTGCGCCTATCGCGTATCGGGTGTCTCGACGCTCAACCAGCGTGCCGCAAACCTCTTCGGCAAAGGCTTGATCGGGCTCGAATACCTGCTGCGGCGTTCGGGGCCGATGGCCATGGCGCCGAGCCAGCTCGGCATGTTCGTGAAAAGCCACGACCGCTATGCCACGGCCAATCTCGAATACCACGTCCAGCCATTGAGCCTCGAAGCCTTCGGCGGCGGGCTCGATCCCTTCCCCGCCTTCACCGCCTCGGTCTGCAACCTGCGCCCCGAGAGCCGCGGCCGCACCGCGATCAACAGCGCCGATCCCACGGCGAGCCCGAGCATCCGCCCCAACTATCTCGCCACCGAGGAAGACCGCCACGTCGCCGCCCAGGCGATCCGTATCACCCGCGAGATCGCTGCGCAGCCGGCCATGGCACGCTATCACCCCGACGAGATCCGCCCCGGCCGGGATCACGACAGCGAGGAAGATCTCCAGCGCGCCGCCGGCGCGATCGGCACGACGATCTTCCACCCGGTCGGCACCGCGGCGATGGGCACGGTGGTGGATGCCGAACTGCGCGTGAAGGGTGTCGACGGCCTGCGCGTGATCGACGCCTCGGTCATGCCGCGGATCACCTCGGGCAACACCAATGCCCCGACGATGATGATCGCCGAAAAGGGCGCGGAGATGGTATTGCAGGCCGCGCGATAGGCGCGAGGAGGATTCGCCGATGGTCGAGGCACGTTGGAACGGCGCGGTGATCGCGCGGAGCGACGAGACGGTGGTCGTCGAAGGCAATCACTACTTCCCGCCCGAGGCCGTCGATCAGAGCCTGCTGCGTCCGAGCGATACGCATACGACCTGCCCGTGGAAGGGCCTGGCCTCCTATTACTCGATCGAGGTGGACGGCCAGACCAACAAGGACGCGGCCTGGTACTATCCCGAGACCAAGCCCAAGGCGGATAACATCCGCGGCCGCTTGGCCTTCTGGAAGGGTGTCGAGGTTTCCTAGGCGCCGAGCTCTCGCGCCGCCGCGATCACGCGCTCGGCATAGGCGCGCGGACCTTCGGCGCGCAGGTCGTCGAGCCGCGGCACTTCGACACTGATCGGCAGGTCCGCGGGCAGCGCCGCGATCAGTTCGCGCAGCGGCAGTTCGCCCGCGCCCGGCACCAGCCGCGCGAACATGGCGTCGCGGAAATAGTCCGCGTCGGGCGGCGTGTTCGGCGCATCGGCGAGTTGGACGTAGCCGACCACATCGGTGCCCGCCGCCTGCAGCTTCTCGAGCGTCCCGCCGGTGCGGAAGAAGTGCATCGTGTCGAGCAGCACCTTGGCTCGGTCGCGGCCGATGCCGTCGATGACCGAGAGCGTGCGCTCGAACGAGTTGATCCCCTCGCAGGGGAAGAACTCGATGGTGAAGGCCATTCCGCGCGCCGCCGCCATTTCGGCCAGCCTGGCGAGCTGATCGGTGGCCATGGCCATGTCGTCTTCCAGGCAGATAGCGTTGAGACGCTGCGCCCCGAGTTCGGCGAAGAGGTCGAGGTCGCCGGCGAAGCGGCTGACATCCTCGGCCGCAGTAGCGCCGAAACCTTCGGCCAGGCCGATCCTGACGCCGGTATCGCGCAAGGCCGCCATCGTCTCGCGGCGCAGCGCCGGATCGTCGCGCAGCGACCACGCCGGATAGAGCGCGTCGGTGATGCCGTAGCGTTCGAGCGGCAGACCCGAGAGCCCCATCGAGACGGAGGCGCAGCCGAGCTTGCCCGCCAGCCGCACGTAGTCGGCCGGCGGCATGCTGAGCACTGTCAGCATTTCCATGCCCAGACGGTTGGCAGTCACTTCTTCGCTCCCATCGCCGCGAGGATCGCCTCGGGCACGATCGGATTGCCGCGGTCGCCGCTCTCGAACTCGGCGATCTTGGCGCGGATGAAATCGTCGGGCGATTCCGCCCAACGCTTGACCACGTCGAAGGCGACGTCGTCCGAGGGGATCAGGATGCGCCCGTCACGCATACCGTCGGCCAGCACCGTGGCCACGGCCTCAGGCAGCATCAGGGTCGTCTCCTTGCCCGGACCGCGCATGGGGCAGTTTTCGGTCCACGAAGTCATCGTATCCATCACCCCCGTCGCGACCGGCCCCGGGATCAGGCAGGCGACGCGCACGCCCAGCGGCTCGCAATAGAGCGCCAGCGATTCGGTCATCGCGATCACCGCCGCCTTCGAGGCCGCATAGGGAATGCGGCTCGCGGCGTAGGGATAGAACCCGGCGAACGAGGCAGTGTTGACCAGGTAGCCGCGGCCCCGCGCGAGAAACTTGGGCAGCATCTGCGTCGTCGCGCGGGCCGAGCCCAGGTAATTGAGCTCCATGATCCGCTGCCACTCGCGCATCGGGACGTCCTCGGGATGGCCGTTGAGAATGCCGCCGACATTGTTCATCAGGATGTCGATCTCTCCCAGCGCGGCTTCGGCGGCGGCGATGGCCGCGGCGATCGATTCCTCCGACATGACGTTTGCCGCCAGACCCACGGCCTCGCCGCCAGCGGCCGCGATCTCCGCCGCGGTCGCCTTGGCCGCATCCTCATCGATGTCGGCCACGGCCAGCCTCGCGCCACGCCGTGCCCATTCGAGCGCGACGCAGCGGCCGATACCCTTGGCGCCGCCGAAGATCAGCGCGTTGGCGCCCGCGAAGGGCGATTGGTCTGTGGACGTCATGAGTTGCTCTCCCGATTTTGCGGGCAGTCTAGAAGCGGGTGCCCACCTGGCAATTGACCGATTCGGACGAACCGTCGCAGTCGGGCCAGATCGTCGCCGGCCTGGCCATGGCATTTTCATATGCATCTGCCACTATGGCCGCATGGAAGGCAGCGCGGCAGCGATCATCGTGAAACTGGGGCTCGAGCCCCATCCCGAGGGCGGCTGGTACCGCGAAACCTGGCGCGCCGAGGCTGCGCCGGGCGAGCGCGCGAGCGCGACCGCGATCCATTTCCTGCTCGAAGTCGGCGAACGCTCGCACTGGCACCGGGTCGATGCTGCCGAGATATGGCTCTGGCACGCCGGCGGGCCGCTGACGCTGTCGCTGGCGCCCGAAGATAAAGGTCCGGTGCGAAAGATCACGCTCGGCGGCGAGGTGCTCGCGGGCGAGGAACCGCAGGCGCTCGTCCCGCCCGGCCATTGGCAAGCCGCCGAGCCCGTCGACGGCTGGGTGCTGGTCAGCTGCGTGGTTTCGCCGGGCTTCGACTTCGCCGGCTTCGAACTCGCGCCCGAGGGCTGGGCGCCGGTGCGCTAAGCCCGCGCAAGCAATCGATCAAGCGCGGCGCCGAAGTCCTGGCGGCGCCAGAATTTCAAGAACACCGTATAGATGTGCAGCGAGTTGCGTGCGGGGTCGACCGGCAGGAACATCGCGTCCTGCGGGCCTTCGGCCTCGACGCATTCGGGCAGGCGGAACAGGATCACTTCGGGGAAGGCCAGCACGCGCGCCACGCCCATCGTCGCCATGTGCAAGGTCAGGTGGAACTCGACCTCGTCCTTGGTCACCCGCGGGCCGCCGTGGGCGTGGTACTCGCTGGCGAACAGCGCGAGCAGTTCGTCGATGTGATGATCCCAGATGTCGTGGTGCGCGGCGCTGAGCCCGCCCCAGAGGATCGAGCCGAACGTGATCTGGCCGACGCGGCCCCAGTCGATCAGCCCCGTATGAAGATCGCCGGCCGCGTCGCGCCAGAAGAAGCAATTGTCGATGTGCGCGTTCCAGTGGCACAGCGCAATGAGATCGCGGTTGCCCGTCAGGTAGCGCTGGAGCGCGGCCTCGTGCTCGCGGATGCGGTGTGCGTCGCGCGCGATCTGCGCATGGAATTCGGGGCTGCGGACTTCGGGCGGCAGTAGCTGCGACGCACGTTCGGCGAAAGCGAAAGCGCGGTCGAGCTCGGCCTGGAGCCCGGCAGCGTCATAGCGGATGGAATCCGCCGAGCCGCTGACCGGATCGAAGGGAAACACTGCGTCGATATCGGGGGCGAGCCGCCCCGCCTTGTGCGCCGCGCAGAGCCGCGCGAGCGCGGTGACGACCTCGCGGTAATAGGGCAGCGGATCGTCCATCGTCAGGTGATCGAGGCACTTGCGCCGGTGCGGCTCGATCGTGCCTTCGCCATAGGCCACGCGCTCGGTGACGATCAGACCCGTGCCGGTCTCGCCGTGATAGTCGGCGAAATAGGCGCGCGGCACGCGGATCGGAAAGCCGGGCCGGCGCGTCAGCATCTCGAAGGGCACTTCGGACTGCATTTCCCAGCGCTGCCGATCGCGCCGCTCGTCGGCGAAATCGCGCGAGAACTTGACGAAGAGCCGCGTATCGAGCCCCGGCTCGGGCTGCGCATATTCGATCGTCAGGAACAGCTTGTCGCCGGTGCTGCCTCCCCCGCAAGGCACGAATTCGACCACGCGCGTCACCGCATTGTCGTCGCCGATCGCTCCGAAGGCACGAAAGGCCCGGGTCAGGAATTCGGCGCCCGCGGTGCGCAGCGCCTCGGCATGGGCGGGCACTGCCAGACCCGTGTGATCGCCGGTGAACAGGTCCATTCGGTCGGAGCGCGTATCGGTCATGGCCCCGGCACTTGGCAGGCCACGCCGCTTAACGCCAGCCCCGCGCGGAACGCTTGTACCCTCGCGTGCGTTTGCGCGAGGTGATCCGCAAGTTCGTATCGAGGGCGACACCAGGAGAGGCCAATGGCCACCAGCAAATGGTCGCAGGACGTGACCCGGCATTCGAACGCGCTCGACATCGATCGCGACGTCTTCACGCGAACCGACCCCAAGGCGATCGCCGCTTCGTTGAAGCAGTCTGCCGAGGCAAGCCATCGTCGCCGGGCAACCCCGTTCCGGTCGGCAATGTCGATGCTGACCTTCTACATCAACCGCGCCGGCACGGACCTCGATCCCGGTCAGAAGCGTGTGCTCGAAAGCGCCAAGGATGAGCTGCGAAAGCTCTTCGACAAGACCGGGAAGGCCTAGACTCAGAGCCCCATCACCAGTCCAGCGGCTTCGCGGTCGCATGATCGCAACGGAAACAGCGTGCCCTGTCGCGGAACCAGCGGCCATTCACCATGCCCAACATGCTGGCTCTTGCCCGTGACACTCTCGATCAGCAGCAGCCGATCCACTTCCCAGACAATCGGCTCTATCGGCGTGTCGAAGTCCTCACCCTGCCAGGCGTAGTCGAGCGTGACGTGCGGCCGGGCCTTGCGCTTGCGTTCGAGCCCGGCCCTCGCGAAATCCGCGAGAAGCGTCCGAACGAGCAGACCCGCAAGCCGGGGCGTCCGCCGGCAGACGATTTCCGCGGTGCCGCCACGCTGGCCCTTGGCACGATCGAACACCAAAGTGAAAGGCGCCGCATCGAGGGCCGCGAGCACATGCAGAATTGTCTCGATCGGCCACGCCTGGTCCTCGGGCGCTTCGGGCAGCACCGTCCAATGCAGAACCTCGCGAGGTCGTCGCTTCGACATCCAGGGAAGCCGAGCCATCTGGCCACACGGCACCGATGACGGCTTGGCCATCACATGCAGGGAATTACCATTCAACATCATGCAACTCGTAACGACGCCGCAAACGCGGCCCTTCGTTCCCATTATGTTCTGATTGATGGTGAGTCGCAAGGCGTTCCCGGAACAGCCGGCGCATCGGCACGTTTCTTTTACAAATCGCGCTTTCCCGGCGCCCGAAGAGGAGTTTCGCCCATGTGGGGAGCCATCGCCCTTGTTCTCGTCATCCTCTGGCTGCTCGGCGCGCTTGCACTCAAGATCACCGGGGCAATGATCCACCTGCTGATCGTGCTCGCGGTCGTCGCGATCGTGTTGCATTTTGCCCGGCGCACGCGGCCGCGCTGACGCGGATTATTCCTCGTCATCACCGGTGTTCACGGTTTCGATACCGCTTCCGTCCCACTTGGGATCGCTGTCGAGCCTCGCCATCACCGTCTGCGCGATCGCCGCGAGGCGTCCACCGTGCGGATTGTAGGCGACCGGGGCGATGGCGCGTTTCGCCGTTTCGCCCTCGTGGCGACGGATGAGCGCCATTCCCAAGGTCATGCGTAGGCCGAGGTCGAAGGGCGCCATCTCGACCGCGCGGGCCAATCCGTGCAGCGCCAGATCCGGGGGTGCAAGCCCCTGCTCGACGAAGCTGCGATAGTAATAGATCAGCGGCAGCGGATGATCGGGCTCGCGCCTGTTGAGCACGGCGAACGCAACGCGAGCCTTCGAATAGGCTGCCGTGCGATCGGTCGCCGTGGCCGCCTGGCGGAACAGCGACATTCCCTTCTGCACATGCGCGCTGGCCAGAGCGGGATTGCGCGCGATCGCCGCGTCGGCTGCGACGATCGCCTCGGCATCGTTGCCGGCATCGTGCTCGGCTTCGGCCAGTGATGCCAAAACCGCGGGATCCTCGGGAAAGCGTAGCGCGACCGCACGGGCCTCAGGCAACAGGGCCCTGGCCTTTTCCGCGGTGACGCCGCGATGCGATTGCACGCGAACCGCCATCATCGCAGCCTCCCCCGCAGTCAAACGGCGGACTTCGACGGGGCCGATCGCTATCATATCGGGCTTCAGGTTGAACATCATGGTGCGCGACTTGTGGAGATAGCTGTTGAGATCGCGTTCGAGCTGATCGAAGTCTCCGAAAGCCGCGAGCCCGGCTTCGCGCGAGCTCTTGCCCTGCTGCATTCCCTGAAGATAGCGCAGCATCTGGCCGTCGCGCGCCTTGTCGAAGGTCAGATAGTGGAACAGCGCCCAGCTCTTCCCGTAAAACGCATCGTAGCCGGTGCGATCGCGGCGGCGGGCGGCGGGATCGAGCAGTTCGGCCACGGGCACGTCGCGCGCGAAGCCGGGCAGCAGCAGTTCGGCGGCGCGATGCATCGCCGGACGGCCGATCTCGACGGCACCGTCGGAAGGGAAACCCGCCGAGGCGAAGAATTCGGCGCCGCCTTCCGAATACCAGCGCGGCATGGGGAAGGCGCTCGTCGAGATCATGAAGTGATGCGCATATTCGTGGAGCAGCACCAGCATAGAGGGCGCGGGCTTGGCCGTGCCCGTGGCAACGCGCGGCACGATCGCGGCCGAAGCGCCAGCGCGCGGCATGTAGAACCCGCCGACGTAGCGGCTGCCCTCGCCATAGAGCTTGCGCACCTGCGCCTGATTCGACACGACGAAGACGGTGACGCGATTCGACGGGCTCGGCGGCGGCGCGTCGCGCGCGCCCGTAAGAAGCGCCATGGCCGAATGATATCGTTCAAGCTGCTGCGAGAAGGTGCGGATATCGCGTTCGCTGTCGTCAGCATAGACGACGAAATGTGCGGACGACGCCTCGAGCCATTCGGCGCGAGCCGCGGCTGGTGCCGCCGCGATGGCCAACAGCACCCACAACAATCTCTTCCGCATCGATGCCCTCCGCTGCCCTGACGCCCGATGCTATCCGTCCGCCAAGCGCTTGGGCAGACCTCCGGCGCAGTCGACTGCTCGGTTCTCGATGTATTTTCGCGCGATAGCCGGCCTCAGCCGCGCGACAACCGCCGGCGATTGGCGCGCACGCCCTCTAGCATGTAGCGCGTGCTGTTGGCCGCGATCGCGATCGGCGTCTTGCCGAGCTTGCCCGTGGCGAGCTTGCCGAGCAGATCCTGCTGTGCGGCGATCTTCTCGCTGACCATCAGCCCTGCCTCGGCCATGGCCTCGGGCCCACCCTGCGCGATACGCTGCGTACGCAGCCAGATGACCGAGGCCGCCTCACCCCACAGAGCCACGAGGTCACCGCCGAGCATCTTCATATGGCGCAAGGTCCTTTCGTCCATTCCCCGCTATGCGGCCGCCGCCGCTAGGACGCAAGCCGCGCGATCAATGCCTGCGCCGCTGCGGGGTTCCTCACTTTCGCACCGGAAATGAAGAACAGGAAAACTTCGCGCCCGCCCTTGGCCCAGCCGCGTGCAAGATCGGCCAGCCGATCGAGCTCGGCATCGCTGTAGCCGAGTGGTTCCTCCTCCACTGCGCATTGGATGCGCGCATAGGTAAAATCCGCGGTCTGCTGCGCAAAGCGCGGGAATTTCTCGGCCTCGGCATAGACCACGGCGCCCCCCGCCTCGCGGCACAGCGCGAAGAAGGCGGGATCGTCGAAGCTCTCGTGCCGCGGCTCGATCGCGTGGCGCAGCTTGAGCCCGTCCTGCTCGGCGGGCAGCAGTTGGAGGAAGGCCGCGATGTCCTCGGCCTCGAACTTCTTGGTCGCGGCGAGCTGCCAGAGAATCGGTCCGAGCTTGGCGCCGAGTTCGGTGATGCCCTGCTCGGCGAACTTGGCGATGCTCTCACCGGCCTCGGCCAGGATCTTGCGATTGGTGCAGAAGCGATTGGCCTTGGCGGTGAAGACGAAGCCTTCGGGCACGGCTTCGCGCCACTTGATGAAGCTCGCGGGCTTCTGGCGGCCGTAGAAGGTGCCATTGATCTCGATCCCGGTCAGGTGCTGGCCGGCATAATCGAGCTCCTTCGCCTGGGGCCATTTGTCGGGATAGAAAGCCCCACCCCGCCACGGCTCGTAGGTCCAGCCGCCGACACCCACGTGGATTTTGCCCTGCGCCATTCGTGTCTCCTTCGACCGACCGCACCCTAGGCGGGATCGACACCGCTAGGAAAGCCGGAACCCCTGGCCTTGGCCCCGCGTTCCTTTGGCGGCGGGAGCGTTCGGAGTCGTATCATGCACGCTCGCAGATTGATCCTGTCCGTACTCGCCGGCGGTCCGCTGCTTGGCATGGTCATGGGCTTCGCCGCCGATCCCGAGATGGTACCGCTGCCCGAACCATCGTGGCGGCAGGCCAAGCCCGATCCGATCTTCACCGAACGCCAAGCCCCCGACATCCCGGTCTTCGCCCCGACTTACGTCACCAGCAATACGTATGCCGACCGCACGCCGAGTTGGAAGCGGCCCCCGATCGAATACGGGACCGTCACCGCCCGGGTGCCCGAGCCCGAACCGATTGCCGAAGCGCCCGAACCCGTCGCGCTGGTAATCCGTCCCGCCACCACCCCGCTCGACGAGGCGGCCGAGGCGCGCAACGCCGCCCGGGCCGCGACTGAAGGCGCGCAGGCCGAACCGCAACCCGCTGCGGTCGAGCCCGAGGCCGAATCTGCGACTATCGGCTAGCCGCGCTTGGGCTTCCTTGCCTTGCCCGCGTTGAGCGCCACGGCCTCGCGCACCAGTGCCTTGAAGGCATCGGGGTCGACCGTATCGCCTTCGCGAATGTCGATCGCGCGGCGTGTGCCGCCGCCCAGGCCAGCGTTGAACAGGCCTTGCGGATCGTCGAGCGCGGCGCCCTGCGCGAAGGTCAGCTTGACGTAGGCCTTGTAGACCTCGCCCGTGCAGACGATGCCCGCGTGCTCCCAGGTCGGCACGCCCGAGGGATTCGAGGGCTTCACCCATTTGACCGCCTCGACCACTTCGGGATCGGCCTCGTGGATCAGCGCGCGCATGCGCGACAAGGCCTCACCGCGCCAGTCACCAAGCCCAGCGAGCTTCGCGTCGATCCGTGCCGCTGGTGTGTCTTCGCTCATTTCCGGGCTCATGCCCCTGCCTCGATGATCTTCCAGCCGTTGCCCGAGGGATCGCGGAAATTGGCATCGACGTTGCCATAACGCGCGATCGGTTCCTGGGTGAATTCCACGCCCGTCGCGCTGAGCCGTTCGTAGGTCGCCTGGCAATCGTCGACCGCCAGGACCAATGGCGGCATGGCTCCCTTGGCGACGAGCTCGTTCAGTGCCTGCACGGTCGCCGGATCGTGCATCGGCGCCTGCGGACGGAACAGGCCGAGTTGGAAACCGGGCTGATGCGGGTGCTCGACGGTCAGCCAGCGATAGTCGCCGTTGCGCTGGTCGGTGTGGACCGCGAAGCCCAGCTTGCCGACGTAGAAATCGTGCGCCTCGTCCTGATCCCGCACGTAGAGACCGATAACCTGGATTGCTTCGCTCATGGGACCTCCATCGTTTGTGTCCCGGCGCCTCTATCGTCGGTTTCGAGCCGGCGCTTCTCCGAAACTGCGATTGTGAGGTCGGGCCGATGCGCGGCCGAAAGATAGCAGGCGGGTACCCGGTCGAGCGGCTGTGCGATCGCCTGCTCGCGCGCGCGGAATTCGCCCGGGCTCTCGCCGGTGACGTCGCGGAAGGTCCGGCCGAAGGTGCCAAGGCTGTTCCAGCCGGTCTCGAAGGCTATCGCGGTCACTGCCAGGTCGCTGTCGCGCAGCAGCGCCTTCGCGCGCTCGATCCGCCGCGTCAGCAGATAGCGGTGCGGCGGCACGCCGAAGGCCTGGCGGAACGAGCGCGCGAAATGCGCCTCGGACACGCCGCTGACCGCAGCGAGTCGCGACACCGGCCAGTCCTCGTGCGAAAGCGCGTCCATCCTGTCCCTGGCGCGCAGCAGGCGGCGCAGCAGCAGCGGATCCTGGCTCGCGCTGTCGCTCATAGCTTCTCGCCCGGCAGGACGCTCGCCTGGCGGACCCAGTCGGCGAAGCGCGCCGCGTCGAATTCGCCCTCGCGAATGTCGAGATAGCGGACTTCGGCATGCTTCGACTTGCCCGCAGGGACCGGGTCGAGCGAGGTCCCACGGAAGAAGGTGACCTTCACGTACTTCGCAAAGCAGTGATAGGACAGGAACCAGCCCTCGGCATCGGGTGCGCCATAGAACGGCGAGTTCCATTTCACCGCCTTGCACACGCCGGGCACCTCGCGCGCGATGAGGGCGTCGAGCGCCACGCCGAGTTCACGCTTCCAGCCGGGCATGGCCGCAATGTAGCGCTGGACCACGGCGTCGCCCTCGCCTTTGGCGATCTGCGGATTGCCGCCCGAAAGCAGGACGGGTTGCTCTTCGGTCATCGCCTCCACCGGTCTTCAGTCGCGCGCTATTCTACACATTCCCTGGGCCATGCGCTTGCGAAAAGCGCAATTGCTGCGTCGCACAATACAATTGCGCTGCAACGCAACAATGCCATTCTAACCGCACAACATACGGATGCCCGAGGCATTATCCTCTCCAACACAGGATGTATGCCATGTTCCTCAATCTCAAGACCGCGAAGCTCTTCGCACTCGCAACCGGCGTGGTCCTGCTGCCCGCCGCAGCCCATGCCGACGAAGTCGCCTTCGCGCGTGACGGCGTCAGCTACAACTACACGACCGCAATGGTGAACGGCCGAACCGTCATCACCGGCAAGGACGATGCCGGCAAGTCGTTCCGCCTCGTGGTCGGCGAGACGCGCGTTCACGGCACCTACAACGGCACGCCCATCGACCTCGCCTTGCGCGACGTGAAGCGCAGCGTCCAAGCCGTAGCGATGCGCTAGGGCATCCGGTCAGACGAAATGGGTGGGCGGGCGACCTCGGTCCCCGCCCTTTCCATCAGACCAGCGCCGCCAGGCCGTCCCACAGCAACTTGCCGCCGAGCAGCACCATCAACACGTACATCAGCCCGTAGAACCGCGCCGGGTCGATCCGTCGCACGAGCCAGACTCCGCCCAGCGTCGAGGCGATCGCCACGGGCACCAACATCGCCGAGGCCGTCAGGTTCTCGGTGGTGAACTCGCCAAGCGCGATATAGGCGGGCACCTTGACCCAATTGAGCACGGCAAAAGCCACCGAACTGGTGCCTACATAGGTCAGATGCGGCAGCCGGCGCGGGCCGACCCAGATCTGGAACGGCGGCGCCCCGGCATGGGCAACCTGGCTGGTGAAGCCCATCGCCACTCCGAACAGCGAGCCGACCCAGCCCGGTGAATTGGTCGCCGCCACGTCGCGTCCGCCACGCTCGACCCACAGCCGCCAGGCGCCGAACACCAGGGTGATTGCGCCGAGCGCGGTCAGCACGGCAGAAACCGGCAGCACTTCGGCAAAGCCCCAGCCGATCGCCACGCCGACAAAGGCGCCAGGCAGCATCCAGGCGACGATCCAGCGGTCCCACGCATGGCGGAACGACCAGACCGAGACGACGTCCTGGACGATCAGGATCGGCAGCAAGATCCCCGCCGCGGCGACCGGCGAGATCGCCAACGCCATGACCGGCGTACCCAAAGCGCCGAGCCCGGCGAAACCGCCCTTGGCCAGCCCCACCAACGTGACGGAAACGACGGCGGCGAGAATGAACCAGGGATCGTGCAGCATCGCCGGCGCCCTAGCCGAGCCGCGCGGGGCTGTCTGCCCCGGAATTCCGCGGTTCACGAGGTCTCAAGCGAGCGTGACCGGAACTCGACGATCGTCACCCACGATCGCTCTGGCCGATCACTGTCAGCAGCAGGCCTCACTGGAACTTGCGAATCGCTCGCAATACATCAGGCCAGCAAGACATCGCCGACAGGACACAGCCATGACCCGCGACCTGACCAAGACCGCCAGCTTTCTCTCGCTCCACCTTATGGTCGGCTTCGGCGTGGCCTATGCCTTCACCGGCTCGCTCGCGCTGGCCAGCGGCATCGCCCTCGTCGAACCACTGGTCAACGCGGTGGTGTTCTTCTTCCACGAACGCGCCTGGAAGCGGGACGTCGAACGCGACGGGTTGTCGCTGTCCCGTCTGGTGACGCACGATCATGGCATGAGAGCAGCCGCGTGATGTGGGCAGCGCCCTAGAGGGAAACCGACGCCCCGGCTCCCACCACCGTCGTCCAGGCCCGCACCTCCCACCGTTCGACCAGGCCCTCGATCACGTAGGGATCGCTCGCTGCAAAGCGTTCGGCCGCAATGCTGTCCTCTCCGGCAAACAGCAGGACCGCGCGATCCGCGGGGTCGAGCGCGCCGCCGAGCAGGAGTTCGCCACGCGCGACGGCTTCCTGCGCCAGGGCCAGATGCTCGGCGCGGAACGTGGGCCGGCGCTCGAGGTAGTCGGGGGCGAGGTGGTAGGTCAGCAGGAAGTGTTTCATTCCGGCAGGCTGGCCAAAGCGACGCGCGGCTGTCAATGCCGCGGCGCACAGGAGACACGACGATGGCCGGCGACGACGAAGACTACGTGTTCGACGAGGACAGCGGCGAATGGATGCCGGCCTCCGAACTCGCCACCAAGCGCGCAGCCGCCGACAGGGTCGAGGTGCGCGATGCCGTGGGCAATCTGCTCGCCGACGGCGACCAGGTGACCCTGATCAAGGATCTCGAGGTCAAAGGCGCGGGGCGGACCCTCAAGCAGGGCACCGTGATCAAGTCGATCCGTCTGACCGGCGACGCGCAGGAGATCGACTGCAAGTTCGACGGAATCAAGGGCCTCGTCCTGCGCGCGGAGTTCGTGCGCAAGCGTTGAGGTTTGGTAACGGGCGATCTCGGAACTACGGCTTCGCTGGCCCGGTGAACTTGCGCTTGTCGGTCCAGGCGCAGCCCTGGCGCGTCTCGGTGCCGAGCTGGAGCGTGACCGACAGCGGATAGGTGCGATCGGACATGCCGTCGCTGCAGGCGCTTTCGGTCACGGCCATGTCGAAGGGCTTGCCCGCCACCGCGCCCGAGAAGGCGAGGCCGTTGTTGCCGGCGAAGCGATGGACCGTGACCGCGATGCCCTTGGGCTGCTCGGGCGTCTCGTAGGTCAGCGCCGTACCCGTGACGCTGCCGCCCCAGAACGGTTCGGTGCCGGTGAAGCGCAAGGTCTCGTCGGCACCGACGCCGGTATAGTTGGTCGGCTTCGCCCCGTCGGCCCCGCTGGTAGCGTCATGCGAGCCGCTGTGGCCGTTGCAGGCGGCGAGGAGAAGCAGCGGGAGGATAGCGAACGAGCGCATCGGAATTCCAAGTGTCGGGTGTGCGGGGACAATAGCCCCCGCACTTCCCCTTTTCCTCAATCGTGCTCGCGATCGCCCGCGCCCATGTAGAGCTCGCGGCCGGTTTCGTCGTAGACCTTGCTCATCTGCGCCATGCCCGCCTCGGCCTCCTCGGCGGCGACGAAGCCGTCGGAGGGCTGGTTCTGCAGCTTGGCGAATTCGCGCACTTCCTGGCTGATCTTCATCGAACAGAACTTCGGCCCGCACATCGAGCAGAAGTGCGCCGACTTGGCGCCTTCGGCCGGCAGGGTCTGGTCGTGATACTTCTCGGCCGTGTCGGGATCGAGCGACAGGTTGAACTGGTCGCGCCAGCGGAATTCGAAGCGGGCCTTGCTCAGCGCGTCGTCGCGGACCTGCGCGGCGGGATGCCCCTTGGCGAGATCCGCCGCGTGGGCGGCCAGCTTGTAGGTGACGACGCCGACCTTGACGTCGTCGCGGTCGGGCAGGCCCAGGTGCTCCTTGGGCGTGACGTAGCAGAGCATCGCCGTGCCGTACCAGCCGATCTGCGCGGCGCCGATGCCGCTGGTGATGTGGTCATAGCCCGGCGCGATGTCGGTGGTCAGCGGCCCGAGCGTGTAGAACGGCGCTTCGCCGCACGACTCGAGCTGCTTTTCCATGTTCTCCTTGATCTTGTGCATCGGCACGTGGCCGGGGCCTTCGATCATCACCTGGACGTCCTGCTCCCAGGCGCGCTTGGTCAGCTCGCCCAGGGTATAGAGTTCGGCGAACTGGGCCTCGTCGTTGGCGTCGTAGATCGAGCCGGGGCGCAGACCGTCGCCGAGCGAATAGGCGACGTCGTAGGCCTTCATGATCTCGGTGATCTCGTCGAAGCGCTCGTAGAGGAAGCTCTCCTTGTGGTGCGCCAGGCACCACTTGGCCATGATCGAGCCGCCGCGGCTGACGATGCCGGTCATCCGCTTGGCGGCCAGCGGCACGTAGGGCAGGCGGACGCCGGCGTGGATCGTGAAGTAGTCGACGCCCTGCTCGGCCTGTTCGATCAAGGTGTCGCGGAAGATATCCCAGGTCAGGTCCTCGGCCACGCCGCCGACCTTCTCGAGCGCCTGGTAGATCGGCACGGTGCCGATCGGCACGGGGCTGTTGCGGATGATCCACTCGCGCGTGTCGTGGATGTTGCGGCCCGTGCTGAGGTCCATGACCGTGTCGGCGCCCCAGCGGATCGACCAGACCATCTTGTCGACTTCGCTGGCGACGTCGGAGGCGACGGCCGAGTTGCCGATGTTGGCGTTGATCTTGACCAGGAAGTTGCGGCCGATCGCCATCGGCTCGCACTCGGGGTGGTTGACGTTGCTGGGAATGATCGCGCGGCCGCGGGCGACTTCGCTACGGACGAATTCGGGGGTCACGTAGTCGGGAATGCTCGCGCCGAAGCTTTCGCCGTCGCGCTTATATTCGGCGAGGCGGGCACGGCCCAGGTTCTCGCGCTCGGCGACATATTCCATCTCGGGCGTGATGATGCCGCGGCGGGCATAGTGCATCTGGCTGAGGTTGGCGCCGGCCTTGGCGCGCAGCGGGCGACGCAGCGCGGTGGGGAACGGCGGGACGCCGCCCGAGCGATCGGGGCCGAGCTGGCCGTTGTCCTCGGGCTTGACCTCGCGCGGCTCGTATTCCTCGACGTCGCCGCGGGCGAGTTG
>SECS01000088.1 GCA_004211435.1 Novosphingobium sp. | reverse complement strand
CCTACATCAAGCTCGATGGCGACATCGGCTGCATGGTCAACGGCGCCGGCCTCGCCATGGCGACGATGGACATCATCAAGCTCAACGGCATGTTCCCGGCCAACTTCCTCGACGTCGGCGGCGGTGCCACGACCGAGAAGGTCACCGCGGCGTTCAAGATCATTCTCGCCGATCCGGCGGTGAAGGGCATCCTCGTCAACATCTTCGGCGGCATCATGAAGTGCGACACGATCGCCGAGGGCATCGTCACGGCCGCCAAGGAAGTGAACCTCTCGGTGCCGCTCGTCGTCCGCCTCGAAGGCACCAACGTCGATCAGGGCAAGGCGATCCTCGCCAATTCGGGCCTGGCCATCGTCCCCGCCGACGACCTGGGCGACGCCGCCAAGAAGATCGTCGCCGAGGTGAAGAAGGCCGCCTGAGCCTTCATCGCTTCCACGAATTGATGACGACCTACCCGAGCCCCGCTGCGATCCAGTCGCAGCGGGGCTTGACGTTCTGCGCCTATCCGGCAATGGCGTCCGGCGATTGAGTTTAATCGCCCGGTTAAGCGCCTGGCCAAATTTCACTGCCGCCCAGTTTTCACTGCCGAGAGGAAGGACCTCATCCCATGAAGATCCTCGTGCCCGTCAAGCGGGTGATCGATTACAACGTGAAGCCGCGGGTCAAGTCCGACGGCACCGGCGTCGACCTCGCCAACGTCAAGATGAGCATGAATCCCTTCGACGAGATCGCCGTCGAGGAAGCCATCCGCCTCAAGGAAAAGGGCGTCGCGACCGAGATCATCGCCGTCTCCGTCGGCCCGCAAAAGGCGCAGGAAACGCTGCGCACCGCGCTCGCGATGGGCGCCGACCGCGCGATCCTCGTCCAGACCGACGATGAGGTCGAGCCGCTGGCCGTCGCCAAGATCCTCAAGGCGATCACCGAGGAAGAGACCCCGGGTCTCGTCATCCTCGGCAAGCAGGCGATCGACGACGACAGCAACCAGACGGGCCAGATGCTGGCCGCGCTCCTCGGTCGTCCGCAGGGCACTTTCGCTTCGGAAGTCACGGTCGAAGGCGATTCGGTCACGGTGAAGCGCGAAGTCGACGGCGGCCTCGAGACGGTGAAGCTCTCGCTTCCCGCGATCGTCACCACCGACCTGCGTCTCAACGAGCCGCGCTATGCTTCGCTGCCCAACATCATGAAGGCGAAGTCCAAGCCGCTCGCGAACAAGACGCCCGCCGACTACGGCGTCGACACCGCGCCGCGCCTCAAGACCCTCAAGGTCTCCGAGCCGCCCGTGCGCAGCGCCGGCATCAAGGTTGCCGACGTCGACGCCCTCGTCGCCAAGATCAAGGAGCTGGGGATCGCCTAAGGGCCGTCCCTGCTCTGTAAGCTCCCAGGGGAGAACAGACACATGACGAAAACGCTTGTTTGGGTCGAACACGACAACGCCTCGGTCAAGGACGCGACGCTGTCGGCCGTCACCGCCGCTTCGCAGCTCGGCGAAGTTCACCTGCTGGTCGCCGGTTCGGGTGCCCAGGCCGTGGCCGATGCGGCCGCCAAGATCGCCGGCGTCGGCAAGGTCCACCTCGCCGACAACCCGGCCTTCGCCAATGCCCTCGCCGAGAACGTCGCGCCGCTGATCGTCGAGCTGATGGGCCATCACGACGTGTTCGTCGCGCCGGCCACGAGCAACGGCAAGAACATCGCGCCGCGCGTCGCCGCGCTGCTCGACGTCGCCCAGGTCTCGGACATCCTCTCGGTCGAAGGCCCCAAGACCTTCACGCGTCCGACCTATGCCGGCAACGCCATCGCCACGGTCGAATCGAGCGACGCCAAGCTCGTCGTCACCGTGCGCGGCACGGCTTTCGCCAAGGCCGCCAGCGAAGGCGGTTCGGGCGCGGTCGAGACCGTCTCGAGCGGCAGCGACGCGGGCCTGTCGAGCTTCGTCAGCGCCGAGATCGCTAAGAGCGAGCGCCCCGAGCTGACCAGCGCCAAGGTCATCGTCTCGGGCGGCCGCGCGCTCAAGGACGGCCCGACCTTCGAGCAGGTCATCTTCCCGCTCGCCGACAAGCTCAAGGCCGCTGTCGGCGCTTCGCGTGCCGCGGTCGACGCGGGCTACGTGCCCAACGACTACCAGGTCGGCCAGACCGGCAAGATCGTCGCCCCCGAAGTCTACATCGCGGTCGGCATCTCGGGCGCGATCCAGCACCTCGCGGGCATGAAGGATTCGAAGACCATCATCGCCATCAACAAGGACGAGGACGCGCCGATCTTCCAGGTCGCCGACCTGGGCCTGGTCGCGGACCTGTTCACGGCCGTGCCGGAGCTGACCGGCAAGCTCTGAACCTCGGTTCGGCAAGACTTACGAGAGGGCGGTCGGCAACGGCCGCCCTTTCTGTTTGGGCTCAGACCGCGTCGTTGACCAGGATGCGCCGCAGGGTCCGGCGCGTGTCGGGCCGAACCTGGGCACGAGCGTGCTGGAGCGCGATGTTGTCCCAGACCACGAGGTCTCCCGCATGCCATTCGTGTGCGTAGATCGCCTCGGACGCGTAGAGCAGCGCGCAAGCCTCCTGGATGATCGGTTCGCCCTGCTCGGGCGGCAGTTCGAGAATGTGGCTCGTATAATACTCGTTGGCGAAAAGCAGCGGCGCCGCGGTGCGCGGATGCCGCTTGAGCACGGCGTGATGCGCGCGCGGATAACGGATCGGGTCATCGCCATCGGGCAGGTCCAGCAAGCGGATGCGCACGAATTCGTCGTCGACATTGCCCCGCCGCGTCGCATCGCGCGCGTGGACCGCGGTCAGGCCCGCCCAGCCTTCGCGCTGGGCGGGCGACAGTTTCTCGTAGGCCAGCACGTTGCTGACGAACAGCGTCGGCGCGACCGCGCCCTCGACCTCCTCGGCATAGAGCGACTGCACGGGATGCGGGTTCGGCGTGAAGGCGAAGTCCTGGTGAAACAGCAGCCGCCCCGTGGGGAAGCTGCCGAAGACGTTCGAGACGTGCGACAGCCCGCTCTTGTCGCGCGCTTCGTCATAGATGCGGCCGAACAGGCCGACGAAGGCGAGGTGATCGTCGGCGGAGAGATCCGGGCAACGCAGGACCAGCAAGCCATACGCGTCGAGCAGCGCCCTCAACTCTGCCGCCCCGGCGGTTGCCTCACGGGGATCGATCCCGGTGACTTCCACCGCGAATCCCGGACCGAGCATCCTGGTCTCCATCGCCAACTCCCATGCCGTGTCAGGGCGATCGGATGCCGCCCCGCTGTGCAGGACCAGTCTAGGTGGCGCCTCGCCTCGGGGCCAAGCCCGAATACGATCTGCATCGACGATCGGACGTCAGGGTGCCTCGAGATAGAACCCGTCGAGGTCGGCGATCTCCAGCCGCATCGCGCGCCGCGCCTGAGTGACGCCGTGCGCCGGCAGCGCGGCGATGCTCGCGGCGAGCGCCTGCGCCTCGGCCAGAGCGGTTCCGACGGCGACCATGCGACTGGCGAGCCCGAGCGCGACCGCCTCGGTCGCCGGGACGTCGCGTCCGGTCATCACCAGCTCGGCGACGGCCAGGCGCGAGGCGAGCTGCGGCCAGACGAGCAGCACCACCGGGGCCGGCGGCAGGCCGAAGCGGACGTGCGGATCGCCGAGCCGTGCGGTCTCGCCCATCAGCACCACGTCGCAGGCAGCGGCGAGCTCGGCACCGAAGCCCAGCGCCGCGCCCTCGACGGCGGCGATCAGCGGGATGTCGAGTGCGAAGAGGCGACGGAACAGCCGGTTGTGCAGGCCGGCGGTCTCGGCGCGGAAGGCGGTATCGTCACCGAGCCGGGCGATGATCGCGCGATCGCCGCCGACGCAGAAATCGCCGCCCTGCCCCGTCACGACCAGAGCCCGCGCCTTGGCATTGCCGGCCACTTGCCCGAGCGCGGCAAGCAATGCGTGCTGCATGGCGATCGTCACGGCGTTTCGCTTCGTCGCACGCGTCAGCGCGATCGTTGCCACCGCGCCCGCCCAGGTCAGTTCCACTTCGGCCATTCACCCGCCTAACACCGGCGCCTCACGCTCGCCATGACCGCGACGGCCATGCGTATTTTCGGACCGGCTTGCCAAGACCGCGCGGCGCGATAGTCTTCGCGAAAATAAAAAGAGGAGAGGCCAAGAGATGGATCTGGATCCACGCCTGCAGGACATGCTCGACCACCACGAGATTCGCCAGCTCCTGGCGACCTATTGCCACGGTTGCGATCGCGGCGACGAGGTCGAGATGGCGGGGACCTACGCCGCCGAGTCCTGGGACGACCACGGCCCGCGCAAGATGGAGGGGCGGCGTTTCTCGATCGAGACGGTCGAGGAATCGCTGCGCACGACCAAGGTCGTCAGTCATCAGCTCGGCCAGTCGCTGATCAAGGTGGATGGTGATAGGGCCGGCGCCGAGACCTATTTCATCGCGACGCTGATCTATCCGGGCCGCAACGGCACGGCCGACCGGCTGAACCAGCTCGGTGGGCGCTATGTCGACCGGTTGGTGCGCGAGGGCGGAGAATGGCGGATCCGCGAGCGCATCTGCGTGCGCGAATGGTCGAACTCGCAGCCGATCGAGGCGGATTTCCTGGCCGGACGCGGGTTCGAACCGACGCGGCGCGGGCAGGAGGATCATTCCTATGCCGCGCTGGGGCTGAACCACGCAGGCAACCCTTGGCTGCACGAGGTCACAGCCTAGGCCGGCAAGCGCTCGTAGAGGTACACCTGCGAGCCTTCGTAGTCGTGCTCGCCGTAACGGTCGAAGCCGAAACGGCGGGCGACCTTCTGCGAGGCGAAGTTGTCGGCGTCGATCATCGCCGCGATCCGGCGCGGACCCTGCGTGGCATCGAACCAGGCGATCGCCGCCGCCATGGCCTCGCCGGCATAGCCCAGGCCCCAATGGTCACGGTGAATGATCCAGCCTGCCTCGGCGGCGTCGTCCAGGCCCTTGCCGAAGCCGCGCCACGAATGGAACATGCCGCACCAGCCGATGATCTCCGCTCGGCCGGGCAGACGCACGAAGAACGAGCCGTAGCCGTAGAAGCTCCAGCTTCCGCCGTGCCGCATCAGGCGGTCGAACTGCGGCTTCGGCCCCGGTTGCCAGGGTCCGAGGAAACGGCGCGTCTCCTCGTCGGCAATCAGATCGACCAAGCCCTGGAGATCGCCGGGTCCCGGTCGCCACAGCTCGAGCCGCTCGGTGCGCAGGACCGGGTCGCCGATCACAGCAGCACGTCCACGCAGTGGATCAGCACGCCTACGAGCCCGCCGACCAGCGTGCCATTGATCCGGATGAACTGGAGGTCGCGGCCGACGGCGCCTTCGATGCGATCGGTCACGGTATGCGCATCCCAGCGCTTGACCGTCTCCGAGACGATGCGGACGATCTCGTCGCCATAGCGCGAGACCGCGCCGACCAGGGTACGCCGCGCGAAGCGGTTGACCATGAACTGCAGAGGCGCATCCTCGGCCAGGGTCTTGCCCAGCTGTTCGAGACTGACGCCAAGCCCGCCCGACATCAGCCCCTGCGGATTGCGCGCAGCCTTGAGCAGACCCGCACGCGTGCGCTCCCACATGCCGTCGATCCAGGCGGCCATCGCCGGATTGGCCAGGACCTCGTCCTTGAGCCGGGTCACACGCTCCTGCATCTCGGGATCGTGCAGCAACGCATGGGCCAGCGTTTCGAGGCCTTCCTCGATCTTCGCGCGGATCGGATGGTCGGGCACCACCAGGGTCTCGGCGAGCAGCTTGTAGAGCCCGTCGAGCACGGCACTAGCGACCTTGTCATCGAGCCCGGTCCAGCGCAGCAGGGTATTGGCGCGCTGGTGGATGATCTGCCGCAGCAGGTCCTCGTTGGCCTCGATGGTCAACGCAGCCCAGCGAATCAGCCCTTCGAGCACGGGCAGATGGCGCTTGTCGGCGATCGCGGTCTGGAGGAGCTGGCCGAGCAGCGGCGCCAGGTTGAGCTTGGCGAGTTGCTTGCGCAGGCCCGATTTGACCACCCCGCCGAACTGTTCCTGATCGAGCGATTCGAGCAGGTCGGCGAAAAGGTTGGCGGCGCCCTCCCGCAGCCGCGACTGGGTGCCACGGCGCTGCTCGACCAGCATGTTGCCCGCCGCGAGTGCGAGGTTGAAGCCGTGGATACGCCGCGCCACCACCGCCGGCGTGAGGAAATTGGTGCGCAGGAACACCGCCATGGTGTCGGCGATGCGGTCCTTGTTCTCGGGTATGATCGCGGTGTGCGGGATCGGCAGGCCGAGCGGGTGGCGGAACAGCGCTGTCACCGCGAACCAATCGGCCAGGCCGCCGACCATCGCCGCTTCGGTGAAGGCGATGACGAAGCCCCAGGCCGGATGCGGGAACAGCGTGGCGAGCTCGCGCGCGGCGAGGAAGCTGACCGCCATCACCACGAGCAGGCCTGTGGCGATCAGGCGCATGCGCCGCGCCCGGTCCGAAGTGAGGTTCTCGCTCACTCGGCCGGCAAGGCGCTTTCTTCGCGTTCCTTGCGGCGCGCGGCCTCACCATGTTCGGGCTCGTAGGTCAGGATACCGCGGCGCAGCTTGGGTCCGAGCCGCTTCTCGAGGCCATCGGCCAGGCTGAAGGCCGCGGGCACGATCAGCAGGGTGAGCAGGGTCGAGACGATCAGGCCGCCGATCACCACCGTACCCATCGGCGCACGCCAGGCACCGTCGCCCGAGGTCCAGCCGGGGATGACGATCGCGGTCGGCAGCATGCCAGCGGTCATCGCGACGGTGGTCATGATGATCGGCTGCGCGCGCTTGTGGCCCGCTTCCATGATCGCCTCGAACTTGCCGGCACCCGCCTTCATTTCCTCGATCGCGAAATCGATCAGCAGGATCGAGTTCTTGGCGACGATGCCGAACAGCATGAGGATGCCGATGAAGACCGACATCGATAGCGGCTGGCCAGTGATCAGCAGCGCCAGCAGACCGCCCAGCGGCGCCAGGAACAGCGAGCTCATGTTGACCAGCGGCGAGATCACGCGGTGATAGAGCAGGACCAGCACCGCGAAGACGAGCAGGATGCCCGAAGGCACGGCGACCATCAGGCTGCTCAGCATGTCGGCCTGCCAGCGGTCTGACCCATAGGGCGCATTGCTGACGCCGCGCGGCAGGTTGACCATCACCGGCAGCTTGTTGATCGCGTCGGTCGCCTCGCTCTTGACCACACCGCGCGCGAGATCGGCACCGACGAAGATACGGCGCTGCTGGTTGTAGCGCTGGATCGTCGTCGGGCCCGAGCCGAGCGAAATCTCGGCCACGCGCGACAGCGGCACCGAGCCGCCGTCGGCGGTCGGCACGGGCAGGTTGGTGATGGTCGACAGGTCACGCCGCGCCGATTCGGGCAGACGCACGCGGATCGGCACCTGGCGATCGGCCAGCGAGAACTTGGCCGCGTTCTGGTCGATCTCGCCGATCGTGGCGATGCGGATCGCCTGGCTCAGCGCCTGGGTCGACACGCCGAGGCTGGCGGCGAGGTCGAGCCGCGGCTTGATGATCACTTCGGGGCGGCGCATGTCGGCGCTGATGCGCGGCGCGACGACCTGCTTCACGCCCTTCATCTGCTCGACCAGGGTCGCCGCGGCGTGTTCGAGCACCACCGGGTCTGAGCCCGACAGCATGACCGAGATCGGCCGGCCCGTACCCGTCTGGCCGCTGTTGAGGTTCTGGAAGGTGATCCGCGCATCGGGGATCGCCTGCAGTTGCGGGGTAAGATCGGCCTCGAATTTCAGGCTGGTGCGCGCGCGATCGTCCTTGAGCATCGCCATGACGCGGCTGTTGCCCTCGGAAATGCGCTGGTAGACGTTGCCCGTCTCGGGCTGGGCCGCGAGGATGCGCTTGACCTGGTCCGATACCGCTTCGGTCTGCGCGAGGGTGGTGCCGGGCACCATGTCGACCACGACGGCGCTGGTGTCGTTGTCCTGGGTGGGGAAGAATTCCATCGGGATGACGCCGAACAGCAGCACGGTCAGCACCAGCGAGCCGATCCCCGTTCCCATCATCCACACGCGATGATCGCGCAGCCTGGCGCGTAGCCGGTTCATCCACGAGAGCGTGCCGTCGGCGCGGCGGCGTTCGGCGCGGAAGGCCTGCGCCTTGCGCGTGTCGAGCGACCAGTGGAGCACGGTCAGATAGCGCTCCATCAGCGGGCCACCGGCGTGCTCCTCCTCGCCGTGCGCCTTGAGGAAATAGGCCGCGACCATCGGCGTGATCATGCGCGCGACGGCCAGGCTCATCAGCACCGAGGCGACGACGGTCAGGCCGAAGTTCTTGAAGAACTCGCCCGAGACGCCCGGCATCAGGCCGACCGGCAGGAACACCGCGACGATCGAGAAGGTCGTCGCCACGACAGCCAGGCCGATCTCGTCGGCCGCGTCGATCGAGGCCTGGTAGGCGGTCTTACCCATGCGCATGTGGCGCACGATGTTCTCGATCTCGACGATCGCATCGTCGACCAGCACGCCCGCGACCAGACCCAGCGCCAGCAGCGAGAGCTGATTGAGGCTGAAGCCCATCAGCTCCATGAACCAGAAGGTGGGGATCGCCGACAGCGGAATCGCGATCGCCGCGATGATCGTCGCACGCCAGTCGCGCAGGAAGAAGAACACGACGACGACGGCCAGGATGGCCCCTTCGACCATCGACGCCATGGAGCTTTCGTACTGCTCCTTGGTGTAGTCCACCATCGTGAACATGCTCTTGATGTGGACGCCCGGATATTCCTTCTCGATCTTGGCGATTTCCTCGATCGCGCCGTCATAGGCGGTGACGTCCGAAGCGCCGCGCGCGCGCGCGATACCGAAGGTGACCACGGGCTTGCCGCCGAACTTGGCGATCGAAGTGATCTCGCCGTACTTGTCCTCGACCCGGGCGATGTCCGCCAGCTTGACCGAGCGGCCCATGCCCAGCGGGATGTCGGTCTGTGACAGCGCATAGGCGTTGGGGGCATTGCCGAGCACGCGCAGCGACTGGCGGGTGCTGCCGATCTCGGCCTTGCCGCCCGCGGCGTTGACGTTGAGACCGCGCAGCGCTTGGTTGACCTGGCTCGCGGTGACGCCCTGCGCCTGCATGCGCGGCGGATCGAGCGTGACCAGGATCTCGCGGTTGACGCCGCCGTTGCGCGTCACTTCGGCCATGCCCTCGACGTTGAGCAGGCGCTTGGCGATCGTATCGTCGATGAACCACGACAGCTGCTCGATCGTCATGTCGTCGGCCTCGACGACGAAATAGGCGATCGGCTGCGACGAGGTGTTGGCCTTGAACACCTGCGGCTCGAGAATGCCGTCGGGCAGTTCGCCACGCACCCGATCGATGGCGTTCTTGACCTCGTTCACCGCCTGATTGATGTCCTCGCCCAGTTCGAATTCGATCTGGGTCTGGCTGCTGCCTTCCGAGGCAGTCGAGCTGATCGCGGCGATGCCGTTGATCGAGCGGATCGAGCTTTCGATCCGCTGGGTGATCTGGTTCTCGATCTCGGTCGGCGCGGCGCCCGGCTGGCTGATCGTGACGATCACCATCGGGAATTCGATGTCCGGCTGCTGCTGGACGTCCATGCGCATGAACGCGACGATGCCCGCGAGCATCAGCGCGGTGAACATGACGATCGGAACGATAGGGTTCTTGATCGACCAGGCTGAGATCTTGCTGAAGTCCATGGCTCAGCTCTTCGGCGCGGCTTTCGCCTTCACCGTCTCGCCCACCGAGAGGAAGGCGCCGGCCCGCAGGACCACTCGCTCGCTGCCCGAAAGGCCTTCGAGCACGACGACGCCGTGATCGGTGATCGCACCGGTCTTGATGTCGCGGCGCTCGATCTTCTCGTTCTTGCCGACCGTATAGACGTAGCTGCCCTTGGTGTCGGACAGCAGCGCCGATTCCGGCAGGATCGGCGCTACCACCGTGCCGGAGGCAATCCGCGCATTGGCAAAGCCGCCCGGACGCAGTTCGGGAGCATAGGCCAGAGCGATGCGGACCGTGCCCTGGCGAGTCTGCGGATCGATGATCGGCGAAATCTGCCAGACCTGACCGGTCAGCGCCTTGGTCGATCCGACCGGCGTCACCGAGGCCGAAACGCCGGGTGACAGCGCCGCGAGATCCTGTTCGGTCAACCGCGCGAGCATTTCCATCTCGCCGCCCTTGGCGATGCGGAACAGCGGCGTGTTGCCGCCGCTGACGACCTGGCCCGGCTCGACCTGGCGCGACAGCAACAGGCCGTCGGCCGGCGCGACGATCGACAGGCGGCCGATGCGCGCGCGCTGTTCGCCGAGCTGGGCACGGGCCAGACCGACGCGCGCCTGCGCGGCATCGCGCGTCGCGGTCAGGCGGTCGATGTCGGCCTTGGAAATGAAACCGCGGCCGACGAGCTTCTGGCCGCGTTCGAGATTGGCCTGGGCAAGGCGCGCATCGGCTTCGGCCACGCGGACCGAGGCGCCGAGCCCCAGTTCCTGCTGCGACTGGACCGACCGATCGATCACCGCCAGGACCTGGCCCTGCCGGACCCACTGCCCGGGTTCGACGCGGACTTCGACGATCTGGCCGCCCTCGCCCACAGAGCCCACGGGCATGTCGCGCCGCGCGCCGACCGTGCCGGTCGCGCTGATTTCACCCGCGATCGTACCACGCCCGGGCGCGATGACGGTGACGACGGGGACCTGGGCGGCAGCATCGGACGGCGGGGGCGCATCCTTGCTGTGGAGCACGAACCAGAGCCCGATCAGCAGCACCAGGCCGATCGCGCCGAGAACCCACATTCGGCGGGTCGATGCACGATCCTCATCGCCTGCCACGAGCGGATTGTAGGAGGAATCCTCCTCTCCGCCGGTCGCATCGATCTTGGCGTCGTAGTTCATCGAGCTCACCCGGGTCGCGCCGCGACGCCTCATCTGGCGTCGTGACATCCTGCCTTTGTCCGATTCCAAACGCCGCGCGCATCACCATGGATGCCGCGGCGCGGGGAATATTCGTTTCGCGACATAGACCCGCGCTTGCCGCGAGGCAATGCGCCGTCGCCCTGCCGCATGCGGCCGGATGAGTCGGAAAGCGAGGTTTCGGCGGGAAAAGCGGCGGCCGCGGCCGCCGCAGAGCTCAGTATTTCTGCTGGCGCTCGTAGAGGTCGCGATAGTGCTGGATGCGCGTGACGCGCAGACCCTGCATACCCGAACGGTCGACCGCGCGCTGCCACGAGGCGAACTCCTCGAGCGTCAGCGAATAGCGTTCGCACACTTCGTCGATCGTCAGCAGGCCCCCATTGACCGCTGCGACGACTTCCGCCTTGCGCCGTACCACCCAGCGGGTCGTCGACGGCGGCGGCAATGAATCCACGCTAAGGGGCTCCCCGAGAGGCCCGATCACCATAGCAGGACGGATTTTCTGGTTTTCGATCATCTCTATCCTCAATCACCGGCCGTTTGTGATCCGGCGACGTCCGCATCTGTGTCGCACCCTGAATTGCCATTAGCTAAAGCAGTTGGGTTAACAGCGCCTAACCCAACGCCTTGGCCACGGCCGTAGACCGCCAGAGCGCGTGCAGAACCGCGATCGAAGCTTCCGCCATCGATCACGGGTTCTTGCGGTTGCACGGGCTCCAGAACGGGCCGCACGGCATAGGCAGCGGCCATGCGCGCGCGCAGACCCTGCCAGTCCAGCGGCTGCGCCGCATGGTTTCCGGTCATTCCCGCAGCCGCAGCCGCGAGCCGGTTTTCCATGTCAAAATCCACGTTCATGGCGATGCTTATACGGTGGACTGGTCAAAAGGAGGTAAAAGCGGGCTTTACCACCCATTGACAGAGGTTAACCGAAAGGAAGTGCCCTGTTTGCAAGCTGCGGCCGGCCCTATATGGGCGGCACATGCCCGCAACCGCTGCCCTCCCCGGTCTCGATGCCGCCGCGCTTTTCCAGCTGTCCGAGCCGCTCGTCGGCAAGCGGATCGTGGTCGCCATGTCGGGCGGGGTAGACAGTTCGGTCGTCGCCGCGCTGGCCGCCGCGAGCGGGGCAGAGGTTATCGGCGTGACCCTGCAATTGTACGATCACGGCGCCGCCACCGGCCGCAAGGGCGCCTGCTGCGCGGGCGAGGATATCCGCGATGCGCGCGCCGTCGCCGACCGGCTCGGCATTGCGCACTATGTGTTCGACCACGAGTCGCGCTTCCGCGAGGACGTCGTCGAAAAGTTCGCCGACGACTATCTGGCCGGACGCACGCCGATTCCCTGCATCCGCTGCAACATGGGGCCCAAGTTCACCGACCTGTTCGCCATGGCGCGCGAGCTCGGCGCCGATTGCCTGGCGACGGGCCATTACGTCCGCCGCGCGCTCGGCGCGGCCGGCCCAGAACTGCACCGAGGCAGCGATCCCGCGCGCGACCAGTCCTATTTCCTTTATGCGACGACCGAGGCCCAGCTCGATTTCCTGCGATTTCCTCTGGGGGGATTGCCGAAAAGCGAAGTGCGCCGCATCGCCGAGACTGCCGGTTTGCGTAACGCAGCCAAGCCCGACAGCCAGGACATCTGCTTCGTCCCGGAGGGCGACTATGCGGCGGTCGTTCGCAAGGTCCGCCCCGAAGGCGCGGCGAGCGGCGAGATCGTCCACGCGACGAGCGGTGCCGTCCTCGGCGAACATCGCGGGGTGATCCACTACACGGTCGGCCAGCGCCGCGGGCTCGAGATCGGCGGCCAGCCCGAGCCGCTCTACGTCACCGGCATCGACGCGACCGCGCGCCGCGTGCTCGTCGGACCGAAGCACCTGCTCGCGGTCGCATCGGCGCGGATCACCGAGACCAATCGCATCGGCCCGCTACCCGATGCGCCGCTGACCGCGAAGGTCCGCTCGCTGGCGAAACCCGTGCCGATCGTACTCGACGGCCCGCTCGGCGACGGCGCGGATACGACGATTCGCTTTGCCAGCCCCGAATTCGGCGTCGCACCGGGCCAGGCCGCGGTGATCTATTCCGGCGACCGCGTGGTCGGCGGCGGCTGGATCGATTCGACCATGGCCGCTATTCAAGGGGCCGCGACCTAGTTTTCCCATCTCTCCAGCACGCAGCCCTCGCCTTCGCGAAACACCGCTGTCTGACGCGAGAGTAGCGGGAAAGTCGCGGTAACGCTGCGCGCCTGGTCGTCCTCGCTCAGATGGACGAGGCCCATGCCCGGCTCGAAATCGTCGCGGCACGAGCCCAAAGGCCGCCCTTCGACGTAGCGACACGAACAGGCGACGCGCGCGCCGTAGGAGGCACCGGTCAGCGCATAGGCGCGCAGCGGCTGCCAGAACCACACTGCCGCGGCGACGGCGATCACCGCGAGCAGCAGGGCCAGCCGGAGTTTCCAGCGGCTTTTGGGACCCGATCGGGCGATAGGCTTGGCTGTTGCCATTGGACTCCGGCTTGCGCATGGACGACGCTTCATGACGATGCGCCGCCTGCCCCTTATCCTCGCCCTGCTGCTGGTGCCAAGCCTTCAGGCCTGCGGCCGCGGAGACAAGGCACCGCCACCGCTCGAACCCGCGGCACTGTCCGCCGTCGTCGACAAGCCCGGCGTCTCGCGCGAACGACTGGCGCGCGCGGTCGATGCGCTGTTCGCCGACAACGATGCGGGCGAGACCCGCGCGCTGGTCCTGCTCTCCGAAGGCCGAATCATCGCCGAGCGTTATGGCGAGGGCTACAACCGCGACAGCCGCCTGATCGGCTGGTCGATGGCCAAGACCGTGACCGGGGTGATGATCGGGCAATTGGTCGCCGACGGCCGGCTGCGGCTCAACGAGACCGCCCCGGTTCCGACCTGGCAGCGCTCGGGCGATCCGCGCGGCGAGATCACCTTGCGCCAACTCCTCCAGATGCGCTCGGGCCTGCGCCACACCGAGGCGGGATCGCCGGTTTACGAATCGGACGAGGTGCGCATGCTGTTCCTCGACGGGCGCGACGACATGGCCGCCTATGCCGAGGCCCAGCCGCTCGAGGCCGAACCCGGGCGCCGGTTCGAATATTCGTCGGCCACCACGGTGATCCTCGCCGACCTCGCCGCGCGCGCGCTGACCGAAAATCCCGATCCCGCCTTCCGCCGCAAGGCCGTGCGCGACTATCTGCACACGCGATTGCTCGATCCCGTGGGGATGAAATCGGCCGTGGTCGAGTTCGATGCCGCGGGCACCCTGATCGGTTCGAGCCTGATGCACGCGACCGCGCGCGACTGGGCGAAATTCGGCGAATTCCTGCGCAACGGCGGCGCCGTCCGCGGCGCCCAACTCGTCCCGCGCGGCTGGGTCGACTTCATGAAGACATCGAGCCCGCGCAATGCCGCCTATGGCGCGCAGCTCTGGCTCAACAAGCCTGCGGAGGGCGAGGACATGCTGTTCCCCGATCGCGCGCCGCGGACCGCCTTCGCCTGCATCGGCCACCTCGGCCAATATGTCATCGTCTCTCCAGGCCAGAAGCTGACGCTCGTGCGCCTCGGCAAGACCGACGGCGAGCACCGCGCCCGCCTGCGCGAGCGGTTGGCCGACATTCTCGCCGTCTTCCCGCGTGACTAGAGGAAGAACCGCCCCTCGACGAGGGTGACGCAGCGGCCGCCAAGCCAGGTGCGGTCGCCTTCGAGCCGGCAGGTCAGCGCGCCACCGCGAGCCGAGGCCTGGAAGGCGGTGAAGCTGTCGCGGCCCAGCCGGTCGGTCCAGAACGGCGTCAGCACGGCGTGGGCCGAACCCGTGACGCTGTCCTCGTCGATGCCGGCGCCGGGCACGAAGACACGGCTGACGACGTCGGTCTCGCGACCGGGCGCGGTGGCGATGAACTGACCGCCCAGCGCCGCCAGCGCCGAAAAATCGGGGGTCAGCGCGCGCACCGTCGCCTCGTCGTCGTAGAGGAAGACGTTGTAGCCGAGCGGCGAGCGCCAGACTTCGCGCGAGGGCCCGCCGAGCGCCGTTCCCGCCTCGGCGAACGCCCCGGATTCGGTCGCGATCGCCGGCAGGCCGACTTCGTAACCCGCGCCTTGGCGCCGCACCTCGAGCACGCCGGCCTGGCGCGTCTGGAATCGCACACGCTCGAGCGCGGGATCGCGGCTCAGCAGGACATGGCCCGAAGCCAGGGTCGCATGACCGCAGAGCCGCACTTCGGCCTCGGGCGCGAACCAGCGCAGCTCCCAGTCGGACACCTCGCTGCCGTTCCGTACGACGAAAGCGGTCTCGGCGAACATGTTCTCGGCGCCGATCGCCTGGAGCACGGCGTCGTCGAGCCAGGCCTCGAGTTCCATCACCGCGGCCTGGTTCCCCGCGAAAGGACGATCGGCGAAGGCATCGACGTGCCAGTAGGGAATGGAAAGCGTCACGCGTGGTCGTCCTCTTGCGGCAAAACCTCGTGGGCGGCCCGTCCGGCCTCGTCTATCAGGCCTTCGGGATCGGGATGAATGAGAATTTCCACATCGGGGAATTCGGCCTGCAGCCGGGCCTCGATTTCGTCCATCACCTGGTGCGCGGCGCGGATCGACATCTGCGGATCGACCCAGACGTGGAACTGGACGAAATCGCGGTTGCCCGACGTCCGCGTGCGCAGGTCGTGCATGCCCTTTAGCTCGGGATGCCGCGCCGCGACCGCGACGAAGCGCGCTTTCTTCTCGTCGGGCCACTCCTTGTCCATCAGCTCGTCGATCGCACGCTGCGAGGCCTTCCAGGCGCCCCAGCCGAGCCAGCCCGCGATCATCAGGCCGAACAGCGGATCGACCCCGGCCAGCCCGACATATTGATCGAGCGCCAGGGCCGCGATCACCGCGAGGTTGAGCAGCAGGTCCGACTGGTAGTGGACGTGGTCGGTTTCGATCGCGAGGCTGCGCGTGCGGCGGATGACGTGGCGCTGCCAGACGAGCAGGCCGGCGGTCGCCACCAGCGCGATCAGCGAGACGGC
>SECS01000087.1 GCA_004211435.1 Novosphingobium sp. | reverse complement strand
CCCCCTAGTGACCCGCCCTCGCATCAGAGGCGCCGGCTGTGAGGCCGCGCGAGCGGCACGAGCCACTGGGCGATCTAGGATGCGGTTTTATCAGACCGATCATGCGGAGAGAGGTTACCTATGAAGAGCGTGCGGACTTTCGTGCTGGCCAGTGCCAGCCTTCTGAGCCTGGCCAGCCCGGCTTTTGCCCAGGATACGGCGGCCAAGGATGCGGATCAGGCCGGCTTCGGAAACGAGGACATCGTCGTTCAGGCACGCCGTCGTGACGAATCGCAGCAGGACGTGCCGCTGGTCGTCAACGCCGTCACCGCCGCCTCGATCGAGAAGCTCAATCTTCGCGAATTCCAGGAAATCCAGACGCTCGTTCCGGGCCTCAATCTCGCGTCGAGCGCAAACGGCATCGGCGCCCAGGCGTCGCTGCGCGGCGTCGCCTACGACGTGAACGCCAGCGGCAACAACGGCACGATCGAATTCTACCTCAACGATGCACCGCTTGCCGCGGGCATCCTGTTCCAGTCGATGTTCGACGTCGGCCAGATCGAGGTCCTGCGCGGTCCCCAGGGCACGCTGCGCGGTCGCGCGTCCCCGTCGGGTTCGATCACCGTCACCTCGCACCGTCCTGACATGAACGAGGCCGGCGGCTATCTGACCGGCACGATCAACGACATCGGCACCCGCAACCTCAACGGCGCGATCAACGTGCCGATCATCGAGGGCATCCTCGCCCTGCGCGTCGCCGGCGTCTACGAGGAGGGTGACGGCAATCGCGTCAACAGCCTCAACAGCACGGTCGATCCGTATCAGAAGACCCGCGGCGGCCGCATCTCGCTGCGCGCCGAGCCGGTCGACTTCCTCAGCCTGTCGGCCAGCTACACCGCGACGAACCGCCAGGTCGCACAGTTCGACCAGGTGGAATCGCTGTCGCAGACGGTTGTCGGTGGTCCGAACGGCCAGGCGCTGATCACCGCCGGCGATCGCCAGTCGGTGCAGTTCATTCCGCGTCGCTACGAGCAGGACTTCAAGGTCTGGAACTGGCAGGCCCAGGCTCGCTTCGCCGGCCAGAAGCTCGACTACGTCGGCTCGGTCAGCGATTCGAAGCTCGACAGCCTCGATCCTTCGGATGACGGTGCCTTCTTCGGCGCGACCTATCCGCTCGCGCTGCGTCAGGCTGCGCAGGTGACCAACACGCGTTCGAAGCAGACCACGCACGAACTGCGCCTGTCGAACGAAGAGCGCATCAGCGGCATTTTCGACTACGTCGTTGGCGGCCTCTACAACAAGCTCGACGCGCCGACCTCGCTGGTCACGCAGACGCCGCTGTTCGCCGGCTTCTTCATCCCGCAGGCCGCGTTCCCGAACTTCGTGCAGACGAGCGGTATCGTTCCGGGTGCCGGCGTTTCGTTCGCGCAGCTGGTCAACACCACGGTCACGCGTCCGGCCTCCACCAAGGAGCAGTCGCTGTTCGCCAACGTCACTGCGCACCTCGGTGAGGCAACCGAGCTTTCGGCGGGTACGCGCTACATCGACTACAAGTCGACCGGCAGCCTGACGGTCGGCGGCGTGGCGGTTCCCGCCGCGACGCAGAACCTCAAGACCAGCCACTGGATCTACTCGGCTTCGCTGAAGCACAAGTTCACGCCCGACATCATGGCCTATGCCTCGTTCGGCAGCTCGTGGCGTCCGGGTTCGGCCACGAACCCGATCCAGTTCCGCGACCTGACCAACCCCGGCGCGCTGCTCTCGTCGTTCTACTTCCCGGGAGACGAGACCTCGAACTCCTACGAGATCGGCGTCAAGTCGACCTGGCTCGACAACCGTCTGCGCGTGAACGTCACGGCCTATCGCCAGGACTTCAAGAACTACGCGTTCTCCGCCCAGAACATCTACGCCGCTGGTACCGACGCTCAGGGCGCTCAGCGCGTGTTCCTGGCAGCGCCTGCTCTCGCGGTCGGCGTGCCGGCCAAGGTTGACGGCGTCGAAGGCGAGATCGACTTCCGTCTGAGCGATCGTTTCAGCATCAGCGGTACGGCGAGCTACGCCCTCAGCAAGATCAAGAACGGCGTCGTTCCCTGCAACAACTACGGCGGCGGTGTTCCCACCTACGCCCAGATCCTGGCCGCCAACAACGGCCAGCAGATCGCGACCTGCAACGTGAACTATCGTGCCGGCACCTCCGCGCCCTTCGCGGCGACGGTGCAGTCGGAATACAACCACCCGATCGGCGCGAGCATGCAGGGCTACATCCGTGGTCTGATGACGTTCCAGGGCAAGTCGCAGAACGATCCGGCGAACACCTTCGACGACATCGACAGCTATGCTCAGGTCAACCTGTTCGCCGGCATCCGCGATGCCGACGGCGCCTGGGAGCTGACCGGCTACGTCAAGAACGTGTTCAACGTCGAACGCGTTCTGACCCGTACGGCGCAGCCGCTGGGCGTCAGCTATCAGCAGCTGTTCTGCTCGGCCGCCGTGCCGCAGTGCGCCGGCGTTCTGCCGGCCGGCGTTCCGGCCATCACCTATGGTCAGTCGGGTTCCAGCGCCTATCGCGGCATCACGATGACCGCACCGCGCGAATTCGGCGCGACCTTCACGGTGCGCTTCGGCTCGCGCTGAGCTCGGCCTCAGGCTTGAAAACGGAAGGCCGGCGGGAAACCGCCGGCCTTTTCGTTTGAGCCCCCTTTTCGTTTGACCGGCGCGCATGCCGCTAATAGGCGACAGTGCTGTTCATAACGCAGCGCGCACGAGGGTAGGACGAGGATGGAGAGTCGAGCCAAGCGGCGCCCCCGCGATCCCGATGCGACCCGCGAGGTCATTCTCGAGGCCGCGCGCACGCTGCTCGCCAAGGACGGGCCCGAAGGCATCAGCCTTTCCGAGGTCGCCCATCTCGCCGGCGTCAACCGCGGTACTGCCTACCAGCATTTCGAGACTCGTGAGAAGCTGATCGAGGCGACGGTGGCCTGGGCTTCGGACAAGCTGTTCCGCGCCGCCTTCGGCGATCCCGAAACGATCGGCGAGCGCCGGGTCGAAGAGATCGATATCGCCGCCATGACCGAACGGCTCGCTGCCTTCGCCATGGAGAACCACGAGCTCTGCCGCGTCTGGCTTCTCCAGGTCCTCGCGTCACCCGATCCGTCGCAGGACCCGTTCTGGCGCGAATACTGCGGCTCGCTCGAGCGCTGGGCCGCCAGCGACCTGGCCGTGCCCGGGATCGATGCCGAGGTTCTCTCGGTGATGAATCTGGCCGGCATTTTTCTCTGGCCGATTTGGGCGCGTGCCCATGCCGAGAACGACGCTGGGCGCGACGCGCTGGCGCAGCGTTTTGCCAAGGAAACGCTACGCCTGTCGATGTATGGCTCCTTGCGGGCCGATGCCTACCCCGGCATAGCGGACCGGCTTCGCGGGGGCGGCGAGTAGAGACTCACACGCCGTCGCATGATCCCATTTGACTGTTCGATAGACCGACCATTGCCCAAGGGAGTTTGTATGTTTTCTGCGATCCTGATCGAAAAGACCGACGATGGCCAGAAGGTCTCGGTGAGCGAGCTCGACGAGAGCCAACTGCCTGAGGGCGATGTCACCATCGACGTCGAATATTCGACGATGAACTACAAGGATGGCCTTGCCATCACCGGTGACGGTCCGGTCGTGCGCCGCTGGCCGATGGTTCCCGGCATCGATCTCGTCGGTACCGTCAGCGACAGCTCGAACCCGAACTTCGCAGCGGGCGACAAGGTCCTGCTCAACGGCTGGGGCGTGGGCGAAGTCCACTGGGGCGGTTTCGCCCAGAAGGCACGCCTCAAGGGTGACTGGCTGGTCAAGCTGCCGTCGGCCTTCACCGGCGCTCAGGCGATGGGCATCGGCACGGCCGGCTACACCGCCTCGCTCAGCGTCGATGCGCTGATCAACTTCGGCGTGAAGCCCGAGGACGGCGAAGTCCTCGTCACCGGCACGCCGGGCGGCGTCGGTTCGGTTGCGGTCGCGCTGCTCAAGAAGGAAGGCTTCACCGTCGTCGCCTCGATCGGCGACGACAGCGAGAAGGACTACCTGACCGGCCTCGGCGCGGACTCGTTCATCAACCGCAGCGAGTTGTCGGATGCCGGCAAGCCGTTCCAGAAGGAGCGCTGGGGCGCGGTGGTCGACTCGGTCGGCAGCCACACCTTGGCCAATGCCATCGCCCAGACCAAGTACCGCGGTACGGTTACGGCTTGCGGCCTGGCCCAGGGCAGCGACCTGGCGACCACGGTCATGCCGTTCATCCTGCGCGGCGTCTCGCTGCTCGGCATCGACTCGGTGATGTGCCCGCAGAAGCCGCGCCAGGCTGCCTGGGACCGTCTGGGTCGCGACCTCGACATCTCGCTGCTCAACACGATCGCGACCGAGATCAGCCTGGCCGAGACGATCCAGGGCGCGCGCGACCTCATCGACGGCAAGATCCGCGGCCGTCTGATCGTCGACGTCAACCGCTGAGCCTAACGGGGGGCGCGTCCGGCCGTTCGAAGCCGGGGCGCCCTCATCGGTCGCGGTGAATTTTTCAGGGAGTGGTGGCAGAGATGAGCAGCAAGGTCGAAGTCGCGGAAGGTCTGTCCATCGCCCGCGGCATCCCTTTGGCGGAAGAAGCCGGCATCGGTCCGCTGACGCTGGGGCGATACGTCCGCGAAATCGCGCAGCGCTTCGGCCCACGCGAAGCCGCGATGATCGATATCGACGGTCAGGTCGAGCGCTGGACCTATGACGACCTGCTCGCCAAGAGCCTCGAAGTCGCCAAGGCTTTGATCGCCTGCGGCACTGGCAAGAGCACGCGTGTCGGCATCATCGTCACCAACCGCCTCGAATTTCTCTCCTGCACCTTCGGATCGGCGCTCGCGGGCTGTGTCGCCAACCCGATCAGCAGCTTCTTCACGCCCTCCGAGATGGACGAAGTGCTCAAGCTTTCGGGCTGCTCGGTGCTGTTGATGGAGCGCAAGGTCCTCAAGAAGGACTTCGCCGACATGCTGCTCGGCCTTGAGCCTGCCATTGCGACCACGGCGCCCGGCGAACTGACCTCGACCCGCTATCCCTTCCTGCGCCACCTGGCGATGATCGACACCGACGTGGCCGAGGGCGGCATCGAGGGCTGGGGCCAGTTCCTGGCGCGTGGCCAGGACGTGGCCGACGACCTGGTCGAAGCTGCGACCGCGGCGGTGACGCCGGCCGATCCGGCCGTGCTGATGTTCTCCTCGGGCTCGACCGGCAAGGCCAAGGGCATCCTCAATTCCAACCGCGGCGTCTGCCTGCAGCTCTGGCGCTGGCATCAGTGGTATAACATCGATCCCGCGCATCCGCCGCGCACCTGGTCGGCGAACGGCTGTTTCTGGTCGGGCAATTTCTGCCAGGCCTTCGGCGGCACGCTGTCCTCGGGCGGCACTCTGCTGCTGCAGCGCTGGTTCGATCCGGCCGAGGCGCTCGAACTGATGGACAAGGAGCGCTGCTCGATGCCGCTCGCCTGGCCGCATCAGTGGCCGCAGCTCGCCGCCGCACCGAACTACGACAGCGTGAACCTCTCGGCGATGCGCTATCTCGACAAGACGATGCTGCTGGCCAAGCATCCCAGCGTGCACACCGAGTGGCTCGAGCCCGGACAGGCTTACGGCAACACCGAGACCTTCACCCTGATCACGGTTTTTCCCTCGGGCACATCGCCCGAACTGGCCGTGCCGCTGAGCTACGGCCATCCGACCGCAGGCTCGACGATCAAGATCATCGACCCGCTGACCGGCGCAACCGTGCCGATCGGCGAACGCGGCGAGATCGCGGTCAAGGGGCCTACGCTCATGCTGGGCTACTTGGGCATTCCGCTCGACGAAACGCTCGATGACGAAGGCTTCCTGCGCACCAACGACGGTGGCTATATGGACGTCGACGGCCGGCTGTTCTGGGAGGGACGGCTCAACGACATCATCAAGACCGGCGGTGCGAATGTCTCGCCGCTCGAGATCGATGCCGTGATCCGTGACCATCCGGGGGTAAAGCTGACCCAGACCGTCGGTATCCCCGACGAATTGCTCGGCGAACTCGTGGTCGGCTGCATCGTGCCGCACGAGGGCGTCATCCTCAGCGAAGACGAGATCAAGGCCTGGGCCAAGGAAAAGCTTGCCTCCTACAAGGTGCCGCGCCGCGTGCTGTTCTTCGCCGAGACCGAGCTTGAGACCACGGGCAGTTCGAAGATCAAGACCGCCGAGTTGCGCAAGCTTGCCGGCGATCGCCTCGCGGCGGAGTTGGCGTGATGGCAGGCGCTCCCGATTTTGCCGACTGGCTCGCGATCACCGAACTCAAGGCGCGCTATTGCCGGCTGCTCGACACCAAGGATTGGGAGGGCTGGGGGCAGCTCTTCACCGAGGATTTCCATCAGGACGTGACGGGCAGCGGCGGCGGCGTGTTCGATGGTCGCGACGCGGCAGTCGCGGCGACGCGTGCGTCGATCGGCACGGCCAAGACCGCGCATCAGGTCCATTCGCCGGAGATATCGATCGATGGCGACGCGGCTACGGCAATCTGGGCGCTGCAGGATCGTGTGATCTGGGATGGCGGCCGTGCGCTCACCGGCTATGGTCATTATCACGAGCGCTATGTCCGTACCGCCGATGGCTGGCGTATTGCCGAGCAGAGGCTGACGCGACTGCACATGGATTTCGATGCCTGATACCAGGCTCCGGTGCGGCACGGGGAATCGCTGATCAGGCTCAAAATAAGTCTGGATTATAGTAACCTTAGCAAGTAACTCTCGTCCATGGACGAGACGATCGGTACGATGTTGGCGCAAGTGTCGCGTCTTTTGCGCAGGCACTTTGATGCGCGCGCGCGGGGCGTGGGTGTCACCCGTCCGCAATGGCAGGTCCTGAGCCTGCTGAGCTTCAACGAAGGCATCAACCAGGGCGGTTTGGCTGAACTGCTCGAGGTCGAGCCGATCACGCTCGGGCGGATGGTCGATCGGCTGCAGGATGCCCAACTCGTCGAACGCCGTCCCGATCCCACCGATCGCCGCGCTTGGCGCCTGTTTCTGACCGACAAGGGGCAGATGCTGCTCGATCAGCTTCTGCCTTGCGCGCTCGCCACTTACGACATCGCGCTCGAAGGCGTCGAGGAGGAGGAGCGCGCGGTGATGATGACGGCGCTCGGCCGGATGCGTTCCAACCTTTCGCGCCGGCAGACCCTCGACGTTGCGGTTGCCGATTAAATCCTTTCGAATGAGGTAGTTGATCGCGACGTTGGCCAACGTTTCGGGGTAATAGGCGAAGTCTGCTTCATTTTCGTGCCAAGCATCGCCCGCGCGTTGTGCAAATCCCCTTGTCGTCGCTCTGGCTTTCTGGAAACCGTGCAGCCCCGACAGTCATCAAGCGAGTTGCAGTGTGGGCAAGACCATAGTCATTACCGGAGCCGGATTGGGCCTGGGCCGCGCGCTCTCGCGGCGCTTTGCCGAAGAGGGTGAGACCGTCGTCCTTTTGGGGCGGACTCTCAAGAAAGTGCAGGAACTGGCTGACGAACTCGGCGCGCCGCACTACGCGGTCGAATGCGATGTCAGTTCGCCCGATTCGGTGCGCGCCGCTTTCGCCACGATCGCCGAGCGCAGCGGCAAGATCGACGTGCTGATCAACAATGCCGCGGTCTACGAGCCGTTCTTGGTTAAGGACGCGACGGACGAGCAGATCCTGTCGATCACCAATACCAACTTCGCCGGGCCGATCTACACATGCCGCGCGGCGATTCCGCTGATGGAGAAGGGCGCCGCGATCCTCAACGTGACGAGCGAATCGGTCGCCTTCGAATTCCCGATGCTGTCGCTCTACGCGAGCACCAAGGGCGGGCTTGAGCGCTTCACCGAAACGCTCTCGAAGGAACTCGAGCCCGACGGTATCCGCGTCACCACGGTTCGCGCCGGGCCGATGTACGAGATCGGCAAGGACCAGAACATGAACTGGGATCCGGCCGCCGCGCAGCAGTTCCACCAGCTCTGCGTCGCTTCGGGCATCGACCTTATGAAGCGCCCGATCAGCAACGTCACTTCGGTGACGGGCGTTTTCCGCGCGCTTATCGATCTGCCGCCCGACGTTCGCGTCACGCATGCTTCCATCGAAGCGCGCCGAGCCTAAATTAACCGACAATCATTCCAAAAGGGAACGAGGACCATGACGACACTTCCCGACGCCAAACTCTACATCGATGGCCAGTTGCGCGACGCCACCGGCGGCCGCACGTTCGACGTCATCAGCCCCTGGACCGGTGAGGTTGCCGGCAAGGCAGCCGACGCCACGGCCGAGGACGTCGAGGCCGCGATCGTCGCCGCCCGCCGCGCCTTCGATGACACCGACTGGTCGACCAACAAGGAAAAGCGCTTCGCGCTCGTGAAGAAGTATCGCGAGCTGTTCGAGGCCAACCGTTCGCGTCTCGGCGATCTCGCCGTGCACGAAGCCGGGGCCGCGCAGGGCGCGATCGACAAGGCCCATGTTTCGATGGCCCTCAACGGCTGGGACGACTATCTGGCCGTGTTCGACAAGGTCCAGTGGGAAAAGGACTACGGCAACAAGGATGCCTTCGGCTTCACCAGCCACCGCATCGCCGTGCATGAGCCGGTCGGCGTCGTCGCCGCGATCACGCCGTGGAACGTTCCGCTCTACGTCAACATCGGCAAGGTCGTTGCAGCGCTGCTCGCCGGCTGCACCGTGATCCTCAAGCCCGCTCCGGACACCCCGGGCATGGGCGCGATCTTCGGCGAACTGGCTAAGGAAGCCGGCTTCCCCGACGGCGTCATCAACGTCGTGTTCGGCAGCGATCCGGCCCAGGCCGGCGAGATGCTGGTCCATGATCCGCGCGTCGACCTGATCTCGTTCACCGGCTCGACCGCGGTGGGCAAGCGCATCATGGAGCAGGGCGCTCCGACCTTGAAGCGCGTGTTCCTCGAACTCGGCGGCAAGTCGGCGAAGATCGTCCTCGACGACGCGCCGAACTTCGCGATGGAAGTGGCGATGACCATGCTGGTGTTCCACGCCGGCCAGGGCTGTGCCGTGCAGTCGCGCCTGCTGGTGCCCGAGAGCCGCTACGAGGAAGCCAAGGCGATCCTCAAGGGCGGCTATACGAACTTCGGCGACAACTGGGGCGACGTCACCAACCCCGAGCACATCATGGGCCCGGTCGTCAGCAAGAAGCAGATGGAGCGCGTGCTGGGCTACATTCAGCTTGGCAAGGACGAGGGCGCCACGCTGCTCCACGGCGGCAGCGCGCGTCCCGACAAGGGCAACGGCTTCTTCGTCGAACCGACCGTCTTCGTCGACGTCACCAACGACATGCGTATCGCCCAGGAAGAGATCTTCGGCCCGGTGCTGGTCGTCATCCCGTTCAAGGACGACGAAGACGCGATCCGCATCGCCAACGAGAGCTCCTACGGCCTGTCTGGCGGTGTTTCTTCGGGCGATCACGATCGCGCGATGAAGGTCGCCAAGCGCATCCGCACGGGTTCGGTTTCGGTCAACAACGGCATGTGCATCGCCGGTGACATTCCGTTCGGTGGCTACAAGGCCAGCGGCATCGGTCGCGAATGGGGCGTAGAGGGTATTGAAGAATTCCTCGAAACCAAGATGATCGCCTACCCCGTCAAAGCATAGCGGGAGCTAGAGGGGGGAGGATGACGGAAACGGCCAATGTGACGACGGATCGGGCGGAGCCCGATCCGGCCGATGCGTCTGGGGGGGCGCTCGGCGATGTCAGCCACAATCTCAACGGCCAGCGGCTCGGACGCAAGGGGCGGGGAACGCGCGAGCGAATCCTCGCGGCTTGTGTCGAGGTGCTGGCCGAGAGCGACGTGCCGATCTCGATGAGCGCGGTTGCGCGGCGCGCCGCGCTTGGCATGACGTCGCTCTACAATTACTTTTCCGATCTCACCGAACTGCTGCTCGCGGTGCTCGAACCGGTGATGGCGACGGCTGAGGAAAGTTATCTCGCGATGCTGCGCGAGCGCTGGCCCGACGATGGTCTCGGCGAGCGGGCCTATGCCTTCATGAGCGCCTATCATGACTTCTGGGCGCGCAATTCGCGGCTGCTCCACTTGCGCAACACGATGGCGGATACACGCGACGAGCGCATGATGATCCATCGCGTCAGCTCCACCCAGCCGCTGATCGGCCTGTTCGTGACGCAGATGGGGGGCGCGGGCGACGAGATGATGTCGCCGCTACGGGGCATGGCCACCGTGCTTATGACCGGGGTCGAGCGTACCGTCACGGTCTCCACCGACACCGGCCTCACCAGTCTTTTCGGCGAACGCGAACGCCGCCAGCCGGATCACTACATGGTGCCAGAGGCGCGCCTGATCGAACTCGCGATCGCCGACACGCGCGCGCGCGTCGCACGGGGCGAGTTCGGCTGAATATTCGAGGCATTCCTTCCCCCGACAAGGGGGAAGGATGGTGCTGGCGGCTTACTTGCCCTTGCCGCCCACGCCTTTGAGATACTCTTCCATGCCCTTGATGTAGGACGGATTGAGCATCAGGCCGCTGTTCGCCATGCGCTCGATGTGGCGACCGGCATCGCGGCCGGAATCGGCAATGAGCTCGATCGCGACCTTGGCCGCGCCCATCTGCTCGCCGTTCTGCTTGGTCAGATGGCGGCAGAAGTCGAGGGCGTCCTGCTCGAAGGTCTCGTCAGGATAGACCTCGTGGACCAGGCCCATGGTCAGCGCCTTGTCGGCCGAGGCGGGCTTGTTGGCCATGACCAGCCAGCGCGCCCAGTGCGGGCCGCAGAGGCGTGTCAGGCGACTGACCCCGCCCGAGGCCGGCAGCACGCCGAACAGGCCCTCGGGGAAGGCATAGCCGGCGCTCTTGGCGGCCAGGCGGAAATCGCAAGACAGGCTCATCTCGAGACCGCCACCGACGCACATCGCGTGGTGCGCGACGACGATGGGCTTTTCGATGTGCTCCATCTCGTCCCACAGCTGCTGCATGTTGTTGAGATTGAGGCGGTGGTTCTCGCGGATCGAACGCGCGGACTGCACGCCGCTGACCGAGGGCGATACGACGTTCTGGTTGCCGGCCTTGAGATCGGCGCCAGCGCTGAAATAGCGGCCCGTCGAGCGGATCAGCATGACCTTGAGTTCGTCGGCGTCGCGGAAGCGCAGGACCGCTTCGGTGAGCAGGTCCATCATCTGCCGCGAAATGGCGTTGAGCTTGTCGGGGCGGTTGAGCGTGGCGATGAGGATGCCGTCGACTTCCTCGGTCAGCAGGTGCGGTGCTTCTTCGGTCATGGGTGTCTCCCTTTAAGATCCTCCCCCTTAGGGGGAGGGGGACCGCCCGCGAAGCGGGTGGTGGAGGGGTGTCCTGCCATCGTGAGCGGGATACCCCTCCGTCAGCCCTGCGGGCTGCCACCTCCCCTTGCAGGGGAGGATCGGTATCGTGTTGCCGTTACTGGCGCGAACGCGGCAGGCCGAGGCCCTTTTCGGCGACCATCGAGCGGTGAACCTCGCTCGAGCCACCGTAGATCGTCGTGCCGTGGGCATGGCGATAGGCCTGGTTGAGCTTGCCCGCCGGACCCTTGCGCTTCGACAGCGAATAGGGCGCGGTGAGGTCGAGCAGGTCGCGCGAGTCGGTGGTGAACTTCTCCGAGGAGAACACCTTGGTCATCGGGCCATAGGCGAGGTTGGTCTTGCCTTCGACCTGGACCCAGTTGGCGCGGTACTGCAGCAGTTCGGCCGCCAGGTAGTTGGCATAGGCGCGGGCCAGGCGGGTCTGGGCGTTGGGCTGGTCGATCAGCTTGCCGCCACCCGGGGCCTGGATCTCGCGCGCCAGCTCGACGGCTTCCTCGACCAGGACCTTCTGCACCTTGGCGAAGCCGCCGCCGTGCTCGAGCTCGAGGCTCGCGGCCATCGTCCGCGCACCGCCGTCGACTTCGCCGAGGCGCCAGGAATCGGGGATCTGGACGCCGTCGTAGAAGGTGATGTTGGTGCGCTCGTCCATGAAGGTGTGCACGGCCTGGATCGTCACGCCATCGGCCTTGAGCGGCACGATGAACATGGTCAGGCCTTTGTGCTTGGCCACTTCGGTGTTGGTGCGCGTCAGCATCAGCACGTAGTCGGTCAGGTTGGCGCCCGAGGTCCACATCTTGGTGCCCTCGATCTTCCAGCCGTTGCCATCGGGGATCGCGCGGCACTGCGCGGCGAAGACGTCCGAGCCCGAACCCGGCTCCGAATAGCCGAGCGAGCAGATCGCGTCGCCCGACATGACCTTCGATAGCACCTCCTGCTTGAGCTCGTCCGAGCCGAAGCGGTGCATGATCAGCGAAACCATCTGGGCAACACCGGCGACGGGGTTGTTCCAGCCCTCTTCCTCGAAGGCATCGCGCGCGGCGGTGACGGCATAGGCGTTGAGGCCACGGCCGCCGACGTCCTTGGGCATCTGCAGGTAGGCCAGGTCGTTCTCGACCAGCAGCTTGTGGATGCGCGGATTATGGCCTTCCCACGAATAGTGGAACTTGGCGCGCTCCTCGTCGGTGACGTGCTTGGCGAAGAACGCGTGGATCTCGGCCTGGACCGCGCGGGCCTCCTCGCCGAGGTCGAATTCGATCGGCAGGTCGCCGACGTCGGGCAGGCTTGCCGCCTCGTTGCCGTAGAGGCGGCGGCCGGCTTCGGCGAGGAGCTGCTGAGGGTCGCCGAAGGCCAGCGGCCAAGCCTTGGCGCGCAGGTTGAACAGGTGGATGTCGTGCTCGGTGGTGAGGCCGATGCCGCCGAAGGTGTGGAGCGACTGGGTGACCGTGCGCGAGGCGGTCTCCGCGGTCCACCAGCCGGCCAGCGAGACCTGCGCGGCGGCGTCCGCATCGCCGTCGGCGATGGCGCGGATCGCCTTCCAGACCATGAACTTGCCGCTGTCGACCTCGGCGATGAGATCGGCCAGCGGGTGGCTGATCGCCTGGAACGTGCCGATGAACACGCCGAAGGCCTTGCGCTCGCCGGCATAGGCCGCTGCCAGGACCAGCGCCGCGCGCGACAGGCCCGAGAGCGCCGCGCCGATCAGCAGCTTCCATTCCTCGAGGCCGGCGGCGAAGGTCGCCAGCGCGGCGTCGCCGCTGCCGAGCACGGTGGCGGGCAGGGCGGCGAGATCGATCTCGGCGATCGGCGTCGAGGCGAGGTTCTCCTCGGCGACGCGCGCCTCGGCGGGGACCGCGATCAGGACGACGTCGTTGCCCTTGCGCGCGACGACGGCTTCGGCGACGAGTCCGCCCGAAACCCACTGGCGGCCGAATTCGGCGACGTCGCGCATCGCGATCGTCACCACCGCCTCACCGCCGATTGCCTTGCCGAGCAGGTCGTCCTGGCCGCCGAGCAGCGCGAGCAGGCGCGTCGCGACCAGCGCCTCGGCGAGCGGGCCCGAGGCCAGGGTGCGGCCGGCCTCTTCCATGACCACGGCGGCGTCGAACAGGCCGAGGCCCAGGCCGCCGGCCTCTTCGGGAACGCGCAGCGCGAAGGCGCCGAGCTCGGCCAGGCCCTGCCACAGCGCCGGGTCGAACCCGCTGGGCAGGGCGGCGCGCACGCGCTCGCCCGAGGAGTTGTCGTCGAGGAAGCGCGCGAAGGTGTCGCGCACCATTTCCTGTTCGTCGGTGAGGTCGAAATTCATGGAGCTGTCTCTTCCCGGTCTTCTGATCTGAGTGCTGCACGTTCGTTCAGCAGGCCCAGCCGCATCAGCACGGAAAGGCGGGTCGCGGCAATGGGAATTTCGCCCCATCGCCGCCGCGATCCAAACAAAAGCGGCGCCTCCCGAGGGAGACGCCGCCTTCAGTCTAGCGACCCGTCCGCCAGGCTTAATTGCCGAAGCGGTACTTGATGCGCGCGCCCCACATGCGCGGTTCGCCGACGATTGCCGAAACGAAGCCGCGGGCCGAGTTGTCGTTGATCTGCTGGATGACGTGCTCGTTCGTGACGTTCGTCATGAACACCGAAAGATCGATCGGCATCGAAGCGACGTTGGCCCAAGTGGCGTTGAGGTTCAGCACGCTCGACGACGGCGCGATGCCGCGGCCGCTGCCGGCGATGCCATCGGCGACGATGCGGCGCCGCGACTGGTAGACGAAGGTGGCACCGACGGTGAACTTGCCGAACGACTGGTCGAAGGGCAGCGTGTAGTTGCCCGAAGCGACGACCTGGTGCGGCGGACCCGAGTTGGCGATCGTGTTGCACTGCTCGCCCGTGCAACCCTGCGCCAGCGGCGGGGTGATGTCGTTATACGGTGCCGGCACCACCGGGATCGTCACCTTGAGCAACTTGGCGTTGATGTAGCCATAGGCCAGGTCGAGCCGCAGGCCTTCGAACGGCGAGACGTTGAGGTCCGCCTCGAATCCCCAGATGCGCGACTTGCCGGCATTGATGATCGTCGCGTTGCCCGAGCAGATCACGGTGAAGCCCGGCCTGGCGGGGTTGCAGGCGACGCCGAGCTGGAGCTGCTGATTGCGCAGCGTGTTGTAATAGCCCGAGACGTTGAAGCTGCCCGGTACTGCGCCGCGCCAGCTGGTCTTGGCGCCGGCTTCGAACGAATCCACCGTTTCCTTGTCATAGGGCTGGATCGGATCGGGTCCGAAGATAGCCAGGCCGCCCTGACGGTAGCCGCGCGACCACTTGCCGTAGATCATCACGTCGTCGACCGGCTTGAAATCGGCCTGGATCAGCCAGGTCGGCGCCTTGGTATCCTTCTTCAGGTTCTGGCCGCAAAAATTCAGGTGGTTGGCCAGGGTGTAGGGGGAAGTTGCCGGGTTGGCGGCCGAGACCGGCGAGACGAACCCGGGGGCGGTCAGGTTGGTGCAGCCGAACCGGGTGTTGGCGGGATTCGTCTGATAGACTGCGGTCTGGTTGATCAGATAGGTCCGCATCTGGTCCCAGGTGTAGCGCAGGCCGCCGGTCAGGGTGAGCCTGTCGGTCAGCTTGTAGCTGGCCTGGGCATAGAGCGCGTAGTCGCGGAACTTGGTCTTCTGGTACGAGAAGGAGCCCGTTCCGCCAGAGATCGTGCCGAGGCCGGTGCCCGCAGGGAAGGCCGGGCCGCCGACCGCGCTCGAGGGCAGGCAGACGAAGTTGCCGATGTCGGTGCAGCCGGTGAACGAGGCGGTCGAGACGCCGGAAAAACCGAGCGGATCGTTGATTTCGGCATAGCCGCCAGCCTGCCAGGTGAAGGTGCCGTCACCCGGACGCCCCTGGAACTGCAGCTCGGCGACCAGCGAGCTTTGCGCGTTGGTCCGCTTGGTGTTCGGATTGTCGTGGGTGAAGGCGAAGCCGCGAACCTGCTGGCCGGTCTCGGTGCCGTAGGTCACGCCGGGCAGCAAGGCGTAGTTGCCGAAAAGATCGAGATTGGTGCGGCCACGGAATTCGCCGTAGGACAGGATGTTCTTGACCGTCAGGCTGTCGCTGGCGGTCCAGGTCAGCGTGTTGATCGCCTGCCATTGCTCGCTGATCGAGTGCGAGTCCGGCGCGCGGTTGGACACCGACCAGAAGCCGAGCGGCGCTTCGCGGGCGATCTGCGCGGCCGACTCGTTGCCGAAGAAGGCCTGGTTCGACGTGCCGGGGAAAGCCGCGATGATCTTCGGGATCACGCCGTTGCTCTGCGAATGGGTGTATGAGAACACCGTGTAGTTCTCGAGGTTGGGGGCTAGGTCGCCGATCATGCTGAGGCGCGCCGCCCAGTAGTTTACGTCGCCAAGGCCGCGACCTTCGAAATCGCCGTCGCCCAGATTACCGGCGTTCCGCAGATAGCCCTTGCGATCCATGTGATCGACACCGGCGCGCATGCGGAAGGTGTCCGACAGCGGGATGTTGATCACGCCTTGGGTGCGCCACATGTCGTAGTTGCCGGCGCTGCCCTCGATATAGCCCTCGAGGTTGTCGGTCGGCTTTTGCGGCACCAGCA
>SECS01000086.1 GCA_004211435.1 Novosphingobium sp. | reverse complement strand
CGGGCTGTGGTTCCGGCGAGGTCGTCTGCTCATCTGATCTCCTGTCACGCGGCCGCCTTGGCCGCCGTCAGGCAGAAAATCCACTTATCCCGCTGTCCAGTTTTGCCAGGCCACCTCTAACAGCCCGCTATCGGCATCGTAGGCGAACTTGCCTTGGCGGCCCTTGGGTGTCTCGATGATGGCGCGGCACGTGAGCGCCTCCGTATCGAGGTTATGCGGTAGCTTCAGAAGATTGGTCATGCTGCATCCAGAAGTGCGTAGCGTCGGCAGTGCTCCAGATATCCGGCTTCATGGCTCGCAATCAGATCGACCACATTGTCCCACAGCCAGGAAGCAGCTTCGATGTTGTTCTTCGGCCGTTCGCCGCCAGGCGCGGCGATCGTCGCTGCTCATCTGCCGGGCATGAGCAACTCCTACAACATATGCGAGATAGCGGGCAGCCTTGGTCGCTTCTGAGCGGGAAAACTGGTCGACTTCGAGCTTGAGATCCTGGGGCATCAATTCGCGCAGAACGATCGGCCTCCCGAGAAGGCGGGTCGCGAGCATACGCTCACCGAGATTGGGGGCAAGCGCCCGGGCGCCGGCGACGACACGCTGAGCATTATCGGTCGGCATCGTGGCGTCGGGTGAAGCTGGCGCAACCGCCTCGACGGCTTCCTTCAGATCGACGAGCGCATACTCCCCGGGATACTTCTTAGTCCCGCCGATCCCCACTAGCACCGCAATGCGCAATTTGCCCAGCGAACTGCAGCCCTTCATCCAGTATGCCGCGTCGATTAGTCTGACACGGTCGTCGGCATCCCGACTCTTGAGCGACAAGATTGCCCCACGCACCTTTTCCTCGGAGAACAGGCGCTCCAGTTCTTCCCGCTCAGACGGTTCGAGCGCCCAGAATTTCTTCCCGAGAGGAAGGCGCGGCTCGATTTCGTCGAGACGCTCTTCGGCGAGATGGCGCCAACGCCGGCCAAGCGCGCGACGGCGAACGGTCCTCACCACGTTTGGTTCTGCAGTCTCGTCCTCATCGCCGAGGGCAAGGGCATGGTCATAACCCTCAACCATCTCCTCCATCATGCGCGCGGTCGTGACCCCCGATAGATCCGAGCCGCGCGCGGCCGTCGCAAGCGACAGCCCCAGGCGTATCAGGTCGTGCGCCGGATTTCCAATTACGGTCTGGTCGAGATCACGGATCTGAATGTCGACGACGCCGTCGGCGCTCGCCACGGGCCCGAGATTGCCGAGATGGCAGTCACCGCAGATCCAGACAGGCGGGCCCGAGGGCAGTCTTGCTGCCGACCGGGAGGCGGCAAGCCATTCGTAGAACTTGATGGTATTGCCCCGAACATATGCGTAGGTCGATCGCGCCATCTTGAGACCGCGCAGCCGTTCGAGCACTATCCTCAATATTCGAAAAATCCATTTTCGCGTCCGAATCTGTGATTGTGGGTAGTGCGTTGTCTTCACCAAGAGTTTTGGCAAAAGCCTTGAACCAGAATTGAGAAGTGAACGCACCGCAATGAGGGCAGTGAAAAGCGGTGTCTCGGACTGACGGCGAAATGAATTTCACTCGTGAGCCCTCAATGATCATATAGCGGTGCGGTTGCGGTTCGTGCCAGGATAGCCGCATCGATCCAATGACAAAAGATTGATTTCAAATTTCGTCAAAGATGTCCTCAATATTCCTTACTGTGCGAATATCCGATGCTATCCGACGAAGGCTATCGTCTAAGCTAGTAAGATCTCGCTGCCGTGCGAGAATTGCTTTTTCGATTTCGCCGACGACCTTCTCACGGCTCTCGGCGTGAATAGGAAGGGAGAGCAACTGTTTGACCGCTTCAAGCGGAAAGCCAAGATCCCGGATGCGCTTGATAAAATTCAGGCGACGCCGGTGGTGTTCGCTGAAAACCCTAAACTTACCTTGAGTCCGGTCGGCAGGAGCAATTAGCCCGTCTCTCTCGTAGAGGCGGATCGTGGGCACACTAACGCCGGTAGCTTCCGAAAGTTCGCCAATCTTCATCGCTTCTCCATGCGCGGAAAAGGGCAAGTCCGAGTTCACCCCTTCTTGCCTACCCTCTATCGGCGCCAGAAGGTTAGAATTGACCGCACTTGTGAAATTATGAGTGCGGAATTTCTCCAATCGGGTCCACTTCTGAGGTTTTATGCGTGCGCCACCAGGAGGACGCGCGATCAGACGTCGAGATTGGCGACGTTGAGCGCGTTCTCCTGGATGAAGTCGCGGCGCGGTTCGACGATATCGCCCATCAGGCGGGTGAAGATCTCGTCGGTGACATCGGCGTCCTCGACCTTGACCTGCAGCAGGATACGGTTGTCGGGATCGAGCGTGGTTTCCCAGAGCTGCTCGGCATTCATCTCGCCGAGGCCCTTGTAGCGTGCGATCGACAGGCCCTTGCGGCCACCGGCCAGTACCGTGTCGAGCAGCTGTGTCGGCCGCGTGATCGCGCCGTCCGACGTGGTCGGGCGCGCGGGCGCGGCGTCCTGCACCTCTTCAGTCTCGTCGACGGTGGGCTCGGGTTCGGCCGTCTCTTCGGCAGCCGTACCAGCCTTCACCAGACGTGCCGGGGCCGAATAGACCTCGGCGTGCTCGCCGGCGAGCTTGGACAGCTTGCGGGCTTCGGCGCTGGTCAGGAAGCTCGCCTCGATCTTGTGATTGTCGGTGACGCCGCGCCAGATGCGGTTGATCTCGACATGGCCATCCTCGGTCAGCTCGGCGGTCCACTTGGCCTCGCGATCGCCGCGATCGAGCCAGGCTGCAGTGCGAGTCAGGGCGGCCTGGCGTGCGTCGCGCGACAGGTCGGGATCGAGTGCCCCGGCTAGGGCCAGGGCTTCGACGATCGCCGGGTCGTAGCGCCGTGGCACGAAGCCCATGAGGCTGCGCAGGCGCAGCGCATGTTCGACCAGGCCTGCGAGCTCCTGGCCACCGCGTGCACCGCCCGCGGTCTCGAGCACGCGGCCCGCCGTGCCGGCCTCGACCAGGTAGCGATCGAGCGCGGCGCCGTCCTTGAGATAGACCTCGCTGCGGCCCTTGGCGACCTTGTAGAGCGGCGGCTGGGCGATGAAGAGGTGTCCGGCCTTGATGATGTCGGGCATCTGGCGATGGAAGAAGGTCAGCAGCAGGGTGCGGATGTGCGCACCGTCGACGTCGGCGTCAGTCATGATGACGATCTTGTGGTAGCGCAGCTTCTCGAGGTTGAACTCGTCGCGGATGCCGGTGCCCATCGCCTGGATCAGCGTGCCGACTTCCTTCGAGGAGATGATCCTGTCGAAGCGCGCGCGCTCGACGTTGAGGATCTTGCCCTTGAGCGGCAGGATCGCCTGGATCGAACGGTCGCGCCCCTGCTTGGCCGAACCGCCCGCCGAGTCACCCTCGACCAGGAACAGTTCGCACTTGCTGGGATCGCGTTCCTGGCAGTCGGCCAGCTTGCCGGGCAGCGAGGCGATGTCCATCGCGCCCTTGCGGCGGGTCAGCTCGCGCGCACGGCGCGCGGCCTCGCGCGCGGCGGCGGCGTCGATGATCTTGCCGACGACCTGCTTGGCATTGGCCGGGTTCTCTTCGAGCCATTCGCTCAGGCGGTCGGCCATCAGGCTCTCGAGCGGCTGGCGCACTTCGGACGAGACGAGCTTGTCCTTGGTCTGCGACGAGAACTTGGGATCGGGCAGCTTGACCGAGACGATTGCGGTCAGGCCTTCGCGCATGTCCTCGCCGGTGAGGTTGACCTTCTCCTTCTTCAGGAGGCCGGTCTTCTCGGCATAGGAGTTGAGCGTGCGCGTCAGCGCCGCGCGGAAGGCGGCGATATGGGTGCCGCCGTCGCGCTGCGGGATGTTGTTGGTGAAGGCGAGGACGTTCTCGTAATACGAATCGTTCCACTCGAGCGCGACGTCGATGCCGATGCCGTCGCGCTCGGAGCTGATCGCGATCGGATCGGGCAGAAGCGGGGTCTTGTTGCGGTCGAGGTAGCCGACGAAGGCGGCGATGCCGCCCTCGTAGTAGAGATCGTGCTCGGCCACTTCCTCGTGGCGCTTGTCGCGCAGCAGGATGCGGACGCCCGAGTTGAGGAAGGCGAGCTCGCGATAGCGGTGTTCGAGCTTCTCGAAATCGAACTCGGTCACGTTCTTGAAGGTGTCGGTGCTGGCGAGGAAGGTCACGCGCGTGCCCTTCTGGCCGGGCGCGGCCGGGCCGACCACGCGCAGCGGCTCCACGGCGTCACCGTGGGCGAACTTCATCCAGTGCTCTTCGCCATCGCGCCAGATCGTCAGTTCGAGCCATTCGGACAGCGCGTTGACCACCGAAACGCCGACGCCGTGGAGGCCGCCCGAGACCTTGTAGGCGTTCTCGTCGTTGGTGTTGTCGAACTTACCGCCGGCGTGGAGCTGGGTCATGATGACCTCGGCCGCCGACACGCCTTCCTCGGCATGGATGCCCGTGGGAATGCCGCGGCCGTTGTCGGTGACCGAGACCGAGCCGTCGGGATTGAGTTCGATCAGCACGAGATCGCAGTGACCGGCCAGCGCTTCGTCGATCGCGTTGTCCGAAACCTCGAACACCATGTGGTGGAGGCCCGAACCGTCGTCGGTATCGCCGATGTACATGCCGGGGCGCTTGCGCACCGCGTCGAGGCCCTTGAGGACCTTGATCGAATCGGCGCCGTAGGAGTTCTGGTTGGGAGTGTTTTCGGGGGTGCTGGCCATGCCCAGCATATAGGCACGAAGGGGGGCTTGCGGAACCCGTTTTCGGCCGTCAATTCACAGATAGATGGCATGAAAAAGCCCGCGAAAATCGCGGGCTCCATCCGCCTTCGTGAAGGCGTTGCAACTCGGCCTTGCGGGTGCGGTCCGGGATGTCCCGCCGTCAGCCGCAAGGCACGAGCGAATGCGCCGGCATCAGGCCAGCGTCAGAGCGAACATCAGACCGCTGGTGCCCAGGGCAACCGCGAGACCGACCGCACGATAAATGCGTTCCATGTTTCCACCTTTCTTGTTTTTTATAACCACCCGCGAAATGGGTTTGTTTCCCCGTTTCGCAAGTGCAACATACCTAGGTTAGTAATTTTTGCACGCGCAAAAGCAACAATCGAAGTTGCGTAAAATGCAACCATCGGCGAAACGAGGTGATGCGTCGCCGAAGCGAGCGATTCTCTGCCGCTGATCGCGATATAGTCCAAGAACCCTAGAAAAAGGTTACCTTGGTTAGGATTGCGTGCGGGCGGTGATTTTTGCGGATGCGAATTGGGCGGGCCAAGGGCGGAGGTTTGCCGCCTTCGCCCTCTGGACACCTCGCACGCACGCGCGTAACGGCTGGCCATGAGCCTACAGCCTTCGGATTCCATCCTGATCGTCGACTTCGGCAGCCAGGTGACGCAGCTTATCGCGCGTCGCGTTCGCGAAGCCGGGGTCTATTCCGAGATCGCGCCGTTCACGCTGGCCGAAGCCGCCTTCACGCGGATGCAGCCCAAGGGGATCATCCTCTCGGGCTCGCCGGCCTCGGTGCTCGACGACAACGGCCCGCGCATCCCGCAGGCGATCCTCGACAGCGGCCTGCCGATCCTGGGCATCTGCTATGGCCAGCAGGCGCTGATGCACCAGCTCGGCGGCGAAGTGCTATTGGGCGATTCGGGCGAGTTCGGTCGCGCCTTCATCGAGATCGCCGACGGCTGCGTGCTGTTCGACGGCCTGTGGAAGGAAGGCGAGACGCACCAGGTGTGGATGAGCCACGGCGACAAGGTCACCAGCCTCGCCCCCGGCTTCCGCCCCGTCGCTTCGAGCCCCGGCGCGCCCTTCGCGGTGATCGCCAACGACGAGCAGCGCATCTACGCGATGCAGTTCCACCCCGAAGTCGTGCACACGCCCGACGGCGGCAAGCTGCTCAAGAACTTCGTGCGCCACGTCTGCGGCCTCACCGGCGACTGGACGATGGCCGAGTTCCGCAAGACCAAGATCGAGGAAATCCGCGCTCAGGTCGGTTCGGGCAAGGTCATCTGCGGTCTGTCGGGCGGCGTCGACAGCGCGGTCGCCGCGCTGCTGATCCACGAGGCGATCGGCGACCAGCTGACCTGCGTCTTCGTCGACGGCGGCGTCCTGCGCCAGGGCGAGGCCGAGCAGGTCGTCTCGCTGTTCCGCGGCCACTACAACATCCCGCTGGTCCACGTCGACGCGAGCACGCTGTTCCTCAACGGCCTCGCCGGGGTCACCGATCCCGAGCAGAAGCGCAAGTTCATCGGCAAGACCTTCATTGACGTGTTCGAGGCCGAAGCGAACAAGATCGGCGGCGCCGGTTTCCTCGCACAGGGCACGCTCTATCCCGACGTGATCGAGAGCGTCTCGTTCACGGGCGGCCCCTCGGTGACGATCAAGAGCCACCACAATGTCGGCGGCCTGCCCGAGCGCATGAACATGCGGCTCGTCGAGCCGCTGCGCGAGCTGTTCAAGGACGAGGTCCGCGAGCTCGGCCGCGAACTCGGCCTGCCCGAGGTCTTCGTCGGCCGCCATCCGTTCCCCGGTCCGGGCCTCGCGATCCGCATCCCCGGCGAAGTCACGCGCGAGCGCTGCGACATCCTGCGCAAGGCCGATGCGATCTACCTCGAGGAGATCCGCAACGCCGGGCTCTACGACGCGATCTGGCAGGCCTTCGCCGTGCTGCTGCCGGTGAAGACCGTCGGCGTGATGGGCGACGGCCGCACCTACGACAACGTCTGCGCGCTGCGCGCCGTCACCTCGACCGACGGCATGACCGCCGACATCTATCCGTTCGACGCGAGCTTCCTCAGCCGCGTGTCGACGCGGATCATCAACGAGGTCAAGGGCATCAACCGCGTGGTCTACGACTACACGTCGAAGCCGCCGGGCACGATCGAGTGGGAGTGAGCGGGCAGGCGGCCTAACTCAGGCCGCCTACTTCGCGTCCTTGAGGAACGGCACGACCAGAGCCACGGTCGCTGCCGGCTGCTCTTCCATGATCCAGTGGCCAGAGTCCGGCACGACCCCGCCGGTGACATCGCTCGCCGCCGCGCGCATGACCGTGGCCATCATCGGGCCGAACGACTTCTCGCCGCCGAGCGCCAGCACGGGCATCGCCAGCTTGCCGCCTTTGGCAAGCCAGGCGCGGTTGTCTACCGCATCCTGATCGAAGGCGGCGAACTGCGCGAAGCCCGAATGCATCGCGCCCGGTAGTGCATAGAGCTTGGCGTAGTGCTCGCGCGAGGTCTCGTCGAAGCGCGCCGGGGTGGCCGAGAACTCGTTCCAGAAGCGGTCGAGATAGATCCGCTCGCGTCCGGCGACGAGGCGCTCCATGTCGGGGCCGCCGAAGCGGAAGTGCCAGAGCAGCGGCATCTTGAGCACCTCGTCCCAAGGTCCGACACCGGGAACGGGCGCGTCGATCAGGACGAACTTGCTGACGCGCGCGGACTGCTGCGCGGCGAGCTGGAAGCCGACCATGTTGCCGATGTCGTGGGTGACCAGCGCGAAGCGATCGACCTTGAGCCGCGCGAGCAGGCCGGCGATGTCACGCGCCTGGGTGGCCTTGTCGTAGCCGGCCGCGGGGTGTGACGAGAGGCCCATGCCGCGCAGGTCGGGAACGATGACGGTGTGATCGGCGGCCAGGGCATTGGCGAGCGGCGCCCACATGTCGCCCGTCTCGCCATAACCGTGGAGCAGCACCACCGCGGGCCCGCGCCCGCCGACGCGCACGAACAGGTCCGTCTCGCCGCCGCTGGCGATGCGCTCCTCGCCGAAGCGCTCGACGAACAGGCGGCGGATCGCCGGGATCAGCGAGGAGCCGCCGGTGAGGAACACGCGGTCAATGGCCTCCGCGCCCAAATCGGCCTTGGCCAGGGCGTCGTCGACGCAGGCCTGGATACGCGCGACGTCGGGGGCGATCCATTCCTCGAACTGCGCGCGCGTGACGTCGGCCGAGATGTCGAGCCCGCCGCCGGCGAAGCGGAATTCGGCGTGGCTCTCGGTCGAGAGCGCGCGCTTCACCTGGCCGACCGCCTCGTAGAGCGGATAGCCGAGCTCGTTCTCGACGATCGCGATCATCCGGCCGATCGCCTCGGGATCGAGCGCGGCGCGCTGGAGCTTGGCCAGTTCGTCGAGCGTGCGGCGGTTGCGCATCAGCGCCAGCTTCGACCAGTCGGCGAAATCGTTGAAGAAGCCCGCGGGGATCTCGAGCTCCTTGTCGAACGAGCGATAGAGGCCGCCCTTGCCGAGCAGCGGCAGCACCAGTCGTTCGACGATGCGCGAATCGAAGCGATCGCCGGCGATGCCCACGCCCGAGGCGCTCAGCGGCACGCATCGCCGCGCGGCGCCCGGCTCGGCGACGCGCACGATCGAGAAATCGCTCGTGCCACCACCGAAGTCGGCAACGAGCAAGGTCGCGGGTTCGGTCAGCCGTGAAGCGTAGGAGAAGGCCGCGCCCAGCGGCTCGTAGACATAGTGAATCTCGCGCGCGAAATCCGCGAACATCTTGTCATAGCGCTCACGCGCCAGCGCGGCATCGGCGCGGGCACCGGCATAGGACACGGGCCGGCCGATGATCACGCGCGCGGGCCGTTGGTTCAGTGCGCCGCCGGCATGGCTCACCAGCTTTTCGAGGAACTTCGCGCCGAGCTCCTCGAAGCGATAGCGCTTGGTGAAGACTGAGGCGTGTTCGAACAGCGGGCTCGCGGCGACGGTCTTGAACGACTGGATGAAGCGGCTGCCCAGCGGGAAGTCGAGATACTCGGCGATCGCCCAAGGTCCGGCTTCGTGGTCGAGCCCGCCGCGCACGCTGTCGTCCTCCCAGAACGACAGCGCCGAGCGGAACACCGCGCTCGTGGCCTGCGGCGCGGCGAATTCGATCAGGTCGGGCGAGGGCGAGCCGTTCGATCTCGCGACCACGCTGTTGGTCGTGCCGAAGTCGAGGCCCAGCGCAGGGCCGGCAGCATTGGTCGACATGGGAATCTCCGGCGGGCGCGGGCTGCGGGCGGCGCCTATGGCACCGGCCCGCGCGCAGGGCAAGCGCCGGGCGAGGCACTGGGCCGCCGGCTGGGACAAGCGCGCTGACGAAGTACGCTATCGACCGCAGCGCCGCGATTGCGCATCCTGGCCTGACAAGACGGGAGAGAAACGATGCGGCGCTTCAAGATGCTGGTCTTCTCCGAGCCCTTTGCGGGCCGGGATGCGGAATTCGACGAATGGTATACCGGGCGCCATCTCGACGACATCGTCGCGCTGCCGGGCTTCACCACGGCGCAGCGTTTCAAGCTGCACTCGGTGTCGATGGGAACAAGTCTCAATCAGAACCTGGCGATCTACGACATGGAGACCGACGACCCCGATTGGGTGATCGAGAACATGTTCGCCAACCGCGATACCGAGGCGATGCCGATCCACCCGGCGTTCAACCTCGATGCGACGACGGTCATGCTCTACGAAGAGGCCACCAGCGTGGTCTTTGCGAAGGATAGGGGCTAGCGCCGCCGAAAAGGCCAGTCGGTCGCGCCGCCCACCCAGAGTGCGAGCCAGATCAGCAGCGGCTGCGCGGCGAGACGCGGGACGTGGTAGGCGAGCGGCAGGCCTCCGCTCGGCCGCGCTAGATCGAGCAGCATGTGCTGGACGTTCGCGGGCCAGACGCAGAGCGCATAGAGCGCGAGCCCCCAGCCGGCGCCCCGGCGCAGGCCCGGCGCGCGGCCCTGGACCAGGCCGATGGCGCCCGCGATCTCGGCAAGGCCGGTCAGCGCGACGATCAGGTCGGGCAAGGGCACCCAGGGTGGCACGATCGAGACGAAGGGGTGCGGCGCCACGAGGTGGAGCACGCCGGCAAGGCCGTAGAACAGCGCGAGGCCCCGGCGAGCCCAATCGCGCCGGCTCACCAGGAATTTCCGGCGGCGACTGCACGCTTCTCGGCGCGGGTGGACTTGCGGCCGAGCACCGGGTTCCGGTGCGGGAAGCGGCCGAAGCGCTCTATCATCCGCGCGTGCGAGCGGCAGAAGTGCAGCGTGCTGCTGTCGCCGAGCGCGGCGAAGAGCCGGAGCGCGAGCAACTGGTCGGCGATCGCCTCGCTGTGCATCAGCGGCATGTAGAGGAAATGGCGCGCGGACTTCGCCATGCCCCGGTCCCAGCTCTTGGAAAGGACCCCGCGGGTGATCGCGCGGGCCAGGCGATCGTAGGCGAAGGCGCGCGGATCGTCGCGGAACAGGTTGCGCGGCACCTGGTCGAACAGCAGCACGGCGGCGCGCGCGGTCAGCGGATCGCCGAGGAAAGCCCAAACGGGCTGCCGACCCAGCATGGCCAGGGTGCGGGCGAAGCGGCGGCGCAGTGCCGCATCGACCGAATCATTGCGCCCGAACCATTGGTCCGGGCGCAGATCGTGAAACCAGAAGTGCAGCATGTCCGCCGCCCAAGGGAGTCGGGCGGCGGACATGGTCAGAAGTTGTACTTGACCGTCGCGCCGTAGGTGCGCGGCGCACCGTTGGATTGGGTCATGCCCGTGGCCGTGGTGATCTTCTGCGCCGCATAGTCGGTGTTGCCCAGGTTGCGGCCCCAGAGCTCGATGCCGAGATGTTCGGACGAGCGGTATTCGATCGAGGCGTTGACGAGGTGGTACTCGTCCTGCTGGGCGCGATTGTCCGGCTCGAAGTAGTAGCCGCTGTTGAACGCGTAGAGGCCGGTCAGGCGCAGTTCGCGCTCGCCGCCGAGCGGGACCGTGTAGGTCGCGCCGAAGCTGGCCGCGAAGTCGGGCGCATTCGACACCTTGTTGCCCGACGCATCGCCGAAGCAGGTGACGTAGCCACCGGTCCAGACGCCGCCGGCGGGAACGACGCCGGGGTTGCGCGTGCCGCGCAGCGCCGCGGGGCAGGTGGCGGCCGCGGTCTGGCCGGCGATCACCGGATAGACGATCGGCGCCTGGAAGTTCTGGCCCGCGCCGCCGAACTTGCCGTAGCGCGAATTGAGCCAGGTGGCACCGCCGAACAGGCGCAGCTGGTCGGTCGGCTTGGCCTCGAACTCGAGCTCGACGCCGTCGACCTTGACCGTCGCCGCGTTCAGCACGAGCGACGAGCCGGGGTTTGCCGCCGCGGCCGAGCGGATCTGATAGTCGTCGATGTCATAGTGGAAGGCGGCCAGGTTCAGGCGCAGGCGGCGGTCGAACAGCTCGGACTTGAAGCCGATCTCATAGGCCATGATCGTCTGCGGCAGATAGGGATCGTTGAGCGGGTTCTGCAGGCTGTAGGAGCCCGACTTGAAGCCGCGGTTGGCCGAGGCATAGACGCTGACGTCCTGTGCCAGTTCCTGACGCAGCGCGACGCGCCAAGTGACCTGGTTGTACTTGAGCTTGGTGCGCTGCACGCCCGGCGCGGTCAGCGGCTGGCCGCTGGGATTGGTCACCGTGCCGCCCGGCAGCGCGGTGCCGTTGGCCAGGATGGTGAACTGGCTGGCGTCGAACGAGCGGCGGTCCTCGGTGTAGCGGATGCCGCCGGTCAGCTTGGTGGTCGGCGTGATCGCGTAGGTGGCTTCACCGAAGGCCGCGTAGGAATTGCTGTCGAGCTTGGCGCGCACGTCCTGGCCGCGCGCCGCGCCGAAGGCTCCGCCCGAGAAGAACGACGTGTTGTTGGCCTTGGTGTTGAGGTAGAAGCCGCCGAGCTGCCACTGCAGCGGGCCCGAGCCGGACGAGGCCAGACGCACTTCCTGCTGGAACGACTTCATGCCCGACAGGAACTGGATGCGGATCAGCGAGATCGGCCCGCCATCGACGTCGAAGTCGCTGTTGGTGCGCGTGTTGCGATAGGCCGAAACGCTGGTCAGCGTGGCGAAGCCCAGGTCGAATTCACCGGTGAAGCTGCCGCCGTAGATCCGCTGCTTGGTCAGGGCGAGGTCGTTCGAGGTCGTGTCGTGGTCGTCCGCGACGACCGCACCCGCCGGGGTGCCCGCCACGCCGGGACCGCGCGACAGGCCGGTGCCGATGGTGCCGTCGGCAATGCGCCAGCCGACAGGATTGTCGCGGTTCTCGAGGTAATCGCCCGAAAGGATCAGCTTGATCCGGTCACTGGGCTGCGCGACGATCTTCGAGCGGATGCCCGAATAGTCCTGGAAGAAGTTCTTGTCGCCCCGCGTCAGGTTGCGGCCCCAGCCTTCGTTCTGGTGATAGCGCGTGACCGCGAGGTCGCCGCTGAGGCCGTCGGCGATCTTGCCGGCGACATAGGCGCGCGCGGAGACGGTCTGGTAATTGGCATAGCCGAAGTCGAGGTCGAGCACGGTCTCGTCGCCCGGCTCGCGGGTGATGACGTGGACCAGGCCGCCGGTGGCGTTGCGGCCGAACAGCGTGCCCTGCGGACCCTTGAGCACTTCGACGCGCTCGATGTTGTTGAAGTAGTTAATCGTCTGGCCGAGGTCGGCCATGTAGACGCCGTCGACGTAGACCGCATTGGCGCCTTCCTCGCCGGCCGCCGCATTGGTCGTGCCGACGCCGCGGACGAAGAACAGGCCGCTCGGGCCCGAACGGGTGAACTGCACCGAAGGGATGATCTGCGGCAGGTCGCGCGTGGTGTCGACGCCGCTTTCGCGCAGGGCCGAGGCGGTGACCGCCGAGACCGCGATCGGCACGTCCTGCAGGCGCTCCTGGCGGTGCTGCGCGGTCACGACGATCTCTTCGAGGCCGCCGGTGTCCGCCGCTGCATCCTGTGCGAGAGCAGGAACGGCGCCCATTCCGGCGAGACCGATCAGTGCCGCGCCGGTCAGCGCGCGCGCGCGGAAAGTCCTCAGAAGAGCAGCCATTATATCCTCCCTTGATGGCGGCGATCCCGATGTCCCCCGGTCGCCGACGGCGCGCACCCTCATGCGCGCCTACAAAACTGAGCACCGTCTTAGTTACGAGCGGACTCGCGTCAAGCGGCTGGATCAAAACATGCCGCCATGTATCATTAATGCCGCAGCTCGAGCCAAGTATTCCGCGCGTCAGGCCCCGTGCGAAGCGAGATCGGCACCCGCGAGTTCGTCCGCATCGAGCGGATCGAACCGGTCGAGCACCTGCCTGATCAGCTGCTTGACCTCGTCGTGGCCCAGGCTGACGCCGACTTCGTCCTCGATGACGAAGTTGCGCGCGACGGCGGACATCAGCAGCACCATCCCGTGCGGGCCGACGATCGTGTGATCGAAGCCGCGCTCGGTGTAAATGCGCTCCATCGCCTCGATCTGCTGCGAGCGGAAGCGCTCGCCGGTATGACGCATCTCTTCGCGCAGGCCCGGGTAGACTTTTCCGAGCGCGACGTATTCGGTCATCCGCTTGCCTTCGGGCAGGTTGCTGTTGAGCGCCCAGAGCGCGCGCATCGGGTGGCGCGACGACAAGGCTTCGTCATGCAGGCGGAAATAGCGCGCGGAAGACCTCTGAAAGACCGCGATCAGCAGCTCTTCCATCGAGCGGAAATAATAGTGCACGAGTTGCGGCTTGAGGCCCGCCTTCTGTGCGACGCGGCGCGCGCTGAAGGCGTGGTAGCCCTCTTCGCCAAGCAGATCGTAGGCGGCCTCGATCAGTCGCAGTTTGGAGCGCGAGCCGCGCGCTTTGGATCCCGGCGTGGAAGCCATTGGCTCTCCGTTCGTGACAATGCCGCCAAATTGACGTGCATTGTCACGCGAGGCAAGGCTCTAGCGCGGCCATGCCGCTTCGGAATGGCGCAGTTGCGCGATCGGTAAGTTCGTCAGTTCGCGCGGGCGACGCGGCGATAGGGCACGAATTGCTGCAGCCCGACGAAACCGTTGTAGAAGAAGCCGGCGCGATCATGGGTGCGGACGATGTCCATGCGGCAGAGCTGGCTGCCGCGAATGTCGGTGACCATGATGTCGTCGCGATCGAGATCGCGCGGGTTGCTCGGGCGGTTGACGTAGATCGTGCCGCCATTGCCATAGACGATCGCGGTCTTGTCGATCACGCGCTGGTCGCGCGAGTCTGTCAGGCTGATGCAGTCGACCGGATTGCCGGGCTGGCGGCCGTCGAGGATCTTGGCGAGCTGTTCCTCGCCGGTGAGCTTGGGCTTCGCTCCGGCTGCGGCGCCGGTCAAAAGCACGGCGCCCGCCGCGAGAGCCAGGGCTGTCTTGCGCATGGGGACTCTCCTAAACGTCAATTTCGCACACAGTACCGCAATCAGGCTGAACGCAGGCTTAGCGGAGTCAGGCCGTGCCGCCCACGGTCAGGCCTTCGACCAGCAAAGTCGGCTGACCCACGCCCGCGGGCACCGACTGTCCGCCCTTGCCGCAGACGCCGACGCCCTCGTCGAGGGCCATGTCGTTGCCGATGCCGGTCACCCGCGTGAGCACCGAAGGCCCGTCGCCGATCAGCGTCGCGCCCTTGATCGGCGCGCCCAGCTTGCCGTTCTCGATCTTGTAGGCCTCGGTGCACGAGAACACGAACTTGCCCGAAACGATGTCGACCTGACCACCGCCAAAGCTCTTGGCATAGATGCCGTTCTTGACGCGGCTCAGGAGCTCGGCCGGATCGTCGTTGCCGCCGCGCATGAAGGTGTTGGTCATCCGCGGCATCGGCGCGTGGGCATAGGATTCGCGGCGGCCGTTGCCCGTGGCCGGCACGCCCATCAGGCGGGCGTTGAGTCGGTCCTGGATATAGCCCTTGAGGATGCCGTCCTCGATCAGCACGTTCTCCTGGGTGGGCGTGCCCTCGTCATCGATCGTCAGCGAGCCGCGGCGGCCCTGGAGCGAGCCGTCGTCGATCACGGTCACGCCCGGGGCGCCGACACGCTCGCCGATGCGGCCCGAAAACGCGCTGGTGCCCTTGCGGTTGAAATCGCCTTCAAGGCCGTGGCCGACCGCTTCGTGCAGCAGCACGCCGGGCCAGCCGGGGCCGAGCAGCACGGTCATCTCGCCGGCGGGCGCGTCGACGCTCTCGAGATTGGTCAGCGCCTGTTCGAGCGCGGTGTCGATCGCGCGGTTCCAGTTGGCGGGGTCGAACAGGTCGTCGTAGAGCCAGCGCCCGCCCATGCCGAAATTGCCCGTCTCGCGGCGGCCATTGGCCTCGGCGACGATGCCGACGTTGAGCCGCACCAGCGGGCGCACGTCGGTCGCGACGAAGCCGTCGGCGCGGACGATCTCGACCACCGACCACGAGGCCGAAAGGCTGGCGGACACCTGCGACACGCGCGGGTCGCGCGCGCGGGCGGCGGCATCGATCGTCTCGAGCAGCGCGACCTTCTTCTCGAAGGGCACGGCGTCGAGCGGTGAGGCGTCGGTATAGAGGTGGCGGTTCGACTGGCGCGGCGGCGCCGCGCGCGTGCCCGTGGCGGGATCGAGCAGTTGCAGCGTTTCGCCGGCACGGCGGATCGCCGCGGCCGACACGTCGTTGGCATGGGCGAAGCCGGTCATCTCGCCCGAAACGCCGCGCAGGCCGAAGCCCGCGTCGCGCGAATAGTCGGCGGTCTTGAGCCGACCGTCGTCGAAGCCGAAGGATTCCGAGGCGATGAACTGCAGGTAAAGCTCGCCGTCGTCGCACTTGCGCAAGGTCTCCTGCGCGAGCGCCTGGGCTTCCTCGGGGGAGAGCTGGCCTGAACGATAGAGAAGCGAGCGGGGATCGGCGATGACGGTCATGCCGTCGATATAAGCGCTTTTGCGGAGCGCGCCAGCGTTACGCCGCCGCGGCGCCGGTCTCGCTGTCAGCCTCACCGCCGCGCAGCACGAAGCGGCGGTCGCAATAGCCGCATTCGACGAAACCCTTCTCGTCGATCTCCAGCCAGACGCGCGGATGGCCGAGCGCGGCGCCGCCGCGGATGTCGGTGGCCCCGTCGCAGCTGACGCGGTGGGAATCGGTGTAGACGGTTTCGGGCGGCGTGATCATGTCGCGCGAATAGCAACTGACCCCCAGATTTTCTAGCGCAGTTTTCCAGCCTTTACGCGAGCGGGCTCCTGCCGCAGAGAACGTCGCTATGAGCGATGCCCCCGCGATCTCGATCCGCAATGTCGTCAAGCGCTATGCCCCCGTCGGCGAGGGGCCTGGAAAGCTCGCGCTCGACGACGTCAGCTTCGACGTGCCGCAGGGCCAGATCTTCGGCCTGCTCGGCCCGAACGGCGCGGGCAAGTCGACCCTGATCAACACGCTTGCGGGGCTGGTGATGAAGACCTCCGGCGAAGTGTCGATCTGGGGCTTCGACATCGATCGCGACATGCGCAACGCCAAGCGCGCGATCGGCATCGTCCCCCAGGAGATCGTGTTCGATCCGTTCTTCACGCCGTTCGAAGTGCTCGAGAACCAGGCGGGGCTCTACGGCGTGGCCAAGCCGCTGCGCCGGTCGATGGAACTGCTGCGCGCGGTGCACTTGGCCGACAAGGCGCAGTCCTATGCGCGCACGCTCTCTGGCGGCATGAAGCGCCGGCTGCTCGTGGCCAAGGCCATGGTCCACTCGCCGCCGGTGCTCGTGCTCGACGAGCCTACCGCCGGCGTCGACGTCGAGCTGCGCCGCCAGCTCTGGGATCTCGTCACCGAAATGAACCGCGAGGGCGTGACCGTGGTGCTGACGACGCACTACCTCGAAGAGGCCGAGGAGCTCTGCGACCGGATCGCCATCATCAACCATGGCAAGCTGATCACCAACCAGCCGACGCGCGAACTCGTCGGCATGGCGCGCGAGAAGGTCGTGGTGCTGACGCTCGACCGCGACATCGATACGCTGCCCGCGCATCCCGCCTTCCTCAAGTGCGAGAAGACGGGCGAGCGGATGGTGGAGATCACCTACGACAAGGATCGCAGCAATGCCGGCGAAGTGCTGGCTTCGGTGCAGGCGCAAGGCTTCGCGATCGTCGACGTGACGACGCGCGAGGCCGATCTCGAGGACGTGTTCGTCTCGCTGACGAGTGCGGTGAAGGCGGCCTGACATGATCCACGACGTCATCATCGTCGGTTCGGGCGCCGCCGGGCTGACCGCCGCGCTGGCCCTGGCCGAGAAGCTCAAGGTCCTCGTGCTCGCCAAGGGATCGCTGACCGGCGGTTCGACCGCCTGGGCGCAGGGCGGCATCGCCGCGGTGCTCGATGCCGGCGACACCTTCGAGGAGCACATCCGCGACACCATGATCGCGGGCGCCGGGCTCAACCGGCAGGAAACCGTCGAATTCGTCATCGAGCGCGCGCCGCATGCGATCGACCGGCTGGTCGAGCTCGGCGTGCCGTTCAACATGGACGGCAACAGCCTCCACCTGACGCGCGAGGGTGGTCATTCGCACCGCCGCATCGTCCACGTCGACGACGCCACGGGCTGGGCGGTGCAGTCGGCGCTGCTCAAGGCGGCCGAGGATCATCCCAACATCACGCTGCTTCCGGGCCGCTCGTGCATCGATCTGATCAACGGCAAGCACGAGCTGCGCTATTCGGGCTCGGGCCGCGTCTGGGGCGTCTATGCGCTCGACGAGGCGACGGGCAAGGTCGAGGCGCACACCGCGCGCGCGACGGTGCTGGCGACGGGCGGCGCGGGCCGCGTCTATCAGTTCTCCACCGCGCCGCGCGGTGCGACCGGAGACGGCATCGCCATGGCCTGGCGCGCGGGCGCCCGCGTCTCCAACATGGAGATGATGCAGTTCCACCCGACCTGCCTCTACAACCTCGACGTCAAGAACTTCCTGATCACCGAGGCCGTGCGCGGCGAGGGCGGCCACCTGATCAACCCGCGCACCGGCAAGCGCTTCATGGAATTCTACGATCCCGAGCGGCTCGAGCTGGCCCCGCGCGACGTCGTCGCCCGCGCGATCGACTCCGAGATCAAGCGCTTCGGCCTCGACTACGTCCATCTCGACATCAGCCACCAGCCGCCCGAATTCGTCCGCGAGCATTTCCCGACGATCTACGAGAAGCTGATTGGGTTGGGCATCGACATGACCCGGCAGCCGATCCCCGTCGTCCCCGCGCAGCACTATACCTGCGGCGGCGTGCTGATCGATCTGACCGGCCGCACCGACCTGCCCGGGCTCTACGCGGTCGGCGAATGCACCGAGAGCGGGCTCCACGGCGCCAACCGGCTGGCCTCGAACTCGTTGCTCGAATGCTTCGTCTTCGGCGAGGCGGCGGCCGCCGACATCCTCGACCAGTGGGACGCCTTCGACGCGCCGCCGCCGGTCAAGGCCTGGGACGAGAGCCGCGTGACCAATTCGGACGAAGAGGTCATCATCAAGCAGAACTGGACCGAGATCCGCCGCTTCATGTGGAACTACGTCGGCATCGTGCGCACGACCAAGCGGCTCGAGCGCGCGCAGCACCGCATCCAGATGCTGACCGGCGAGGTCGAGGACTATTACGGCCACTTCCGTGTCACCACCGACCTGATCGAGCTGCGCAACCTGCTGCAGTCGGCCGAACTGATCGTGCAGTCGGCGCTGCGCCGCAAGGAGAGCCGCGGGCTGCACTACACGCTCGACTATCCCAAGATGCTGGCGACGCCGCGCGATACGGTGCTGGTGCCGTGAGCCTGCGCGACGACGATGATCGCACCGACCGCGCCTACCGCATCGTCGCGGCACCGGTGTCCGTGGTCTATGCTGCGCTGACCGATCCGCGGCTCGTGGCGCTCTGGCTGCCGCCCGAGGGCGCCACAGCGACGATGCAGGCATTCGATCCACGGCCGGGCGGGGAGTTCCGCATGACCCTGCGTTTCGCTTCGGGTGGCGGCGGCAAGACCACCGAGGACAGCGACGTGGTCAGCGGCCGTTTCGTCGATCTCGAGCCTGACGAATGCGTGGTCCAGGACTTCGATTTCGTCTCGGACGATCCCGCCTTTGCCGGCACCATGCGCATGACCTGGGGCCTGACCTGGTGCGCCGGCGGAACAGAGGTCAGCGTTATCGCCGAGAATGTCCCCGCCGGCATAAGCAAGGACGATCACGCCTTGGGGCTGGCCTCCTCGCTTGCCAATCTGGCGGCCTGCGTCGAACAATAGCCGCGACAACCGCGGGGAGAGACAGGTGCGGATCAAGGACAGGGTGGCCCTGGTCACCGGCTCGTCGCAAGGGATCGGCAAGGCGATCGCGCTGAAACTCGCGCAGGATGGCGGCAGGATCGTGGTCCACGCGCGCGGCGCCGAAAAGGCGGAGGCGGTCGCAGCCGAGATCCGCGCTGCGGGAGGCGTGGCTGACGTCGTGCTCGGCGACCTCGCCGAGGGCGATACCGCGACGCGGATCGTCCAGGAGGCCTACGCGATCCACGGCGCGCTCGACATTCTCGTGCTCAACGCCGGCGGCGGCAGCTCTGGCCGCGCGACCGATCTGTCGGTCGAGGCGATCGACCGCGTGCTCGCCTTCAACCTGCGCGCGACGATCCTGGCGACCACCGAATATGCGCGGCTGACGCAGAGCCCGCACGGACGCGTGGTGTTCATTTCCTCGGGCATGGCGACCCACGCCGCGCCGGGCGTCTCGGTCGGCGCTGCGGCCAAGGCCGGTTCGGAGACCTTCCTGCGCTCGGTCGCGCAGGAACTGGGCGAGCGCGGCATCACCTGCAATTCGGTGGCGCCGGGCTGCACGCGCACGGAGATGATCGCCGGCCAGACCTGGCCCGACCAGGTGCCGCCCTGGACCGCGCTGCGTCGGCTCGGCCAGCCCGAGGACATCGCCGACGTCGTCGCCTTCCTCGCCAGCGACGAGGCGCGCTGGCTGACCGGCCTGACCATCGCGGCGAACGGTGGCCTGGTCACGACTGCGGCCAACATCCTGGCACGCGCTCGCTGAATCCATCGCTGAGCCGGCAACAGACCGGCAACGAAACCATTCGTCTTGGCGCTACCCCAACCGCGTGTGGCAGCAAATGCACCGTCCGTCGCAGCAGGGGATTGCCATGAGGCCATCTCGTTTGTTTGCGCCGTCAACGATTGGATAACCAAATTGGCGGGACTGCATTTGCTGGAAATCTCAAGAGCTTCGCTCGACTGTTCGGTGCTCTTCCTGGCGCTGCTCGGCTGTGCCACGACCGTGTTGACCGCGCGCGCCGTGCGTGCGCCGCATCGGATCGAGCGGCCCGTTTCCCAGGAGCCGATCGAACTCGTCGCTGCCACGCTCGCCGCGCTGGCGATCCCGATGTGGCTGACGACGCGCCCGATCGATCTCGTGGCCATGCTGGCACTGGTGCTGGCGACGGGCGTGGCACTGTGCCTGTTCGTCCGCCGGCTCAGCCTGCCCGGCGTGCTGACCTTGGCGACCCAGGCCGTCGCGCTCGTAGTCGGGCCGATCTGGGGCGCGCTGTTCATCGTCGAGGCGGACCTGCCGCTGTGGCTCGAACTCGCCGCGCTCGCGACCTTGGGCCTGGGCATGATGGCCAGCGGCGTCACGCTCGTCGCGGGCTTCGCACGCGAGGCGGTGATGACCCACGAGGACTGGCGCATGCCGGCGCAGGTGCCCGAGCCCTGCGACCGCGCGCCGCGCTTCAAGGTCTCGCTGCACCTGCCCTGCTATGCCGAGCCGCCCGAAGTGGTGAAGGCGACCATGGATGGCCTTGCCGGGCTCGACTATGCGGATTTCGAAGTGCTCGTCTGCGACAACAACACCCAGGACGAGACGCTCTGGCGCCCGCTCGAGGCGCATTGCGCCGTGCTCAACCGGCGGCTGGGGCGCGAGGTCTTCCGCTTCTTCCACGTCGCGCCGCTGCCCGGGGCCAAGGCCGGCGCGCTCAACTTCTGCCTCGAGCAGATGGCGCCCGACACCGAAGTCGTCGGCGTGATCGACGCAGACTACCACTCGCGCCCCGACTTCCTGTCGCGGCTCGTGCCCTTCTTCGCCGATCCACGGATCGGCTACATCCAGACCCCGCACGACTATCGCGGTTACGAGGACAGTGATTTCCTCACCGCCTGCCACTGGGAATACATGCCGACCAACAAGGTCGATTACCCCGGTGTCAGCGAATATGGCGGCGCCTTCACGATCGGCACCATGTGCCTGCTGCGCGCCGAGGCGCTGCGCCGCGCGGGCGGTTGGGCTGAATGGTGCCTGACCGAGGATTCTGAAGTCTCGGTGCGCATCCGCGCGGTCGGCTATCGCGGGCTCTATTTCGGCGAAACCTTCGGTCGCGGCCTGATTCCCGAGACCTTCGACGACTATCGCAAGCAGCGCTTCCGCTGGACTGCCGGGCCGGTGCAACAGCTCCGTCGCCACTGGCGCCTGTTCCGCCCCGCGCCGCTGGCCGCGCCGCTACCGGGCTGGAGCAAGCTGCTCGAGGTCACGCGCTGCGTCTCGCCGCTGCTCAACCTGGCCGGGATCGCCATGGCCGTGCTCTCGGCCGTGGGCATCGCCGTTGCCGTGATCAGCGACAATGCGCCGCGGATCGCGGTGCCCGAGGTCACCTGGCTCCTGCTCGTCGTGGGACTCGCGACCTGGATCGTGCGCACGGTCCATCGCTATCGCCTGTCGGGCTGCGACGATCCGCGCGCGATGATCCGCGGCGAGATCGCCCGCGCTTCGCTCGACTATGTGGTGCTGCTCGCGGGTGTCGCCGGTCTGTCAAAGCGCCCGATAGCCTGGCGGCGCACGCCCAAGTTCGCCGTGCAATCGGCGCAGGAATCGCCTTTCGTCATTGCGCGCGGTGAAACCGTGGCCGGAGTGATCTGCCTGGCGATCGCGCTGCTGGCGCTGCTCGCGGCGGGACAACTCGGTGGCGGCTTCGCACTGCTGCTGGGGCTGAGCTTCGCGACGATGGCGCTGCGCTTCTTCTGTGCGCCGGTGATGGCGGCCCTGGGCAACCGCCATGCGACGCGCGTGACCGCTGTACCCGTGCCCGAGCCGCGGCCGCTCGCGGCGTGATCGCTTAGAAGTTGAGGCCGAGCAATCGGCCCACGAAGATCAGCACGATCGCGCCGATGATCGAGGCGAGACAGCCCGCGCGGCTGAAGTCACTGCTGCCTCGGCTGGCGAACCAGCCCGCGAGCAGCGAACCGCCGACGCCGAGGAGGATCGTCGAGATCCAGCCCAGCGGCACTTCGCCCGGATAGAAGAAGCGCGCGAGCACGCCGATGACGAGGCCGCTGATGATCGCGCCGATGATGTTGAGCATGGGTGTTCTCCTCCGCTGAAAGGCTTTTGAAATGGTGCCCAGAAGAGGACTCGAACCTCCACGCCCTTGCGAGCGCCAGCACCTGAAGCTGGTGCGTCTACCAATTCCGCCATCTGGGCACGGGGTAGGCGCCGGCCTTTAGAGGTGTCCCGCGCGGTCTGTCAACAGCGCTATTGGGCCGGATCGATCTTTCGGTTTGCCGGCCGCTTGCCGACGGGCGAATGCGGATCGCTCAGTCATCTTGCGCTAGGCGCCGCCGGTGCATATCGCCGGCGCGGAACCTATTTTGTGCGGAGCACGACCATGGCCGACATTCCGGACGACATCTTCACCGAGCAGGACCCCGATCCCGACACGCTGGCGAAGCTTGGCCCGCTCGCGCGGCTCGCGGGGGTCTGGGCGAGCGAAGGGCCGCGCGGCGCCGACATCAACCCGAAGGCGGACGGCCCCGAACACCGCGTCTACAGCGAGCGGCTCGAGGCCCATCCGATCGATCCGCAGTCCAACGGGCCGCAACTGCTCTACGGGCTGCGCTATCACGTTCACATCAACACGCCCGAGGAGGACATCACCTTCCACGATCAGACCGGCTACTGGCTCTACGAGCCCGACACCGGCCTGATCATGCAGACCGTCGCGATTCCGCGCGGGCAGGTCGCGCTCGCCTCGGGTTTCGCCAAGCCCGAGGACACGACGCTGCGGCTATCGGCGGTGCGTGGCAAGACCGACTACGGCATCTGCTCGACCAGTTTCCTCGAGCAGGCCTTCCGCACCGAGTCCTATTCGATCGAGCTCACCTTCAATCCCGACGGCTCAATCACCTATGTCACCGAAACGATGCTGGCGGTTCATGGGCAGGAGGGAATCTTCAATCACCGCGATACCAACACCCTGGTCAAGATCGGCGAACCGCAGCCGAACCCGTTGTTCGAGATCGCGGGTCGCGGGCAGGGATAGGCTGAGCCGCGGGAACCTTTGGGAGCCACGGTTCGTAGTGACCGCTTATCGTCTGGATCATCGGAACCCATGACCGCTGCAACCTTCGAAGAGCCGGCGACCTGGCGTGCGATGCTCAAGCGTCGGCTGGCCGGTCGTCAGGCGCGTGCGACCTTGGTGATCGCGCTCGCAGGGGTTCTCCTGCTCGTCGTCATCGGGCTGATCTTCGCGCGCACGGGGCCGACGGCGGCGCCGCGTGCCGGCGCGACGCGGTCGGCCGCCTTGAAGGACCTGCCGGCACGGCCCGAGGACATCGAGGCTCATGGGCCTCAGGCCGCATCGGTGCTCGCGCCTGACGATGCGCGTGCGCGCAATGCTGCCGTCCCGTTCCTCGTGGACAAGCTCGGCGCGGCGCGGCCCTTCGTCTTCAAGGGGTCCGAGGCGGACCGTGCGCGCGCCGTCGAATGTCTGGCGACGGCCGTGCTCTACGAGGCCGGCGACGATACCGAAGGCGAGGCTGCCGTGGCGCAGGTCGTGCTCAACCGCGTGCGCCACGCAGCCTTTCCGGCGACGGTCTGCGGCGTGGTCTACCAGGGTTCGCAGCGCGCCACCGGCTGCCAGTTTACCTTCACCTGCGACGGTTCGCTGCGGCGGCGCATTTCCGACGCCGCCTGGGCGCGCGCGCGGGTGGTCGCGGCGCAGGCGGTCGCGGGGAAGGTCTATGGTCCCGTGGGGCTCGCCACGCATTACCACACCGACTGGGTCTATCCCTACTGGAGCCCGGAGCTGAACAAGCTCGCGAGAGTCGGGACGCATCTGTTCTTCGGCTGGCGTGGCGCATGGGGCGGGAGCGGCGCTTTCCGGCGCGAGTACCGCGGCAACGAGGCGGGCGCCGCGGCGCTGATCGCCGCAGCGCAGCCTGGCCCGGCGCCGGTCGGCGAACTCGGCTCGGGCATTCTGGGTCTGCCCCAGCCCAAGGCGGAACTACCCGCGGGCATGGGCAAGGTCCCGCTCTACGGCAACCGCGTGCGGCTCGTGCGAGCCGACGGTCGCGGCTTCGGTCTGCTCGCGCCGGCGAGCGCCAGTGCCGCCAATCTGGTCAATGCCGCGCTGGCGCTCTGCAAGGATCCGGGTGCCTGCGAAGTCGCTGCCTGGGCGAACGAGGACGACATACCCGGTGCCTACCCGATCCCCGAGGGCGCGCGCGGGACGATGGTGTTCGAGTATCGCCGCGACGGCCTGGGCGGCCGCGGCGCGACGCGCTTCGACTGCGATCGCTATCCGAACCGCGATCCCAAGACTTGCCTCGCGGGCTCGGCGCAGGCGGCCGACGTGCTGCCCGGCGTGCGCTTCAAGACGAAGTAAGTCGGGGCGCCACGGCCGCGACGAGTGCTTCGAGCCCGGCGACGTCGGCCTCGTCGAAGCGGGCAAGGTGCGGGCTGTCGAGGTCGAGCACGCCGATAAGGGCGCCCTCGTGGATCACCGGCACGACCAGTTCGGACTGCGAGGCGGCGTCGCAGGCGATGTGACCGGGGAAGGCGTGGACGTCGCGGACGCATTGCGTCCGGCGCTCGGCCGCAGCGGTGCCGCAGACGCCTTTGCCGATGGCGATGCGGATGCAGGCGGGTTTCCCCTGGAAGGGCCCGAGCACAAGTTCGCTGCCGTCGAAGCGATAGAAGCCGGCCCAGTTGAGACCGGGCAGACTATCCCAGATCAAGGCCGCGACATTGGCCATGTTGGCGATGCCGTCCGGCTCGCCCTCGGTCAGACCGCGCGCGGCGCTGACGAGATCGGCGTAGAGCGTGGGTTTGGACGAAGTGTCGATCGTGGTTTCGAACATGGCGCCGATCTTAGCCGGGGCGGTGGTGAAGAGCCAGCATCACACCCACCGCTTGATCGGCCCAAGCTGCGGCGTTCGGTTCGGCAGATCGACGAAGGTTTCGTCGACATAGCACCAGCCCCAGCCTTCGGGCGGATCGTAGCCCTCAATGATCGGATGGTGGGTGGCGTGATGGTGCGCCGTGGCGTGGCGGTTGGGCGAATCGTCGCAGCAGCCGACGTGGCCGCAGCTTCGACACAGGCGCAGGTGGACCCACCAGTCGCCGCTGGCGAGGCATTCCTCGCAGCCCTTGGCGCTGGGTACGACCTGCTGGATGACGGCTTGATGATTGCAGGTCCGGCTCATCGCGCGCGCTCCCCAGCCTGCGCGGCTAGCGCCTGATGGATCTGCGCGACGACCGCGGCGCCTTCACCGACACCGGCCGCGACGCGCTTGACCGAGCCGGCGCGGACGTCGCCGATCGCAAAGATGCCCGGTCGCGTCGTCTCGAGCGGGAGGATGCCGGCGCGGCCCAGGGTGTCGCCCGTGCAGATGAAGCCGTGCGCGTCGGTCTCGACGCAGCCCGAGAGCCAGCTCGTGTTGGGATCGGCGCCGATGAACAGGAACAGGTGCTTGAGATCGCAGTGCTTGGTGCTGCCGTCTGCGCGGTCGCGGAAGACCGCACCGGTGAGGCCGGTCTGGCAATCGCCTTCGAGGCTGGCGATCTCCTTGCCGATGTGCAGGGTCACGTTGGGCAGGGCGGCGATGCGGTCGATCAGGTAGCGCGACATCGTCGCCTCCAAGGGGCGCCGCGCGACGAGGTGGAGGTGCTTCACCTTGGGGGCGAGGAAGACCACGCCCTGGCCCGCCGAATTGCCGCCGCCGACGAGCGCCACTTCCTCGCCCTCGCAGAGCCGCGCCTCGATCGGCGAGGCCCAGTAGGACACGCCCTTGCCTTCGAACATCGCGAGTCCCGGCACCTCGGGGCGACGATAGCGTGCGCCCGAGGCGATCACCACGGTGCGCGCGCGGACGTGGCGATCATCGGGCAGGACGAGGCCCAGCGGCAGGTCGGGGCAGACCTTGCCCTCGGGGCAGTCTAGCTTGGTGACTTCGAGCGGGATGGCGATTTCGGCGCCGAACTTGAGCGCCTGGTTGAAGGCGCGGCCGGCGAGCGCCTGGCCCGAGATGCCCGTGGGGAAGCCCAGGTAGTTCTCGATCCGGTTCGAGGCGCCGGCCTGGCCGCCGAAGGCGCGCTCGTCGAGCACGATGGTCGAAAGGCCTTCGGACGCGGCATAGACCGCGGCGGCGAGGCCCGCCGGTCCGGCACCGACGATGGCGACGTCGTAGAGCTTGCGTGGATCGATCTCGGGGGTGATGCCCAGGCACGAGGCAAGCTGGATCTCGTTGGGGCGGCGCAGCAGGCTGCCGTCGGGGCAGACCACCAGCGGCAGCTCGTCGGGCTGGACGCCGATCCGCTCGACCAGGGCATGGCCTTCCTCGTCGCGCGCGGCGTCTAGCACCTGGTGCGGATAGCCGGCGCGCGCCAGGAAGCCCTGCAGGCGGACGATGTCGGGGCTGTTCGGCGTGCCGATGATGATCGTGCCGGCGCCGCCTTCCTCGATCAAGCCGACGCGGCGCAGGATCAGCGCACGCATCACGATCTCGCCGATCTCGGCCGATCCGATCATCAGCGCGCGCAGGTGCGCGGCGTCGAAGGGCAGGGCCGTGGCACCCTCGGGCCCGGCGCGGCCGCGCGCGATCGCCGAGCGGCCGGCGAGCTGGTTGACCTCGCCGGTGAACTGGCCCTCGGTCATCGTCGTGATCGTGGCTTCGGCGTTCAAGCCGTCGCGGCGCGTGATGTCCGCCGATCCCGCGAGCAGGAGCCAGGACGGCGCGCCGACCTCGCCGATGTCGTAGAGCAGTTCGGCAGGGGCAAAGTCGCGTGCGGGACCGCTGGCGAAGCGCGAGGCTTCTTCGACCTGGGCGGCACTGAGCACGGGGAACATCTGCGGGCGGCGATCGTCGAGCGTGCTCATCGTTTCGGTTCCTCGTCGGGGCGGCCTGTCCCCTTGGCCGGCGACAATGGTGGCCGAGCTGCGAGGCGCTTGTCGATCATACCAAGGTTGAGCGGACCACGACCTCTGCCGTGCGGCCGGATCGAATGCTCACACAGGAGGCGGGCGAGGTCAACGCGTGCGGCGGAAGGCGGGCGCCCATGAGCATCAGGGCGATGTTGCCGTCAAGTCGCGTGCCGACACGAATGTGAGTTTCCCAACAGTTTTTTGGCAACTCTCGTTCGTTCGCTTCGTTTCTCCATGTTACTACTGAGCACTTACATAGTCGGGCATAGGAGTTGCGTATGGCCACCGGCGATCTGTTTTCCGATTTTGCTGCGAGCTACGAGGCGCGGCGACAGACGGAGATGTCGCTGGAGGAGTATTTGAAGGGGTGTCGCGGCGACCCCATGATGTACGCCAGCGCCCCCGAACGATTGCTCGCCGCGATCGGCGAGGCGCAGATCATCGACACTTCGATGGACCCGCGGCTCGGCCGCATCTTCATGAACCGGACGATCCGGCTCTATCCGAGCTTTGCCGAATTCTACGGCATGGAAGAGACGATCGAGCGCATCGTCTCCTACCTGCGTCACGCGGCGCAGGGTCTCGAGGAGCGCAAGCAGGTACTCTACCTGCTCGGCCCCGTGGGCGGCGGCAAGAGCTCGCTGGCCGAGCGCCTGAAGGCGCTGATGGAGACGCACCCGATCTACGCGCTCAAGGCCGGGGATGAGATCAGCCCGGTGTTCGACAGCCCGCTGGCGCTGTTCGATGCCGAAATCCACGGCGACATGCTGCTCGATACCTACGGCATTCCCAAGCGTCGCCTTTCCGGCCTGATCAGTCCCTGGTGCCGCAAACGGCTCGACGAGTTCAAGGGCGACATCGCGCAGTTCAAGGTCGTGCGCCTGATGCCTTCGCGCATTCACCAGATCGCCATTTCGAAGACCGAACCGGGCGACGAGAACAACCAGGACATTTCCAGCCTCGTCGGCAAGGTCGACATCCGCAAGCTGGAGATGCTCAGCCAGAACGATCCCGACGCCTATTCCTATTCGGGCGGGCTCAACCGTGCGAACCAGGGCATGCTCGAATTCGTCGAAATGTTCAAAGCGCCGATCAAGATGCTCCACCCGCTGCTCACCGCGACGCAGGAGAGCAATTACATCGGCACCGAGAACATCGGCGCGATCCCTTTCACCGGCATCGTCATGGCGCACTCGAACGAGAGCGAATGGGCCAACTTCAAGAACAACAAGAACAACGAAGCCTTCATCGACCGTATCTACGTGATCAAGGTGCCCTATTGCCTGCGCGCGACCGAGGAGCGGCAGATCTACGAAAAGCTGATCTCGGGCTCGGAGCTGGCATCGGCATCCTGCGCACCGGGGACGTTCGATATGCTGGCGCGCTTCTCGGTGCTGACGCGGCTGCGCGCGCACGAGAACTCCAACGCCTATTCGAAGATGCGCGTCTACGACGGCGAGAGCCTGCGCGAGGTCGATCCGCGCGCCAAGTCGATGCAGGAATACAAGGACGCGGCCGGCGTGGACGAAGGCATGGACGGCATCTCCACGCGCTTCGCCTTCAAGGCGCTGTCGGCGACCTTCAACCACGATCCGACCGAAGTCTCGGCCGATCCCGTTCACCTGATGTACGTGCTCGAAAGGATGGTAAAGCAGGAACAGCTGCCCGGCGAGACCGAGACGAAGTACCTCGAATTCGTCAAAGGCGACCTTGCGCCGCGCTATGCCGAATTCATCGGCAACGAGATCCAGAAGGCCTATCTCGAATCCTACCACGACTACGGGCAGAACCTGTTCGACCGTTATGTCGCCTATGCCGATGCCTGGATCGAGGATCTCGACTTCAAGGATCCGGACACCGGCCAACTGCTCGACCGCGAGGTCATCAACCAGGAACTGACCCGCATCGAGAAGCCGGCGGGGATCGCCAATCCCAAGGACTTCCGCAACGAGGTGGTCAAGTTCGCGCTGCGCATGCGCGCGGCGAACAATGGCCGCAACCCGTCGTGGACCTCCTACGAGAAGATCCGCGAGGTGATCGAGCGGCGCATGTTCAGCCAGGTCGAAGATCTGCTGCCGGTGATCAGCTTCGGTTCAAAGAAGGACGGCGATACTGAGAAGAAGCACGACGAATTCGTCGATCGCATGATCGCCCGCGGTTATACCGCGCGGCAGGTTCGGCGCCTCGTCGAATGGTACATGCGCGTGAAGCAGGCCGGTTGATGGGAAAGGAGGCGGGCTAGAACTAGATGCACATCGTCGATCGCCGCCTGAACCCGGGTGGCAAGAGCCTGGTGAACCGACAGCGCTTTCTGCGCCGGGCGAAGGCCTTGGTCCAGCAGGCGGTGCGCGACAGCCTCAAGGATCGCTCGATCAAGGATCTCGAGCAGGAGGGTGAGGTCACGATTCCGCGCGACGAGGTTCACGAACCCAGCTTCCGCCGCGGCGCCAGTGGTGGCAACCGCGAGCACATCCTGCCCGGCAACAAGGAATACCTCTCGGGCGATCAGATCGAGCGTCCGCCCGGTGGCGGCGAGGGCGCCGGCGGGCATCAGGGCGAGGGCGACGACGAATTCCGCTTCGTGCTCAGCCGCGAGGAATTTCTCGACCTGTTCCTCGACGATCTCGAACTGCCCGAACTCGCCAAGAAGAAGCTGACCAGCGGCGAGGCCGAAGGCGTGCGTCAGGCGGGCTATTCGACCAGCGGCAGCCCTTCGGCGCTGTCGATCGGCCGGACCATGCGCAATTCGATGTCGCGCCGCATCGCGCTCAAGCGCCCGCGCGGCGAGGACATGGCCAAGCTCGAGGCAGAGATCGCCCGGCTCGAAGCCTTGGCCAAAGACACCGGGGCCGATCACGCCGAGGAACTCGCCAAGCTGCGCGAGGAATACGAACGCCTCGAACGTCGCCGCAAGCTGATCACCTATGTCGATCCGATCGACCTGCGCTACCGCCGCTTCGAACCGACGCCCAAGCCGATCAGCCAGGCGGTGATGTTCTGCCTGATGGACGTCTCGGGCTCGATGACCGAGCACATGAAGGATCTGGCCAAGCGGTTCTACGCGCTGCTCCACCTGTTCCTCAAGCGCTGCTACCGTCACCTCGAGGTCGTGTTCATCCGCCACACCGACCGCGCCGAAGAGGTCGACGAGGAGACTTTCTTCTACAGCCGCGAGACCGGCGGTACCCTGGTTTCGACCGCGCTCGAGAAGATGCTGCAGGTGATGAAGGACCGTTATTCGCCGAACGACTGGAACATCTACGTGGCGCAAGCCTCGGACGGCGACAACATGCCCAGCGACACGGCCAAGACGATCGCGCTGATGGCGGACGAGATCATGCCGGTGGCGCAGTACGTCGCCTATCTCGAGGTAGGGCGCGAGGAAGACCCGATGATGGCCATGGGCGGGCCCTTGATGCGCGCGAGCGATCTGTGGCGCTCCTACGGCCAGATCGACGGGCAGAACGGCAAGTTCGTCATGCGCAAGGTCCACCACCGGCGCGAGATCTACCCGGTGTTCCGCGAACTCTTCGCCAAGCGCGGTCTGGCTGCGGGGAGGGCCCAGTCATGACCAAGCTCGCCGCCAAGCCGCTGTACGAGGGCAGCGACTGGAATTTCGATACGATCCAGCGGATCTACGACACCGTCGAAACGATCGCCCGCGAGGAGCTCGACCTCAACACCTATCCCAACCAGATCGAGGTCATCACCGCCGAGCAGATGCTCGATGCCTACAGCTCGACGGGCATGCCGCTGCTCTACAACCACTGGTCGTTCGGCAAGCAGTTCCTGACCAACGAGCTGATGTACCGCAAGGGCCAGCGCGGGCTCGCCTACGAGCTGGTGATCAATTCGGACCCCTGCATCAACTACATCATGGAGGAGAATTCGGCGACGATGCAGACGCTCGTGCTCGCGCACGCGGCGTTCGGGCACAACCACTTCTTCAAGAACAACTACCTGTTCCAGCAGTGGACCGATGCCGAGGGCATCCTCGACTATCTCGAATTCGCCAAGCGCTACATCTCGCAGTGCGAAGAGCGGTATGGCCAGGTCCAGGTCGAACGTCTGCTCGACGCGGCGCATGCGCTTAACCGCCAGGGCGTGCACCGCTACCCGCGCGGCCAGGCGCGCGACCTCAAGGCCGAGCTCGCGCGCGAGAACGTGCGCCACGCGCAGCGCGAGCGCGATTACGACGACATCTACCGCACGCTGCCCGCGGCCAAGGCCAAGGCGGCCGATGCCGGCGTCAGCGCGCGCGCCGCGGCGCTGGGGCTGCCGCAGGAGAACGTGCTCTACTTTCTCGAGAAGTCGGCGCCGCGGCTCGCGCCCTGGCAGCGCGAGATTCTGCGCATCACCCGCGTGCTCGCGCAGTATTTCTATCCCCAGGGTCAGACCAAGGTGATGAACGAGGGCGCGGCCTGCTACGTCCACTACCGGATCATGACCACGCTCCACCAGCGCGGCCACATCACCGAGGGATCCTTCCTCGAATTCCTCACCTCGCACACCAACGTCGTCAGCCAGCCGATGTTCGATTCGGGCCATTACGGTGGGCTCAACCCCTATTGGGTCGGCTACAACATGATGCAGGACATCGCCCAGGTCTGCGTCGCGCCGACCGAGGAAGACCGGCTGTGGTCGCCCGACATTGCCGGCAACGGCGACGTCGAGGGTACCTTGAAACACATCTGGGCGAACTATCGCGACGAGAGTTTCGTCTCGCAGTTCCTGTCTCCCAGACTCATGCGCCAATGGCGGCTGTTCAAGCTCGACGATCACGAGAAGGTCGATCACATCAAGGTCGACGCGATCCATGACGAGCGCGGCTATCGCGAGCTGCGCCGCGGCCTTGCGCGCCAGTACGACATCTCGTGGCAGGAGCCCGACATCCAGATCGTCGACGTCGACCTTGCCGGTGATCGCACCCTGATGCTCGAGCATCATGTCACCAACGGCGTGCTGCTGGCCGAGAAGGACGCCTGCCGCGTCGTCCAGCACCTCGCCGATCTCTGGGGTTACGAGGTCGTGCTCAGGGAGATCGAGCCCGAAGGCGGCTCTTCGCTCAAGGAGCACAAGGCGCGGCCAAGGGCGACGGGGCCGAGACTGGCCGAGGGCTGACCGCCGGGGAATCCGCTTCTATCCGTTCCGGAATCGGAGTATGCCCTGTGGATAAACACAGGGGATAGGAGCGATCAGATGTTCGATTCACCTGATGCCCAGGCCTATATCGAGCGCGCGGAAATGCACGAACAACTCGCCGCCGCCACGTCCGACGAACCTGCCCGCAAGATGCATCAGGCCATGGCCGAAGCCTATCGCCGCAAGGCCGGTGAGGCCAAGGCTCGGCTGGTTCAAGCAATCCCGCTCGATGCGGCCCCCAGCCGCCTGATGATGAGCAACAGCATCTAAAGCGACCGGAATCCGTCGTCGACCATCGAACCGCGCCGACAACGGCGCGCGGTTCATGTTGCATTTACGACAGGATATTGACGGTCTGCTTTCCAACATGCATCGTGGGAGTCCTTCGAAAGACGCGCCCGCGGAAATTTTACATCCTCCACGGGCTCCAGACTTTAACCCCCCGCTTCGGCGGGGGGTTTTTTAATGCCCGAAGCATCGGTCGGGCCGATCACGATCACCGCGCGCTTCGTACTGCCGGGAGGCCGCGATCAACGGGCCTAGCGCCGTTGGGCGACCTCCGCTGCGGCGATCGTCGTCAGGTTGAGGATGCCGCGCGCGGTGATGTTGGGTGTGAGCACATGGATCGGCTTCGACAGGCCCATCAGCATCGGTCCGACCGTGGGCGAACTCGACGAGGCCGAGAGCGCGGTCAGCGTGATGTTGGCAGCATCGAGATTGGGCATGACCAGCACGTTGGCGGCGCCCTCGAAGGCGCTGTCGGGTACGAGCCGCTCGCGCACGGGCTGGGACAGCGCTGCATCGGCGTGCATCTCGCCGTCGACGAGCAGGTCGGGTGCGGCCTCGCGGATCAGGCCGAGCGCAGTCCGCATCTTGCGCGCGCTGGGGCTGTGCGAGGCGCCGAAGTTCGAGTGCGAGAGCAGCGCGACGCGCGGTTCTAGGCCGAACTGACGGACTTCCGCGGCCGCCAGGATCGCCATCTCGGCCACCTGCGCGGGCGTCGGTTCGGGCACCATGTGCGTGTCGGTGATGAATAGCGCGCCCTGTTCGAGGATCAGCCCCGACAGCGCATAGACGCGGCTCTTGTCGGGCGCGCGATCGATGATGCGCAGGACATATTCGATCTGGCCCCAGTATTCCGAATTGCCGCCGACCAGCGCCGCGTCGACATGGCCCGTGCGCAGCAGCATGGCCGCAGTCACGGTCGGGCGGCGATAGACGTGGCGGATGATCTCCGCCGAAGGTACGCCCTTGCGCGCCGCGACCTGGCGATAGGCCTCGACCAGCGGGGCGATCACCTCATGATCGGTCTCGGGATCGATCACCTCGACATCGCGGTCGAGCTCGAAGCGCAGGCCGAGGCTCGGCAGGCGGTGTTCGAGGATCCGGCGTCGCGCGACGATCACCGGGCGGACGATGCCTTCGTCGAGCCCGTCCTGGATCGCGCGCAGCACGCGCTCGTCCTCGCCCTCGCCATAGACAACGCGCGTCTGGCTGTGGCGTGCCGCTTCGAACACGGGCATCATCAGCTGCGCCGAACGGGTGTTCTGGCGGCTCAGCGACTGGCGATAGGCGTCGATATCGAGCGTGCGCCGAGCGACGCCGCTGTCCATCGCCGCCTGAGCGACGGCGGGCGCGATCTCGGCGATCAGGCGCGGATCGAACGGCGTCGGGATGATATAGTCCGGACCGAAGGTCAGCTTCTGGCCGCCATAGGCCTGGGCGACGCTTTCATGCGCGGGCAACCGTGCCAGCGAGGCGATGGCCTCGGCCGCGGCGACCTTCATCGCCTCGTTGATCGTCGTCGCGCCGACATCGAGCGCGCCGCGGAAGATATAGGGAAAGCACAGGACGTTGTTGACCTGGTTCGGATAGTCCGAACGCCCGGTGGCGACGATCGCATCGGGCCGGGCGGCGCGCGCGACTTCGGGCCGGATTTCGGGCTCGGGATTGGCCAGGGCGAAGATCAGCGGACGTTCGGCCAGCAGCGGCAGCCACTCGGGCTTGAGCACGCCGGGCGCCGAGAGGCCGAGGAACACGTTGGCGCCGGGCAGGACCTCGGGCAGGCTGCGCGCGTCGGTATGGCGGGCATAGCGCGCCATGTTCTCGCCCATGCCTTCGCGGCCGGCGTGGACGACGCCGTCCTTGTCGGTCAGGGTCACGTTCTCGGCCGGGAGCCCCATCGAGACGAGCAGGTCGACGCAGGCCAGTGCCGCCGCGCCGGCGCCCGAAGTCACCAGCCGCGCCTCGGCGAGGGTCTTGCCCTGGAGCACCAGCGCGTTGCGCACCGCCGCGGCGACGACGATCGCGGTACCGTGCTGGTCGTCGTGGAAGACCGGAATGTTCATCCGCGCCTTGAGCGCCGCCTCGATCGCGAAGCACTCGGGCGCCTTGATGTCTTCCAGGTTGATGCCGCCGAAGGTCGGTTCGAGCAGCGCCACCGCCTCGACGAACTTGTCGGGATCGGTCGTGTCGACCTCGATGTCGAACACGTCGATGTCGGCGAATTTCTTGAAGAGGACGGCCTTGCCTTCCATCACGGGCTTCGAGGCCAGCGCCCCGATCGCGCCAAGGCCGAGCACGGCCGTGCCGTTCGAGATCACCGCGACCAGATTGCCGCGCGCGGTATATTCGAAGGCCTTGTCGGGATCGGCGGCGATCTCTTCGCAGGGTGCGGCGACACCTGGCGAATAGGCGAGCGCGAGGTCGCGCTGGTTGACCATGCGTTTGGTCGGCTCGATCCGCATCTTCCCGGGCTGGGGATAGCGATGATAGTCGAGTGCCGCGCGGCGTAGCGTATCGTCCATGGGAAGCCCTGTCGGGCCTTCGCGGCCCATTTGCAATGCCGATGGGGTCTAGGCCGAGGCCGGTGCCGATCGGGCTTGGCGCTAGCCGGCGTAGGTGTGGGTCGGAAGGCCTTGCACGCCCGCGTCCACTTCGAACAGCGCGCCGTCGTAGGCGGACGGTTCGAGGCCGATGGCGGCCGAGGTCACGAACATGCGGTCGAGGTTCGGCCCGGCGAAGGCGATGTTGGTCGTGCGGCGGGCGGGCAGGGCGATCGATCGTTCGACCCTGCCCTGCTCGTCGAAGCGGCTGACCCGGCCGCCATCCCAGTGCGCGACCCAGAGGAAACCCTCGGCGTCGACGGTCATGCCGTCAGGATAGCCATCGGCCTCCTCGAAGCGCGCGAAGACCTGGCGATCGGCGAGGCCGGTCTCGGTCAGCGCGAAGCGGTAGATCGTCCGCAGGCCGGTGTCCGAATGATAGAGCCAGCGTCCGCAGGCCGAAAAGGCCGGGCCGTTTGGCACCATGTAGCCGGTGTCCATCGGCGCCCAGCTGCCGTCGGGATCGAGCCGGTAGAGCGAGCCCCGGGGGTTCTCCTCGGCCATTTCCATCGTGCCGCACCAGATGGCGCCGTGACGGTCGGCCTTGCCGTCGTTCATGCGGTTGCCCGGGAAATGCGGTTCGGGATCGCCGAGCGGCCAGATCGCCAGGGGTTCGACATCGATTTCGGCGAAGCCGCTCTGGAAGCCTCCGATCATGCCGCCACGCGTGCGCTCGACCACCCAGCCGAGCGGCTCGGGCATGGCCCAGCGCGCGATTGCACCGTCAACGAGCGACAGGCGGTTGAGCGCCGGATCGAGGATGTCGACCCAGTACAGCGCCTGTTCGCGTGCCGACCAGGCCGTGCCTTCGCCCAGCGTGTCGCGCACCTCGCGCTCGATCATCCGCCACTGTGCCATCGCCGTGTCCCCCTTAGTGCCGCTAAGCGCCGCTTAGTGGTTGTCGCGAGGCAGGCCCTGCGTCTGCGCGATCCGCTGGTACTTTTCCGCACCCTCGAGAATCGCGCCGGTGTCGAGCTGGCCGACGACACTGCGCTGGATCTCCTGCCATGGCGTCTGCGATGCCGGGTAGGGATAGCCGCCCTTTGCGACCAGGGCTGCGCGCCGCTCGGCCAGTTCCTCGTCGGGGATGAGCACGTCCACCCGGCCCTTGCCGAGATCCATGCGCACGCGGTCGCCGGTGCGCAGCAGCGCGAGGCCGCCCATCGCTGCGGCTTCGGGCGAGGCGTTGAGGATCGAAGGGCTGCCGCTGGTGCCCGACTGGCGACCGTCGCCGATGCAGGGCAGGGCGCTGACACCTTCGGTGATCAGGTAAGCCGGCGGCCGCATGTTCACGACCTCGGCCGCGCCCGGATAGCCGATCGGGCCGGCGCCGCGCATGAACATCAAGGTCTGCGAGGTGATGCCGAGCGACGGATCGTCGATGCGGTGGTGATAGTCCTCGGGCCCGTCGAACACGATCGCGGGGCCTTCGAAGGCTTCGGGATCGGCGGGGTTCGACAGGTAGCGCTGGCGGAACTCCTCGCTGATGACGCTGGTCTTCATCACCGCCGCGTCGAACAGGTTGCCCGACAGCACGAGGAAGCCGGCGTCGGTCTTGAGCGGCTGGTCGAACGGGCGGATGACCTTCTCGTCCTCGATCGTCGCGTCGCGGCAGTTGTCGCCCATGGTGCGGCCGTTGACCGTCATCGCGCCCTCGCGGATCAGGCCCTGGCCCATGAGCTGCGCCACCACGGCGGGCACGCCGCCGGCGTGATAGTAGTCCTCGCCCAGGTATTCGCCTGCCGGCTGGAGGTTCACCAGCAGCGGCACCTTGTGGCCCACGCGCTCCCAGTCGGTCAGCGGCAGGTCGACGCCGATGTGGCGCGCGATCGCGGCCAGATGGATCGGCGCATTGGTCGAGCCGCCGATCGCGGAGTTGACGACGATCGCGTTGTGGAACGCGTCGAGCGTCAGGATGTCCGAAGGCTTGAGGTCCTCTTCCACCATGGCGACGATGCGCTTGCCGGTGTGATAGGCGCATTCCTGGCGGTCGCGGTAGGGCGCGGGGATCGCGGCCGAGCCGGGCAGCATCATGCCCAGAGCCTCGGCGAGCGAGTTCATCGTCGTCGCCGTGCCCATCGTGTTGCAATAGCCGGTCGAGGGGGCGGAGGAAGCGACGAGCTTGATGAAGCCGTCGTTGTCGAGCTCGCCCTTGGCCAGCATCTCGCGGCCCTTCCAGACGATCGTGCCCGAACCCGTGCGCTCGCCCTTGTGCCAGCCGTTGAGCATGGGGCCGACCGACAGCGCGATCGCCGGCAGGTTGACCGTCGCCGCGGCCATCAGCAGCGCCGGGGTGGTCTTGTCGCAGCCCGTGGTCAGCACCACGCCGTCGAGCGGATAGCCGTAGATCGCCTCGACGAGGCCGAGATAGGCCAGGTTGCGATCGAGACCGGCCGTGGGCCGCTTGCCGGTTTCCTGGATCGGATGGACCGGAAATTCGAGCGCGATGCCGCCGGCCTCGCGGATGCCTTCGCGGATGCGCTCGGCCAGGACGATGTGGTGGCGGTTGCAGGGCGACAGGTCGCTGCCGGTCTGGGCGATGCCGATGATCGGCTTGCCCGAGCGCAGCTCCTCCAGGCTCAGGCCGAAGTTGAGGTACCGCTCGAGATAGAGCGAGGTCATGTCGATGTTGTCGGGATTGTCGAACCAGGCGCGCGAACGCAGCTTGGGCTTGGCTTGGTCGGTCATGGGGTCTCGATCAGCGTGAAGTGGACAGGCGGTAGATCATGGCGTGCCGGTAGGGCTTGCCGGGATCGACGCGCGGAGAGGTGAAGGCGGCCTGGTTGGGCGCATCGGGGAATTTCTGCGGCTCGAGCGCGATGCCGTCGCCCATGCGGTAGACGTGGCCGTGCTTGCCGATCAGCGTTCCGTCGAGGAAGTTGCCCGCATAGAACTGGACGCCGGGCTCGGTGGTCAGCACCTCGAGCACGCGGCCCGAAGCCGGATCCTCGAGCCGCGCGGCCAGTTCGGGCCGGGCGGTCAGGCCTTTGTCGAGCGCGAAGTTGTGGTCGTAGCCGCGGCCGAAGACGATCTGCGGATCGGTGCCGTCGCGCTGGCCATCGGCGACGCGGCGGGGTGCGCGGAA
>SECS01000222.1 GCA_004211435.1 Novosphingobium sp. | reverse complement strand
CGACCCACCGGAGCCGTTTGACGCGTTCTCAGCTTTCACCATAAGCGGACGTTCCGTCTGGACGCCGAACTGACCATGCTCGTCTCGAATTTTCAGTCCTTTGGGAATAAGCGCCGTTCCCGGACGTCTTCCGTAAGCCAATCGCGGCCGAACCGAAGGACACCGAGCCATGAAGACCCTCCTTGCAGCCATCGCCATTCTCACCGCCGGGGCTTCGGCCGCGCTTGCGGGTCCCGCCGGCGACATGGCGAAGGCGCATATCGAAGCGATCGCCAAGGGCGATACCTCCGCGGTCACCGCAGCCTATGCGCCATCCGCAACGCTTCACTGGGTCGGCGGTCCGCTCGATGGCATCTATACGGGTCCGGAGATCGCCGCGACCTGGGCGAAGTTCGCCAAGGCGCAGACCGGCCTGAAGGCTACCGTCGTCGAGATGCGCGAGAGCATGAACCCGAAGGGCGCCACCGTCGTCGCCGATGTCGTCTTCGCCAACGACAACAAGATCCCCGTGCGCTACGTCATGATGTTCCGGGACGGCAAGCTCACTGATGAGATCTGGCAGATCGACCCAACGCTGGCGAAGTAAGGCATGTCCACCGACGAGATCGCGGCGCGGATCGAACCGCTCATTCCGGGCCTGAGGCGCTATGCCTATGCGCTGGTGCGCGATGGCGACACCGCCGACGATCTCGTCCAGGACTGCCTGGAGCGTGCCGTCGGGCGCTGGCACCTACGCCGGCCCGACGGCGACCTGCGCGCCTGGCTGTTCGCCATCCTGCGCAACCTCCACCTCTCGGGCCTGCGCCAGCACAAGCGGCGTGGGCCCCACGTGGCGCTCGACGAGATGGCCTCGCCGCCGGCGGTGGACGGAGACCAGGACGGCCGCGCCGGGCTCCGCGACGTTCTCGCGGGGCTCGATGCGCTGAGTGAAGAGCACCGCACCGTCCTCCTTCTCGTCGGCGTCGAAGACATGAGCTACGACGAGGCGGCGCGGGTGATCGGGCTGCCGGTCGGCACGGTCATGTCGCGCCTATCGCGGGCGCGCGAGAAGCTGCGCGCCATCCTGGAGACCGGGATCCGCGCGCCCTTGAGGAGAGTCAAATGAGCCGCAGGGACACGCCCGTCGGCGAGGACGACCTGCAAGCCTATGTGGACGGACGGCTCGAGGCCGAGCGGCTGCCCGCAGTCGAAGCCTATCTCACGGAGCGACCGGAGATCGCCGCGGCCCTCGCTCGCGACCGCGAGATCGCCCGGGCACTGCGCGAACGGCTTGCCTTCAAGGCCGAGGAGCCGATTCCCGCGCGGTTGCGCATGGCGAACATCCGCGAGGCCCGGCGCGGTCGCTTCGCGGTCACGCGTCTGCGCATCGCGGCCGTCATGGGCTGGCTGATCCTCGGTAGCGCCGGCGGGTGGCTGGCGAACGACGTCCTGCGCGTGCCGCCTCAGATGGCTCGTGTGGCGGTCATGGCCGACGAGGCGATCGCGGCGCATCGCACCTTCGTGGTCGAGGTGGTCCATCCCGTCGAAGTGCGGGCCGACGAGGAGGCACATCTCCTGCAATGGCTATCGAAGCGGCTGGGAACGCGGCTGTCGGCTCCGGACCTGACGGGGCTCGGCTATCGGCTGATGGGCGGGCGCCTCCTGCCTGCGGGCGCGGGTCCCGCTGCGATGCTGATGTACGACGACGACCAGGGCACGCGGCTGACGCTGTTCATCAAGACCGACGAGAAGGACGAGACGTCGTTCCAGTTCGTCGAGGAGAACGGCGTCTCAGCCTTCTTCTGGCGCGACGCCGGCCTTGGCTACGTCGTGTCGGCCGAGGCGTCGCGCGAACGGCTGATGCAGGTGGCGACGGCCGTCTACGACAGCCTGAACCGCCCCGCCCCGGGCCTCTCCGGCGGTACGCTGTGACGCTCGATCAGCTTCGCATCTTCGTTGCCGTTGCCGAGCGCGAGCACGTGACGGAGGCGGCGAAGTCGCTGAACCTCACGCAGTCGGCGACTAGCGCCGCCATCGCCGCGCTGGAGGAGCGCCACGACGTCCGGCTGTTCGACCGCGTCGGACGGCGGATCGAACTGACCGAGGCGGGGCGCCTGTTCCTGCCTGAGGCCCGCGCGGTGCTTGCGCGGGCCGAGGATGCCGGCCTCATGCTTTCCGAACTTGCCGGACTAAAGCGGGGTCGACTCCGCATCGTCGCCAGCCAGACGGTGGCGAACCACTGGCTGCCGCCGGTGCTCGCGGGATTCAAGGCCCGCCATCCCGGGATCGACCTTCGGCTGAGCATAGCCAACACGGCGCGCACGGCCGAGGCGATGCTGGATGGCACGGCCGATCTCGGCTTCGTGGAGGACGAACTCGGCGATGCCAGGCTGGGCACGCAACGCGTTGCCGACGATCGGCTAATTCTGGTCGCAGCATCAATGCGCGTGGGCGCCGGCTTTCCCGTCGCGGCCGAGGATCTTGCATCGGCGCGCTGGGTGCTGCGCGAACGGGGCTCGGGCACCCGCGCGATCCTTGAAAGCGCGCTTGAAGCCTTCGGTGTCGATCCCACCGCGTTGTCGGTCGAACTCGAACTGCCCTCGAACGAGGCCGTGCGCGCGGCGATCGAGGCGGGCGCCGGCGTCGGGATCCTACCTACCGTGGTCGCGGATGCCAGTCTTCGCACGGGGAAGCTGGTGGCGCTGCCCTTCGATCTACCGTCGCGCGGGTTCCATTCGGTGCTTGCGAGGGACCGTCACCCGAGCCGCGCCGTCGCCGCCTTTCTGGCCGAGCTGCCGACGATCGAGGTTCCGCGGGCGTGATCGATGGATCGACGATGTTAGAACGGCATTCGGTCGACGCGATCGTCGAGCGTCTCGCGGCGCTGCCCGGCAAGGCCAACCTGTTCAATCCGTATGCCGGGTTCGACGCGGAGATCGAGGGCGCGAACGCGCCGGTGACTCGCCGTCGCAATCTCGGGCGTTACCTCGCCGCGATGGCGGATCGCGGCGTCCGTGACCTCTGGCTCGGCGAAGCACCCTCGCGCTTTGGAGCGCGTCGGACAGGCGTGCCGTTCACGGGCGACGGGCGGCTCGCCCACCTGTCGCAGCGGCTCGGTCTCGATCCGCCGCTGGCGCGGGCGACCCGCGAGACCCTGCCGACACCGGAGTCCGGAACCTCCCGGGAGATCTGGGATGCGGTGCCCGACCCGCTGCCGCTGTTCTGGAACGCGGTGCTCTTCCATCCCCATCGCGGCGTTTTGCCCTTGCGCAACCGGACGCCGACGCGGACCGAGATCGCCGAGCACCGAGAGGTGCTGGAGATGATCGTCGCGATCTTCGCGCCGCATCGTATCCTCTGTATCGGCCGGGTGGCGCAGCGTGCGGCGGACGGGCTCGGCATCCCCGCCACCTACGTGCGCCACCCCGCCCAGGGCGGCGCCGTGCGGTTCCGGGCCGGCGTCGCCGTATTTTGAGGATCCTGAGCCACTGGCTTACCCCGTCAGCGAATGACCAGGCGGTGTCGTTCGACGGCCTTCGTCAGTATGTCTTTGCGAGATACTCGACGATGGCCTTTGCGTCGGCCTCCTCGATCGGGGCGTGATAGGTGGCGATCATTTTGTGAACTTCCGCTGTCCAGAAAGCCTCACCCATGCCGGGCGGCTGTGTATTGATGTAGTCAGCGGAATGACAGGCGGCGCAGTTGTTCTCCGCAGCCTCTACGCCCTTGCCTGGCTTGAACGTTGCCGTCTCGTCGGGCAG
>SECS01000221.1 GCA_004211435.1 Novosphingobium sp. | reverse complement strand
GATGTGTTCCAGCAGCCGAGTCGATGACCTCATTCCGCTTCATCCATGCCGCCGATCTGCATCTAGGCAGTCCCTTTCAGGGGCTGGCGCTGAAGGATGCCGAGCTTGCCGATATCTTCATCGAGGCAAGCCGCAAGGCGTTCTCGGGCTTGGTGGACGAGGCGGTGGAGCGCAAGGTCGACTTCTTTATCGTTGCGGGCGATGTCTACGACGGCGACTGGAAAGACAACAAGATCGGCCTGTTCTTCAACCGCGAAATTGCCCGGCTGGAACGCGCCGGCATTCCGGTCTTTCTGCTGAAGGGCAATCACGACGCCGAAAGCGTCATCACCAAGACAATTACGCTGCCGAAGAATGTCAGCGAATTCCCGACCGCAAAGCCCGGAACGTTCAAGCTGGATCACCTGAAGGTTGCGCTGCACGGCCAGGGTTTTGCCGAGCGCTCCGCCAACGAAAACCTGGCGCTTGCCTATCCGAAGCCGGAACCGGGCTGGTTCAACATTGGCGTGCTGCACACCTCGCTGACCGGCCGCGAGCCGCACGCAGCCTACGCGCCCTGTTCCGTCGAAGACCTGCGATCGCGTGGCTACGATTACTGGGCGCTCGGCCATGTCCACGATTTCGAAATCGTTGCCGAAGACCCGCTGGTCGTGTTCCCCGGCAACCTTCAGGGGCGGTCGATCCGCGAGCAGGGGGCAAAGGGCGCCGTGCTCGTGACCGTCGAGGACGGACGCATCGCCTATGAGCGTATCGTGACCGACAGCGCAAGGTTTGCTGAACTCGCTGTTCTTGTCGAGCCGGACGAGACGCCGGCGGCAATCCTGCGGCGGCTGGAAGATCTGCTTGGTTCTGTGATCGATGCCATGGAAAGCCGGCCGCTGGCACTGCGCATCCGCATCAGCGGCCGCAGTCGCTTCCGCAACGAGATCTTGGCGAGAGCGGCCGATTTCCGGGACGAGGTGCAAGCCGCGTGCCATCGGGGTCATGAGGATATCTGGCTGGAAAAGCTGGAGGTCAAACTCGAAGCCGAGATTGCCTCAACTGGGAAAGCCACCGATCTGCTCGGGCTCGAAGGCCTGCTGCCGACGGCGGAGTTCTCGCCGCTTCTGGTCAGCGAAGCCGAGGCCCGCATTGCCGAAATTGCCGCGCGTCTGCCGGGCGGTATCGGTGCCGGTGACCTGGCGCTAGGTGATGATGCGGCAACACTGTTGGCGGAAGCACGCGAGCTGCTTCTGTCGCGCGCGGCAAGGGTAGGGTAGTCACATGCGTTTCACCCGTCTCGACATCCTGCGCTACGGCGCGCTCACCGATCGCGCGCTTGCGTTCCGGCCGGATGCGCAGTTGCATGTCATCTATGGCCCGAACGAAGCCGGAAAGTCTTCCGCGCTGTCGGCAATCTCGGATCTGCTGTTCGGTTTTCCGACCGCTGCCGAATACAGTTTTCTCCACGATGCGACGGCCCTTCGCGTCGGCGCCGAAATCGAGACACGCGATGGCAGCAAGCTGGGCTTTCGCCGTCGTCGCGGCCGCAAGAACACGCTGCTCGCGGCAAGCGAGGCGGAAGAGGCGCTGCCCGAGGATGCGCTGGCACCCTTTCTCGGCACGCTGAACCGCGACGTGTTTCAACGCGCTTTCGGGCTTGATTCGGCGTCGCTGCGCGCCGGCGGCCAGAGCATGCTGAAAAGCGGCGGCGAGATCGGCAGTCTGCTGTTTTCTGCAGCGTCGGGCCTTACCGGCCTCTCCGACCTGCGCAAGAGCTTCGATGCCGAGGCCGACACCATCTACGCGGCGCGCCGCTCCAAGGACCGGTTGTTTTACCAGGTGCTCGACAGCCATGACGAGGCGCGCAAGGCCGAGCGGGACAACGAGCTGAAGTCCGGCGACTGGAAGAAGCTGCTCGCCGAACAGTCCGAGCTGGAAGCGGAACTCGCGACGGTCCAGACCGAGCGCGAAACCACGAAACAGACGCTCGAACGGCTGCGCAAGCTGATGCGGCTGGAGCCGGTGCTTCGCGAGATCGATCGCGAGCAGGACCAGCTGGCGCAGTATCAGGCGCTGGGCTCGCTGCCGCCTGGCTTCGAGGACGCACTTGCCAGGGCGCTGGACGAGGCACGCCGCAACGAAGACGCGCATCGGGCGGCGGAAACTGAAGTCTCGCGGCTGGGCGACGAGATTGCCGCTCTCCATGTCGACGACGCGCTGATCGCCGCGGCCGGCAGCATTCTCGCCCGCCACGCTGACAAGGGCGTCTATCTGAAAGCCCGCGAGGATATCGCAAGGGTTCGCGGCGAGGTGGAGGATTTCGACACCCGGCTGGTGCAGCTGGGGCGCAGGTTGGGTCTTGTCAGGACCGACGACCTGGAACGCCACCAGCCTGCCGATGCCGATCTGGTGCGGCTGAAGAGCCTGCTCGACCAAGGCAGCGAACTCGACCGTAGCCTCAAACAGCTGCATATCCGTCTGGAAGAAGAGCGCGAGGCGCTGCGGCGTCTGGATGACGCCAATCCGGACAGCCGCCTGATCGATCCGAAACCATGGGCAGAGCAGCTCACGGCGCTGCGCCCCGAACTCAGCGATCTCGCAGGCGTCGAAAACCTGCAGGTCCGCGCAACGCGGGCAGAGAGCGATCTCGCCGCCGCCGTCGCAAGGCTCGATCCGCCGGTCAAGGACATCGACGCCCTGCTTGCGAGCCCGCTGCCGGATCTCGCAGCGCTCAGCAGCCACCGCAAGCTGATCGACGATGCACGCGCGGTGCATGCGAGGATCACCCAGACGCTGACGACGGTGAAGGCAGAAGCCAAGACTGTGGCCGATCAGATGGCGGCGCTGGAAGGGCAGGGCCGCATCGTTTCGCGTGCTGACATCATGGAAGCCCGCCAGCTGCGCGATGCTGGTCTTGCCGCATTCGGAGCAAAGCCATCAGCGGATAAGCTCGCCGATGTGCACAAGGCCGTTCAGAATGCCGACGAACTGGCCGACGCCGCCCTGACCGACGCCGAGCGCGTGTCCCGGCACGCACAACTCAGCTTGCGTCAGCACGAGATCGAGCAGCAGCTGACAAACGCCCGCGCCGAGGCGCGCGAAAGCGATATTGCGCTGTCGGACGCGATCACCGAATTCGAGGACCTGTTCCGCTCGGTGCCCATCTCGCCGCTATCGCCCGAGCGCATGCTTGAATGGCGCCGCGGCGTCGAAGCCCTGTCGCATCAGGTCGAGGCGCTGAAGGATGCGAACGACGCGCTGCAGACCGCACGGCTGAAGGAAGAGCGGTTGAAGCCGGTGCTGGTCGGTCTTGCCGACGCGATCGGCCTTGCCGCAGCCGCCTTGCCGCCCGCGGCCCTGGCGCGTGCTCTCGACCGCAGACTGGCGGAGATCGCGGAACGCTGGACGGAAAGCCGCTCGCTGGAGGGCAAGCGCCATTCCGCCGTCGATGCGCTGCAACGTCTCGAAGAGCGCGAGACCGTTCTGCGCCGTGAAGTCGACACGTGGCGAGCCGCATTCTCCAACGCTGCGACCATGGCCGGCCTGCCGGATGAGGCGACGGTCGAAATGGCGGCTGCAGCGCTCGATGTCTGGCGCAGCGTGCCGGATCTTCTGGCCGAGCGCGAGAACCGCAGGCGCCGGGTGCGCGGCATGCAGCGCGACATGGAAACCTTCGACGAAGAGATCCGCAGCCTCTGCACCAAGGTCGCGCCAGACCTGATCTCGGTGCCGGCAGATGTCGCGGCCGGTCTCCTTAACGA
>SECS01000402.1 GCA_004211435.1 Novosphingobium sp. | reverse complement strand
GAGCTGCCGATGCTGCGCCGGCGGATCGGCATCGTCTACCAGGACTTTCGCCTGCTCGACCATCTGACCACCTACGAGAACGTCGCCCTGCCGCTCCGTGTGCGCGGCAAGGACGAGGCTTCCTATCGCAATGATGTGATCGAGCTCCTCAAATGGGTCGGCCTCGGCGAGCGCATCAATGTGCTGCCCGCGGTGCTTTCAGGCGGCGAAAAGCAGCGTGCGGCGATTGCCCGTGCGCTGATGGACCGTCCGGAAATCCTGCTCGCCGACGAACCCACCGGCAATGTCGACCCGCCCATGGCCCGCCGGCTGCTCAGCCTGTTCCTCGAGCTCAACCGGCTCGGCACCGCCGTCGTCATCGCGACGCACGATCTGGCGCTGATGGATCAGGTCGATATGGCCTTCCTCGCATGCCTGACGCTCGGCGGGGTCAGCATGGTTCGCGCCACCGCGGCCGGCTGGCAGAGCGAGATCGCCCGCGAAATCACCATCCAGATCAAGCCGGACGATGGCCTCGACATGGATGCGGCGCTGAAGAAGGCGCGCGATGTCGCACTGACCTTCGTCGGCACCCGGGACGGCACGATCATGGATGACAGCGCCACCGCGCGGCTGCTGGAACCTTGGCTCGGCACCGGCCTCGACCTTGCCGACCTGCCCGTGCCGCGGCTGGTGATCATCACGATCGACGAGCAGAACCCGCCCGATTTCGCAGCCATGCGCGACCTCCTGAAGACCGAAGTGCCGCAAGCCTTTCTCGATGACCACCGTACCTGGGTGGACCGGCTGGTCTCGATGGCGCGCACCACGGTGCTGATCGGCATGGGTGTGCTGATCCTCGTCTTTACCGCGATGATCCTGACCGTCGTGTTTGCCACCCGCGGCGCCCTGTCCGGCAACCGGCATATCATCGAAGTCCTGCATTTCGTCGGCGCCGAAAGCGGTTTCGTCGCCCGCGAATTCCAGAAGCATTTCCTGAAGATCAGCATCAAGGGATCGGCAGCCGGCGG
>SECS01000085.1 GCA_004211435.1 Novosphingobium sp. | reverse complement strand
AAAACCCCCTGAAATCTATATTGTGGTTACGGGCATTGTGGTTCTTGGCGCGGGCCTATATTCACAGAGATATAGCTATGCAAGGCAGGACGGTGATGCGGACGACTTTCGTGAACTCTATGGCAATCGTGTTGGTGCTGACTGGCGGGACTGCGGTCTCTGCACAGGCGCATGATCATCGAGAGGCGCCGGTCGCGCCTGCGAGTGCGGTCAAGGCGGCCGATCTCCAATGCCGGGTGCAGGCCCCGCTTCCCGGTGAACTCGCCGCTTGGGCCAGGCCGATCGTGCTCGAGGCCGGTGTTGCCGCGCAGATCGCGCCGGGGCTGGCGATCGGCCAGGCGGCGAACCTGACGCTCAAGTCGACGCCGCAGGTGCGCTATGCGCTGCGCCCCGAGAAGCCCGGCGGCTCGGCGAGCTTCGGCGGGCTCATCGCGCTCAACGTGGCGGAGGGTGGCACCTATCGCGTCGCGATCAGTTCGGGCGCCTGGATTGATCTCGTCCAGGGCGGCAAGGCCGTGACTTCGATCGCGCACGGCCATGGCCCGGACTGCAGCGGCGTGCGCAAGATGGTCGATTTTCCGCTGACGCCGGGTAACTATACGCTGCAGCTCGGTGCCAACGGCGCGCCGCAGATGACGGTGCTGGTCGTGCGTCTGCCCTGAGGCTTGCAGCGTTACCTGACCGGGGGCCGCTCGCCCGACGGTTCGGGGCCGAGGCTCGAAGCTGTGCTCGATCATCACGAAAGCTGGCGCTATGATCGAGAAGAAAAGGCGTCGTCGCTTGCCTTTCTCTAAGCGCAGACCGATCGCGGGTTCGTGACGCGCGACGACTTTACTGCGTCGATGGCTGTCGGTGGAAGGCTGGATGTGACCGAAGGACTCGAGATGGACGAAAGCATCAAGCCGATAGCGATCGTCCAGGGTGCGGGCAGCGAGGACATCCAGCGCCTGCTCGCCGAATTCGTCGCGCGTCATCGCGAGGGCGCGCGAATCGTCGGACTGATCGAGGATGGCGGCGAGGGTCCCGATCGCCAGTGTGGACCGGGCACCCTGCTCAGCCTCGCCGACGGCAACCGCTATGCGATGTTCCAGGACCTCGGCGCCGGGTCGGCCGCCTGCGCCTTCGATCCCGAAGGCGTCGTCTTCGCCGCCGAATCGGTCGCGCGGCAGATCGCGCAAGGCTGCGATCTCGTCGTGCTCAACAAGTTCGGCAAGTACGAGGCGGAAAACCGGTCGGGCCTCGTCTCGGCCTTCCAGGCGGCGATCGTCGCCGAAGTCCCGGTGCTGACCTCGGTCTCGCCCCGGCAGGCTGCGGCCTGGGATGCCTTCGCCGCGCCGTTCTACACCACGCTGGCGCCCGAGGCGGCCGCGCTCGACATCTGGTGGCAGGAGCAGCGCGCCCGCGTCTAGCGGTGGTCCTCCCCTTGCGGGGAGGACGCGCGGATCACTGCGTGACGGGAATCTCTTCCTTGGCCTCGATGCCGACGGCCTCGTGGATGAAGTCGCGGATTACCGGATAGATGCTGCTCTGGAACTTCGAGCCCGAGAACACGCCATAGTGGCCGACGCCGGGCTGGATGTAGTTCTTGCGCTTGTTCGCGGGGATGCCGCTGAACACGTCGTGCGCGGCTTCGGTCTGGCCCGGCGGGCAGAAGTTGTCGTTCTCGCCCTCGACGGTCAGCAGCGGCAGGTCCTTGACGCTGGCGAAGTCGACCAGCTTGCCGCGGTATTCCATGATCCCCTTGGGGATGTGGTGCTCGAAGAACACCTTCTTGAGCGTGTCGAGATAGAAGCCCTCGGCCATGTCGAGCACCGCGAAGTATTCGTCGTAGAAGTCGCGGAACTTCTGCAGCGCGACCTCGTCGCCCTTGATCGAGTTCTTGGGGAACTGACCATACTGGCGGATGTGCGGCTTGGGATTGAGCGCGATGAAGCCGCTGAGCTGGTAGAAGCCCGGATAGACGCGGCGGCCCGAGCCCGGATAGCCCGGCGGCACCGTGTGGATGTTCAGCGTCTTGAACAGCTTGAACGGCACCTTCTCGGTCAGCTTGGTCAGCACGTTGGGGCTGACGCGCGTGTCGATCGGGCCGCCCATCAGGGTCAGCGTGGCCGGCTTGTGCTTGGCCTTGCGCGCTTCGAGCACGGCCGCGGCGACCATCGCCGGCGGCGCCGCCTGGCAGGTGGCGACGACGTGGGTGTCGGGGCCGAGCACTTCGAGGAAGGTCATCAGGTGCTCGACATAGCCGTCGAAGTCGAATTCGCCTGCGGCCAGCGGGACCTGCTTCGCATCCTTCCAGTCGGTGATGTAGGTGTCGAAATCGCGCGTGAAGCCGCGGATCGTGTCCTCGAGCAGAGTCGCGTGATGGCCCGAGAGCGCGGCGGCGATCAGCACCTTGGGCTTCTTGGTGCCGTCCTCGCGGTTGAAGCGCAGCAGGTCGGCGAAGGGCAGGCTGTGGACGACTTCGGCATCGACCACGACGTCTGCATCGTCGAGGTCTTCCCAGACCTGGTAGGCCTGCTTCGGATAGTCCTTGAGCGCGCGGGCAGGCAGTTCCCAGGCCGTGGCAAGCGCGCGCATGCCGATCGTGTCGCGCAGCGGATTGCGCTCGTCGCGCGCGAGCTGCTGGCCCTTGTCGAGCAGCCAGGCCATCGGTCGCGTGCTGCGCCGCAGCGTTTCATAGGCAAGATAGATCAAACCACTAACCCCTAGTTCTGCCGGGCACTGCTCCCAGCAAGCCCCACCGGAAGGTAACATTCCTTCCTTTCGGAACCTGCGCTCAGGGCCAAGGTCATCTACTTACAGGATTGCTAATATATGCTGCACTGCAGCGCAAGCAAGGCAGTGAGCTACTGTGTCACATATTCGCCCGGCGCGCCGATTCCGGCGGGAAATGCCTTCGAACCGAGCTGTTTTGGCGCCGGAACGCGTTTGCCGCTGCGTGCGATCACCCACTTTGCCCAACCTTCCCACCACGAACCCTTCTCGCGGCTGGCGGTTTCCATCCAGGCATCGGCGTTGGGCGCGGTGCCCGGGGCGATGAAGTGGTGCGCTTTGGGATTGCTCGGCGGATTGACCAGCGCGGCGACATGGCCGCCGTTGGACAGCGCGAAAGTGCTGTCGCCGCCGAGGAAGTTGCAGGCCTGGTAGCAGGCCTTCCACGGCGTCAGGTGATCGGTCACCGCGCCGACGATGAAATTGTCGCAGGTGATGTCGCCGAGATCGATCGGCGTGCCCATCGCCTCGAAGGCGCCGGGCTCGATCAGCAGGTTCTCCTCGAAGATGCGCAGGAAGTCGCTGTGCAGCTTGGCGGGGAGGTTGGTGTTGTCCTTGTTCCAGGCGAGGATGTCGAATGCCGAAGGCGTATCGCCCATCAGGTAGTTGTTGACCCAGTAGTTCCAGACGAGGTCGTTGGGGCGCAGCCAGGTGAACACCTTGTGGAGGTCGCTGCCGGGCAGCACGCCCTTCATCTCGGTCTGCGCCTTGGCCATGGTCAGCGCGGCGGGGAAGCGGAAGGCTCCTATCGAGGCGTCGACCTTCCAGTTGAGCATGGTCACGCAGAGCGCGAGCGTGTTGATCATGTCGCCGCGGCCCTTCTGCGCGAGGTAGCCGGCGACGATCGAGGAGAGGATGCCGCCTGCGCAGAACGAGATCAGGTTGATCTTGGGCGTGCCCGAGATCAGCGCCACGGTCTCGACCGCCTCGAGCGCGGACTCGATGTAATCCTCGAGGCCCCAGTCGCGATGCTCGGGCTGCGGGTTGCGCCACGAGACGACGAAGTGGTTGAGGCCCTGGCTCACGGCATATTCGGCGAAGGAGCGCCCGGGCGCGAGGTCGGTGAAATAGAAGCGGCCGATCTGCGGCGGGATCAGCAGCACGGGGATCTCGTAGACCGTGTCGCCCTGCGGCGCGTACTGGATCAGCTCGAACATCTCGGTCTTGTGCACGACCTTGCCCGGCGTCACGCCGAGGTTCTTGCCGACCTGGAACTTCGAGGCATCGACCTGCGAAGGCATGCCATCGTTGTTGAGCCAGTCGTCGACGAAATTGCGAAAGCCCTTGGCGACGCTGTCGCCCTTGGTTTCGATCGCGCGCAGCGCCGCGGCGGGATTGCCGAGCAGCGTGTTCGTCGGCGCAAAGGCGCTGGTGACGATGTCGGCGGCGAGCTGGGCCCGGGCCTTGTCGTCGTCCGCAAGATCGTCGGGGATCATGTTCTGGACCGCCTCGGTCATCGCGAGATAGGCTTGGCTCAGCCGGCGATAGAACGGATTCTTGGCCCAGGTCTCGTCCTGGAAGCGCCAGTCGCGCGCATCGGGAGCGATCTTCGACGTGCCCAGCGCGATGTCCACGAACTGCTGGTAGAGCGCCATGTTCTGCTGGAACAGCGCGAAGGGGTTGGCCGAGCGCATGTAGGTGGCGAAGGGGCCGTCGAGGCCGAACAGCGACGAAGGCAGGCCCCAGGTCGCACCGGTATCTTCGTTGCGCTGCGATGAGTCGGCCATGCTCTACCCTTTCCCTCTGCGCGCGCTTGCCCGTGTGACCGCGCCGCTTGGACCCTCTCATGCTAGCAGAGCGGGGCCGATGGGGAACCCCTTGTGAAAGCGTCAGTTCCATGACGATTGCTGTGGCAGGACGAGCCGGCAAGGCAGGTTATGCACCGATCGAACGGACTTCCGCATCAATGCTGCGGCCCTGCGGGTTGCTGGAATTATGCTGCGCTGCACAAAAATGCTTGACGGCGCGCGCAAAACGATTATTGTGCACTGCAACATTGGTGCCGTCGCGGTGGTTTTCGGACTATCGCGGGCGGCGCCTTCGCTTCTTTACCGACGTTTCATCGCTCAATCCATTTCGAGAAGGACTGCCCAGATGACGACCCGTACCGCCAAGGCCAAGAAGGCCACCGTCCAGTCGATCAAGGCCGACGTGCAGGACAAGGCCAAGGCCGCCTATGCCAAGGGTTCGGCCGTCGCCGGCGAACTGGGCACGATCACCAAGGGCAACGTCGCGGCGCTCGTCGTGTCGGGCAAGATCCTCGGCGCCGGCCTCAAGACGCTGGGTGATGACTCGGTCGCCGATGGCAAGCAGGCGGTCGACAGCTTCGTCGCCGATCTCAAGGCGTTCGCTGCGGTGAAGTCGCCCAAGGAATTCTTCGAGCTGCAGTTCCAGGTCGCCAAGCGCAACATCGACACCGCGGTCGCGCTCGGCGGCAAGAACGGCAAGGCTTTCGGCAAGCTGGCCAGCGATGTCGCTGCGCCGCTCGCGGGACAGGCCAAGGCCAACGTCGCCAAGCTGCGCGCCGTCGCCTGACACCTGTCAGATTGCGTTACAGAGGCCTCCTTTCCCGATCGGGAGAGGGGGCCTATGTGCGTTCGGATTCAGGCCGGCCAGTCAAGCCAGCGTCGCGCAGTGCCGCCGAGGACGCAGGCCCGCTCCGCGGCGCTGAGCTCGGGATTGTCGGCAATGGCGAAAAGCAGCTCGGCCCAGCTCTCGCCGGTCTGATTGACCGATATGTCGCTCGCCCACATCACGCGATCCGCGCCGAAGGCATCGACCGCGGCGCGCAGGTAAGGCCTCGCAGCAAGATTGGGATAGCCCACAGCATCGAAGCTGACCGGTGCATGCGCCCATTTCAGGGCCACCTGCGGCCATTCGGCGGCCTGCAGCACGCGGGCGAAGGCACGGTCGTGTGGCTCTGCTGCGGCTGCCCGCCAATAGGTTTCGCTGTCGGGAAGACCTTCCATCTGCGCGACGATCGGCCAAAGCCGCGCGCCTGGCGGCATCCCGCAATGGCAGATGACGATGCGGCTGTCGGGATAGGCGCGCACCACGCGTTCGAGCAGTTGGGTCTGGCCGGCGAGTTGGACGAAGACCGGCACTCCGTTTTCGCAGGCCAGCGCGAAGATCTCGTCGTAGACGCCGGCCGCGAAGTCGGCGATCTCTCCGCGGGTCATGCCCGGCGAGACGCGCAGCGCGCGGACGTGCGCCGCGTCGCGTGCCAGGCGGATCACCGCGCGAAGCTCGGGATCGCGCGGGTCCAGCCGTACGAGATAGGAAAACCGCCCCGGATAGGTCCAGGCGGCGAGCTCGGCCGTGGGGGAGGTTGTGCGCGTGCCGCCATTGGCGAGGCGATAATAGGGCTCGCCCGGGGTGCCCAACCAGTATTCGTCGATCAGCGCTGCGGCGATCCCCAGCGCATCGAGCGCAGCGACCATTTCCGCGGCGCCGCCCGGTCCCAGATGTACCTGACTGTCGACGATATCCATGGCGCTCTCCCCGCCGCGCGTTGTTCGCGATATCGTGGCACGGACCGGGGCGCGTCGGGAAGGGCGCTTAGGCCAAAGAACCCGGTGGCGTTTACATCGGTCAAAAATTGAACTAATTTCTGCGTAAGCCAGATTGGAGAATCCATGTTGCCGCCTTCGCGTTTCCGCTTTCTCGCTCCCTTCGTTCTCGCCGGTCTCGCCGCGCCCCTGCTCGCCGCTCCGGCCGACCAGGTGCGCACGCGGGTCGACGGCTATCGTGAACTCGGCGCTGCCTTCAAGGCGGTCAACGATGGACTGCGTGGACCTTCGCCGCAGACGGTGCTGATCCAGATGTCGGCGCGGCAGATCCGCAACGCGGCCACGCAGCAGTACAACTGGTATCCCGCCGGCAGCGGGCCGCAGCCCGGGATCAAGACCGCGGCCAAGCCCGAGATCTGGGCCCAAGGCGCGCGCTTCCGCCAGTTGCAGGACGGTTTCGCAGCGCAGGCGACGGCTTTCCAGCGCGCGGTCGCGGGCGGCGATGCTGCGGCGATGCGCACGGCGGCGCGCAGCCTCGGCGGGACTTGCAAAGCCTGCCACGACCAGTTCCGCGTCGAGAAACCATAAGTTACGACACAAGGGGAGAGAACATGGCAGGCAAGGTCGTCCTCGCCGCGATAGCGGCATCGGTTCTTGGCGCCTCGATTCCAGCCGCGGCGGACACCCCGAATCCGGCGGCTTCGGGTTCGCTGATCGGCCCGGCACTCCATGTCAGCGACGTGGCGCGCGCGCTCAAGTTCTATGTCGACGGGCTGGGGATGAAGGTCGGTCTCGAAATGGGGCCGTCGACGCGTCACGAGACGATCCTGACCTTCGGCGGCGATCCGCGCCAGCCGGGGATCATCCTGCTTTCGGACAAGACCGCAAAAGCGCCGCCGCAGATACTCCAGAGCAACGGTTACGATCGCACCGTATTGCGCATCGAGGACCTCGCTGCGACCGCCGAGCGGCTGCGCGCTGCGGGCTTCGTGCCCGGCGAGATCCGCGATGCCGCCATGGGGTATCGCATCATGATGGCGACCGATCCCGATGGCTATCGGTACGAACTGGTCCAGATGGCGCAGCGCAAGCCGACTCCCTGATCCGCAGCGGCGGTCTGCGACAAGCTGCGACACTTTTCGCCGCGCATCGCGTTGACTGATTCAAAACTTGAATTATAGTCACGACATCAAAACGGCTCGGCGGTGCGATCCTCGATCGCGCTCGCGGGAGTGGGGCGAACGTCGCAAAGCGGCGGCCCGATAGGAGAGCGATGCGATGAAGGGGCTAGCCTTGGCAGCGATGGCAATGGCATGTTTTTCGAGCGGTGTGGCGTTCGCGCAGCCGGTCGACCTGCCGATTCCGGCTGCCATGACCACCAATTTTCCGCCGGGCGTGACGCTCGGCAAGGCTGGCGGAGTCGCGGTCTATGCGGGGCCGGGCGGGCGCACGCTCTACGGCATGGACATGCGCACCCTGCTGCGCGATGGCGCCGATCCTTCGCAACATTGCCGTGAGGCTTGTGCTGAGGCCTGGGAGCCGCTGCTGGCGCCCGCCGATGCCAAGCCGAACATCATCTTCCCGATGGGCTTCGGTGAGCGCGGCCGCCCCGCGGCGCAGAGCGAATACGTGCAGAACGCCAAGGCCCCCGACTGGACGGTGATCGCCGGGCCGCAGGGACCGCAATGGGTCTACAAGGGTTGGCACTTGGTCTTCACCCGCAAGGGCGAGGCGCCCGGTTCGGCCGAGCACGAAGGCGAGGACCGCATGGTGTGGAACACGCTCAAGCACGTGCCGCCCGCGCCCAAGCTTACCACGCCGGTCGACGTTTCGCTGGCCTTCGTCGATGGCGCCTATGCGCTCGTCGGCCATGAGGGACGCTTGCTGTTCACCGGCAACTGCGCCGAAGACTGCGCTGGCTGGCGCCCGCTCGCGGCGGGCATGGCGAGCCGCGGCCTGGGCAACGACTGGACGGTCAGCCGTGAAGCCGACAGTCCCCAGTGGCTCTACCACCGCAAGCCGGCCTTCGTCGCCGAGGGCACGAGCCCGGCCGATCTGCCTGCGGGCGCGGCGGTGCTGCGGCCATGACAAACAGGGAAAGAGCCATGGAAAACTCCGCGCGTTTCGCGCGCCTCGGTCTGTTCGGATCGGCCGTGGCCGCGGTCTTCGCGCTCGGTGCGGTAGCACCGACCTGGCTGCGCGCGCCGGCCGATGCCGCCGCGCCGCGCCCGCAGCCACTGCCCGCACCGCCGCCGGGCGGGGTCATGGGCTTCGTCGTCGACAGCTTCGTCCAGCCGGTGATCCAGGGCAAGGACGCCTGCCCGCAGGGGACCGCACTCAAACTGCGCGACGCCTATCTCGCGACCCTGCCGGCAGAAGAGCGCGCGCAGCTCGAGCGCAAGGAGAACGAGGCGCAGCTGACCCAACGCTGGCACGCCTATGCCTTCGGTCCGAACAACACCAACGTCTGCTCGCAGCCCGACATGTTCGAGCGGCCGGTCATGCGCACGGTGCAGAGCAAGAAGGCCTGGGGTCTCGACCTCGATGAGGGAAAGACCGACGATACCTGCGCGCACGAGAGCTTCGCCACGCCGACGGGCGAACAGGGCATCGACAACCAGGAATACCGCGCGATGGGTTGCACCCTCGAATGGCGCGGGGTCGATGGCATCGCCGGAGACAACCAGAGCGGCATGAAGCAATTCATGGCTTCGGGCGAGTGGACCCAGGTGATCCTGCTGCGCGGCGTCGACAGCCTGCAGAACGACGACGAGGTCGAGGTGATCTACGCCAATACGCCGGACCGGCCGCTGGCCGACAGCAAGGGACAGTTCCTGCGCGGCACGACCTTCACGATCAGCGACAAGGCGCCGCGCAACCGCAACGTGCTGCGCGGGCGGATCAAGAACGGCGTGCTGACTACCGATCCGGCCGACATCGTCCTGACACAGACCTGGGGCCAGGGCGGCGCGCGCGACATCCGCGGCAACCGCACCAAGTGGCACTATGCCAAGGGCCGCCTGCGGCTCGCCTTCCAGCCCGACGGTTCGCTGCGTGGTGTCATGGGTGGCTATCGCCCGATCTTCGACGTGATCGTCAGCCCGGCGATCGGCGGCGCCGGTTCGGCCGTCGTCGCGGGGATCGATTGTGCGCAGAACCTGGCGACGCTGCGCCACTATGCCGACGGCCTCAAGAACCCGAAGACCGGCAAGTGCGAGGGCGTTTCCGCGGCCCAGGCGATCACGGCGATCCCGGCTTTCGTCAACGATGTTCCGGCGCCCCGGACGGCTGCGAGATGATGATGAACCCTATCAAGCGAATGGCCTGGAGCGTCGCGACCTTGCCGCTGGTCCTGATGGGCTGTGCGGCGAGCGAGGCGCCGAAGACCGCGGCGGTGCAGGACGCGGCGCCAGCGCTGGCGCGGACGCTGCCCGGCCAGCAGATCGTGGCGATGCGGCGCCTGACCGAGGCGCAGTACCGCAACGTCATCGCCGACGTCTTCGGACCCGACGTGGTCGTCGCCGGCCGCATCGAGCCGATCGTGCGACCGGTCCACGAGATGATCGCGAGCGGCGCGGCCGAGGCCTCGATTTCGCCCGCCGGGCTCGACCAGTTCGATGCCATGGGGCGCAACATCGCCGCCCAGGTCTTCGGTGAACAGCGCCGCGCGCAATTCGTGCCCTGCGCGCCCAAGGACGAGAAGGTCGCCGACGCGGCCTGCGCCGCCAAGGTGCTGACGCCGCTGGGCCGTTATCTGTTCCGCCGGCCGATGAGCCCGGCCGAGCAGGCCTTCTTCGTCAAACTAGCCGGTGACGGCGCCGGGCCGACGGGCTCGTTCCACAAGGGCCTTGAACTCGCGCTCGCGGCGATGCTGACCTCGCCGCGCTTTCTCTATATCGTCGAGACTGCCGAGCCCGATCCGGCCAAGCCCGGCGAACTGCGGCTCGACGCCTGGTCGCGCGCGGCGCGGCTCTCGTTCCTGCTGTGGAACACGACGCCCAACGAAACCCTGCTCAAGGCAGCCGAAGCCGGCAAGCTCACCGACCAGGCGCAGCTTTCGATCTTGGCCGAGACGATGGTCGCTTCGCCACGTTTCGAGCAGGGCGTGCGCGCCTTCTTTGCCGACATGCTGCTGTTCGAGAAGTTCGACGAGCTCTCGAAGGACCCGGTGATCTATCCCTATTTCAATCAGGATGTCGTCCAGGCGCTGCCCGAGCAGATGTTGCGCACGATCACCGATCACCTGGTCGCGCGCCGCGGCGACTATCGCGACCTGTTCACCACCCAGCGCACCTTCATGACGCGCTCGCTGGGCGGGCTCTACCAGGTCCCGGTGGGCCGTTCGGCGGGCTGGGTGCCTTACGAGTTCGCGCCGGGCGACGATCGCGCCGGGCTGCTCGGCCAGGCCGGCTTCCTCGCGCTCTATTCGCATTCGGGGCGCAGTTCGCCGACTCTGCGTGGGCGCGCGGTGCGCGAGTTGCTGATGTGCGAGCCGGTGCCCAACCCGCCGGGCAACGTCAACTTCACCGCGGTCCAGGAGACGGGCAACAAGGCCAAGCCGACTGCGCGTATCCGCCTGCTCGCCCATGCCACCGATCCCTCGTGCTCGGGCTGCCACAAGATCACCGATCCGATCGGGCTCAGCCTCGAGCGCTTCGATGGCCTCGGCATGGCGCGCAAGACCGAGAACGCGGCGCTGATCGACGCCAGCGGCGAGATGGACGGCAAGCTGTTCCAAGGCGCGATCGGCCTCGGCAAGACGATGGCCGAAAGCTCCTCGACCACGCAGTGCCTGTCGATGCGCGCGCTGTCCTACGCCACCGGCCGTTCGGGCGAGGACGTCTCGAACTACGTCGAGGGACTCGAACGCAAGTTCGCCGCGGGCGGCTACGGCATCCGCGCGCTGTTCAGCCAGATCGCGACGATGCCCGAGGCCTATCAGGTGGTGACCAAGCCGCTCGCGGCACCGACCCACGTCTCGATGCTGACCCAGTAAGACAAGCCCGAAGGACGACCGACATGGCATTCGATCTCAGCCGCCGCACCGCGCTCAAGGGCATGATGAACGGCGCCGCCGTCGCCGTGGGCGTGCCGCTGCTCGACGCATTCCTCGACGGCAACGGTACGGCCCTAGCCGCCACCGGCGCGCAGGTGCCGGTGCGTTTCGGCACCTGGTTCTGGGGCCTGGGCGTCAATCCCAGCCGTTGGTTTCCCGACACGGCGGGCGCGAACTATGACCTCAAGCCCGAGCTCGCGCCGATCAAGGACTATCAGTCGAAGATCAGCGTGCTCGGCAATTTCAACGTGATCCTCGACGGTGCGCCGAACCTGCCGCATGCGAGTGGCGGTCCCGCGATCCGCACGGGCCGCGCGCTGACCGCCGAGCGCGGTCTGCCCGGCGAGAGCTTCGATGTGACGATCGGCGACCAGATCGGCACACGCACGCGATTCCGCTCGCTCGACGCTTCGGCGATCGGTGATCCGCGCAATTCGCTGTCGGGCCGCGGCGGCGGCAATCTCAACCCGTCGGAGACCTCCGCCGCGTCGCTCTACACGCGCATCTTCGGCCCGGGCTTCAAGGACCCGAACAGCGCGAGTTTCACCCCCGACCCGCAGGTCATGGCGCGGCGCTCGGTGCTCTCAGGCGTGACCGAACAGCGCCAGGCGCTCGAAGCCGCGGTCGGCGCGGCCGACAAGCAGAAGCTCGACCAATACTTCACCTCGCTGCGCCAACTCGAGAAGCGCCTCGACGTCGAGCTGACCAAGCCCGAACCGCTGCAGGCCTGCGTCGTTCCCGGTGCCAAGCCCCCCGAGATGACCGCGAGCGGCGACATCGAGGCGGTGATCAAGAACCACGAGATGATGGCCGACATGATGGTCATGGCGCTCGCCTGCGACCAGACTCGCGTGTTCAACATGATGTTCAACAACGGTGCCTCCTCGCTGACGCGGATCGGTTCGACGATCACCCACCACCAGCTCACCCACGAGGAAGTGCTCGACAACCGCCTGGGCTATCAGCCCGAGGCCACCTTCTTCCTGACCAAGATCATGGAAGCTTGGGTCTACTTCATCGCCGCGCTCGACAAGGTTCAGGAGGGCGATCGTACCCTGCTCGACAACACGCTGATCCTCGCGCACTCGGAGACCGAGTTCGCCAAGTTCCATACGATCGACAATATCCCGATGATGCTCGCCGGCCGCGCCGGCGGCCGCGTCAAGTCGGGCCTCTACGTCGACGGCGCCGGTACGCCGGTCAGTCGCGTCGGCCTCAGCCTCCAGCAGATCATGGGCGTCTCGATCGACAAGTGGGGCTCCAAGTCGATGGAAACCAACAAGACCATCAGCGAATTGATCGCCTGAGCCCAGGCATCTGGCCGCTTCGTTTCCACGACGATGCGCGATATGGTCGATCTGCGGAACCAATGAGGGAGGCACCGTGAAAGTCTGGGATCTACCGACGCGTCTGTTTCACTGGTCCATCGTCCTGCTGGTCGGCTTCTCCTGGTGGAGTGCCGAGACCGGCCAGATGGACTGGCACTACAAGTCCGGGCTCACCGCGCTGATCCTGTTGGTCTTCCGGATTCTCTGGGGCTTCGTCGGCGGCAGCACCGCGCGCTTCGCCCATTTCCTCAAGTCGCCGATGGCAGCCGCGGCCTATCTGCGCCGGCCCAAGGACGCGCCCAAGCAGGGCGGGCACAATCCGCTCGGCGGTTACAGCGTGATCGCGATGCTGCTGGCGCTGGTGGTGCAGGTCGGTACCGGGCTTTTCGCGGTTGACGTCGACGGCATCGAATCGGGGCCGCTCTCCTACCTCGTCGACTTCGACCAGGGCCGCGTCGCGGCCGACGTGCATCACCTGGCCTTCACGCTCGTGCAGATCCTCGTCGTGCTGCACCTGGTTGCGATCGTCTATTACCGCCTGCGCGGGCGCCGGCTGATCGTGCCCATGATCACGGGCCGCGACCGCCAGCTTTCCACCGGTGCGGCGGAAGTCACCGGCGGCGGTGCCTTGCGCGCTGTGGTCGTCCTGGCGATCGCACTGGGCATCGGCTGGTGGGTCAGCCTCGGCGCGCCGCTAGGCGGTAGCTAGGCCCAGCCAGCGCGACGTCGCGGGAAGCCGGCTAAGCACGAGCCGCTCGACCAGCCAGAGCACGATCAGCGACAGCGCGAGCAGCGGCAGCAGCGTCGCCAGTATCAGCACGATCGCCACGACGCCGCGGATGCGCGCCGGTACCGGCGGTAGCGGCGGCGCACCGAGCCTGTCCGCGGGCCTGCGCCGGCGCCACATCACGAAACCGCTGACCGCCAGGGTCACCAGCATAGCCGCCGTGACCACGCCGACGACTTGGTTGATCAGGCCGAAGAGCTGGCCCTCGTGCCAGGCGACGCCGTAACCGACCACGCGGTCGATCGGGTGCTTGTCCGCGAAAGTCTCGCGCGAGGCGATCCGGCCGGTCATCGCATCATAGGTCAGCGTAACGCGCAGCGGCCGGTTCTGCGTGTCCGATCGCACCGACCAGTCGCCGCCGGCCTTCGCGCCGAAACGCTGCGGCGCGCCGGGCGGGGTAATGATGACGGGAAAGGGCAGGTGTTCGCTCTGGGCGCGCGCGACGATTTCGTCGAGTGTGACCGGTGACATCGTCATCGTATGGCCGTGCGCATGATTGTGGCCAGCGGGCATCGCCACCGGCTCGCCCGCGTTTTCCGCCATCATCGCTGCGTGATCGTGCCCGGCATGTTCGCCCATGTCATCGGCCGACTTGCCGCCCACGGTCCAGTCCTGGCGTCCCTTGACCCAACCCATTTCGGCGCGGACGGCCTTGAAGGCGCTGCCCCAGACATCGGCCCAGGGCAGGCCTGTAACGAGTAGGATCAGGGCGAGGCCAGCGACCCAGAACCCCGTCACCGCGTGAAGATCGCGCCAGAATACCCGCTTGCCCGATGCCAGCCGCGGCCAGACCACTCCCGCTGCGCCGCGCCCTGCGGGCCACCACAGGTAGAGCCCGCTCAGCAGCATGACGATCGCCCAACTCGCCGCGAGTTCGACGACCCAACTGCCGCGCTGGCCGATCAGCAGCTGGCCGTGGATGTCGTGGGCCAGTTGCATGATCCGCCATTCGGGATCGACGATCCCGACCACCTTGCCCTGCGGCGCGACGAAGACGTCGCGCATCGCCCCGCCGGGCAGTCCGACATGGATCAGCGCGGCGTCGCCGCGCGCTTCGGGAACGCGATACGAATGGAAGCGCGCGCCGGGCAGGGCGGCGAGGGCCGCCCCGACCTGATCCTTGACCGACACCGGGCTTTCGACGGCAAGACCTCGGAAGGTGCGCTCCTCCCAGCGTTCGACCTGGGGCTTGAACAGGTAGAGGGCGCCGGTGAGCGCCAGGATCACCATCATCGGCATGACGAAAAGCCCGGCGTAGAAATGCCAGCGCCAGATCGTGCGGTAGAGTGCGGTGCGTTCGAGAGCGATATCGGCCATGGCTCAGAGCCTCCAGCCGGCTTCGACCAGGAAGGTGCGTTGCGGATAGGGGTGGAACACCCAGGCACGGTTGTTGGTGAGGTTGTCGACGCCAGCCGACACGCGCAGCTGCTCGGTCATCCGCCAGTTGATCCGCGCGTCGAGCGCGAAGAGTTCCGACGTGAAACCATAGGTATCCCCGCGCTGCAGGCCGAACAGATCGGTGTTGGGCCGGCTGGCATAGCGCATGCCGATCGATCCCTCGACCGCTTGGGTCAGGGCATAGCGCAAGTTGGCGTTGACCCGCCATTTCGGAATGCGCGGGAACTGCACCCCTTCTGCGGCGGGATTGGCTGCGTTCCGCACCGTCTTCGAATCGATGTAGGCGGCGTTGGCGTCGATGTTCAGGCCCGGCAGCGGCCAGTCCTGGGTCTGGGCGATCAGCTCGAAGCCGAACTGGCGGGTCAGGTCGATGTTCTTGTAGGTCGAACTCGACACGCCGAACTGGTTGAACCCGTAGAACTGGAAGATCGTGTTGCGTACGCGCTGCCAGAAGGCCGAACCGGTCAGCTTGATCGCGCCGAAGTCGTGCGCGATCAGCAGGTTGGCGTCCTTGCTGCGCTCGGGCTTGAGAGCGATGTCGAAGCTGTTCGCATTGAAGCTGCCGTCGCCGTTGAGGCTGCCCTGGAACAGCTCGCCGACGGTCGGATAGCGCGTCGCCATGGCCAGGCTGAGCTGGAGTCGCGTGGCATCGTCGATCCGGTATTCGAACGACAGGCTGGGATCGAGCGAGTTCGCCCCGCGCGCGGCATAGGCATTGCCCACCGGTGCGCCGGTGGTGTTCAAGCGCGTCAGTCCGCCGTCATAGGCACGCCAGTCGTCGTAGCGCGCGCCCAGGGTCACGGTCAGCGGATCGAGCAGCAGCCGCGCCTCGGCCCAGGCCGAAAGCTGGCGGGTCTTGCCGAAGGTGCGGGTGGAGAACGCCTTGCCGGCGTCGCTCGTCCAGTTCGCCAAGGTGTAGCGCGTCTGGTCGGTGCGGTAGGCGTTACCCGTCACGCCCACCGCCAGTTCGCGGCGGTCGGTCTTGTTCTCGATCGCGAGATCGGCGGTCCACCAGCCGGTCGGCCCCTGCGATGCCAGCGTGCCCGCGCCGTTGTCGCGACCGGTGACATAGCCGTTCGACGTGAATCCCTCGGACCGCGCGATCTGGTAGGTCGAGACCGCGATGCGTGCGGTGGTGTTCTCAGCGATCGGCGCGGTCAGCTTCAGGCCGGCGAGGAACTCGTCGCGCAGCGTCTTCGAGAAGACCGCACCCGCGGCCGTGTAGGTTTGCCCGCCAATCGTCACGCGGCCTTCGCAGACCGTGTTGCCCGCGGCGTCGCGCAGATAGCAGTCGGGCGCGGTCTGGCGGTCCTCGTTGTGCCAGTAGGCGAACAGGAACTGGCCCGTCACCGTGCCGTCGTCGTAGCCG
>SECS01000084.1 GCA_004211435.1 Novosphingobium sp. | reverse complement strand
AGGCTTTCGCCCATTGTCCAATATTCCCCACTGCTGCCTCCCGTAGGAGTCTGGGCCGTGTCTCAGTCCCAGTGTGGCTGATCATCCTCTCAGACCAGCTAAGGATCGTCGGCTTGGTGGGCCATTACCCCACCAACTACCTAATCCTACGCGGGCTCATCCTTCGGCGATAAATCTTTGGACTTTCGTCATCATCCGGTATTAGCAGTCATTTCTAACTGTTATTCCGAACCGAAGGGCAGATTCCCACGTGTTACGCACCCGTGCGCCACTAGACCCGAAGGTCTCGTTCGACTTGCATGTGTTAGGCATGCCGCCAGCGTTCGTTCTGAGCCAGGATCAAACTCTCAAGTTGATGTCACAATATATACGGCACAACGGATAAACCGTCGCCAACCACACATACCGAACTTCGGGAGCCGATACCTGCACTTGTCAAACGTAATGGATACGAAGGACATGTAAGATCATCGCAGGCAAAACCCGCAAGACCATTAGGCATCGGCTTGATTTAAACTGGCGTTCGGAGCCCAAAGACCCCCGACACCAGGCGCCGTCGCCCACATGTCCCTTCATCTAAAACCAACAATGTCAAAGATCAAACCAACCATCCCAACCCGGTTTTAAGGCGGGGGACTTGCTGTCCGTCTATGGTGGCGACCAACCGAAGCGCGTCTCGTTAGAGGCAGCGTCCCGTCCGGTGAAGCGGCATATATGGAGGGGGTCCGAGTCGGTCAAGAACATTTTTCGAAATTTTATTACAGTCCCACGCAATCTCTGTGACAGGCGCTCGAAGCGCCCAGCTTCAGGGGCCTGGGCAGCTCGCTACCGCATAAGCCCGCATGAGCGTCCACCGGGCGTGGCTCGATGGAGCTCTCCCTTGGAGATCGACCGCCGCGTTTCGGAACGCGACACGCCCGTTTCGTCCGCGCGCATCGATCGAGGCCCCACGGCGGCATCGCAAGACAGTCGCAAGCGTCACGCCGCGCGCGGATGGCAGGGGGCCGCTTTGCCACGCCCGCCCAGGCCAAAAAAAAACGGGCCCCGAAACGGGGCCCGCAGATAACGCGACAATCGCAGTCGACGTCAGTCGGCATTCTTCGCGCGCGGTCCGCGACGCTTGGGCGCGGCGTCGCTGCCGGCGGCATCGTTCGACTTTGCCGCGACCTTGGCCCCAGGCTTGCGCCCCAGTCCGATCTTCTTCGCGAGCCCCCGACGCATCGCGGCATAGTTTTCGGCCACCATCGGGTAGTCCGCCTTGAGACCGTAGCGCTCGCGATACTGCGCGGGCGTCAGACCGTGGGTCGACAAGTGACGCTTCAAGGTCTTGTAGGGCTTGCCGTCGATCATCGAGATGAGATGATCCTTCGACGCGAGCGAACGGCGCACTGAAACGGCAGGCGTGAATTCAGGCGCTGGCTCGACCTGTTCTGTCGAAGCGGCACCGGCGGCAAGCCCCGTCACGGCATCATGCATCGTCCGGAGAAACGCCGGAACTTCGTCAGCCGAAGCGCGGGTGTTCGGATTGGCGAGCCACGCAATCGTCAGTTCGGTCGCGAATTCGAGAAGACTGTTGTCGGCGGTGTCTTCGGCCATGCTAATCATCTCCATTTTGGATTTACCTGGTCTACTGACAAAACAGTCAACGTCAATCCGTTCCGAATACTTTGTAACACAGGCCTTCGCATGGATTTCCGCCGGGGCAGAACGCGAAGGCCCGCGATCTCGCAGGAGATCGCGGGCGCCACGAGGAACCGGCCGGTCTTCAGAAAACCAGGCCGATGTCCTCTCTCGCTATCGTGGCTTAGAAGTCGAAGCGGACCGAAGCCGAGATGGTACGGCCGTTGATCACGGTCCCCGTGCCGATGGCATTGGCAGGGATCGTCGCGGCCGAGACCGTGGTGATGCCCTTGGCGTCGAAGAGGTTGTTGACGTTGAGCGACACCGTCAGGTCCTTGACCGGCCGCAGCTGGACGAAGGGATTGACGAGCACGTAGCCCGGCATCTTCAGCAGATTGGTGTCCGAGGCGTAGCGGCTCGAGATGCCGTAGAAGTTCGCGCCGATGCTGAACAGGTCGGTCGAGATCTCGGGCGTGACGTAGCCGAACAGCGAAGGCGAGCCCACCGGCTTGTTCCCGATCACGGTCGGATCGAGCTTGTCGTTGGTGATCTCGGCCTTGGTGTAGGTCGCGCCCGCGGTCACGCTGAAGATACCCGAACGGAAGCTGCTCTCGAGCTCGAGGCCATAGGCCTTGTACTTGCGGTCGATCGTCGGGCCGAAGTAGCTGTTGTGCTCGAGCGTGTTGGCGAGGAACGCGGTGCCGTTGAGGGTGAAGTTCGCCGTGCGATACTTGAAACCGGCCTCGGCCTGCTTGACGTAGTCGATCAGCGCCTCGCGATTGGCCAGGCTGCCGTCGTTGGCGTTGATCGCAGTGCTGAACAGCAGACGATCCGTATTGGCGCGAGCGCCGCGGCTGTAACGGGCGAAGACCGCGAAAGGCTCCGCGACGCGATAGTTCACACCCACCGAATAGGACAGGTAGTTGTAGGTGTAGTCGACCGGCGAGGGATTGCCCACGGGCAGGAAACCGACCTTGCGCTCCGGCGCCGAGATCACGCCGTCGCCGTTCATGTCCTTGGTGAACGAGCCCGGATTGTTGGTGAGCTTGTAGCTCTGGACGAAGCCGTTGGCGCCGCCGAAGTCGTAACGCAGACTGCCGCCGATCGCGAGCGCGCCGATCTTGTAGTTCAGCGAGCCGAAAGCGGCATTGGTATCATAGTCGACGTTGATGCCGCGGCGCTGGTAGGTGCCGAAGAACGTTCCGTCGAAGGTGTAGTAGCCGTTCTCGCTGAGCGGCACGCCGGTCGCGGTCGAAATGTCGACGAGCGCTGCCTTACCGTCACCGCGCACGTCGGACAGCAGCGAGTTGGCAGTCGAATAGTTCTCGACCGACTGGCGCGACTTGTAGAAGCCGGCGGTCGAGGTCAGTTCGCCCTCGCCCAGCTTCCACACGCGGCTGGCGCGGATGTCGTTGGTGGCGTTGTCGAAGCTCTTGAGCGTGATGTCGCTGGTCATCAACGCGGCGATCAGCCCGTTGCCGTTGATGTTTGCCGCGGCGGTGATCGCCTGGCCCTTGTTCGGACCGCTGGCGTAGCGCAGCGTCGCGCCGGGGCCGCCGAAGATGCTGGCCACGGTGGCCGCCGAATTGGTGACCGCCGGATAGACGCCGCCGTAGTTGCCCGAGATCTTCGAATAGCGGAAGCGCTCGGTGATGGTCCAGTCGGCCACTTCGAACTGCGCCTCGAGGCCGACCGAGCGGACCTTGGACCGCGCATAGTCGCGCAGGTCGTTGACGACGACGTTGTTGCCGCCATCGAGCGTCAGGTTGCTCGTGTGGTAGCGCGACAGCAGCGTGTCCTTGTTGTTGTCGAAACCGGCCAGCGCGCCGAACTTCGGATCCGCGTTCGTACCCGTCAGCGACATCGGCGCAGGCAGATAGACCGGCGTGCGATCGTCGAGGTACTTGCCGTAGAGGCGGATGTGGCCGCCGGTGAATTCCTTGGTGATGTTGAACTTGAGCTGGCCGCCGCGGACCGCGTCATAGCCGACCTTACGCGGACCTTCGCCCTGACGGTAGAAGCCGCCGATGTGATAGCGCAGCGTGTCGCTGATCCGGCCGCCGTAATCGAAGTCGGCCCGATATTCGCGATAGTCGACCCCCGTCGACAGCATGAGCGAGCCACCCTCGATGTCACCGGTCTTCGACATCAGGTTGATGATGCCGGCCGGCGAGTTCGAAGCGAAGGTCGAAGCCGACCCGCCGCGGATCGCCTCGACCTGCGCGAGGTTGAGATCGACGCGCATGAACTGGTCGGCGCCGCCGGTGATCATGTCGCCGAATTCGACGACGGGCAGGCCGTCTTCCTGGAGCTGGAGGAACTTGGCGCCGGTCGAAGCCATCGGCAGGCCGCGGACGGTGACGTTGTTGTTGATCTCACCGTTCGACACTTCCGAGCGGACGCCGGCGATGTTGTGGAAGATCTCCGCCAGCGAGCGTGCCGAAAGCTTCTGGACCTGGCTTTCGCGGATCGAGCTGGTCGAGATCGCGGAATCGAGAATGTCGCGGCCCTTGGCGACGCCCGTGCTGAAGACCTCGCGCTGCGGCTGCACCGGAGCCGGCGCTTCCTGCGCGGCTGCGTTTTGCTCTGCGGTCTCGGCTGCCGCGTCGGCCCATGCGGGCGTGGCCAGCGCGATCGGCGCAATGGTCAGAAGAAGATGAAAAGCCTTCACAGATACCCCCGTTTTGTCGTCTGTTTCGTCGGAAACGGGTGGGTCATGATTCGTGCTGGTTAACGATCCCGTTAACCAAGCGCCTCGGGTTCGCCGCTAAAAGGCTGCCGGAACGTTAAGAATTGACACGACCGCTTTGCATTGAATGGCAGCTCGAAAGAACCTCGCTGCTCGGGGTGGCGAGGACCGCAATGCGGTTGAGCGGCGCTGCCCGCCCCGCGATGGGCAACCCCTACCCCACGCTTTTCCGCCAATCTCCCGTCGCGCCGCTGCCGTGAGGGCATGCGGCACCGGCTCGACTGACGAAGAGTGACTGCGCGGCCGAGGCTCTATGCCCTATGTAGCCACAGTTCTTGACGGGCATATCGCGCTATATTCCGCGCGCGATATCGATTGCCACCGCGACTGTTGCACCAATCCCACGGTCATGGCTTGCGATCGCTTCGAATCACCAGGCGAAAGATGATTCGAATTGGCGAATTGCGAATCAGATTGTCGTCGTCGCCACTTCCACCAGCATGGCACGAACTTCGGCCGCGACGGCCACCGCTGCGGCCGAGCGCGTGCGGCCACGTTTGAGCACGAGACAGATGTCGCTATCGGTCGGTGCGATGTCCGCCACGTCGAGCATAGCCATCCGTCCCTCGCGCAGATCCTCTGCGACGAAGGCCGGCGAACATACCCATATGCAATCGCTGCGCAGGACCGTTTCGCGCAGCGCGTGGAAATTGCTGCAGACGAAGCCGCCCGCCTGGCCGCTGATCCCGCCGCTCGGCAATTCGACCGCGCTGGCGATCGGGTAGGCCTCGATCGCGGCCGCATCGATCCGCCGCACCCTCGCCAGCGGATGATCGCCGCGAGCCATGACCGCGACCTTGAGTTTGCCGAGCTTCTCGACCTCGGTTCCCGCGACACGCCCCAGGTTCCAATTGTTGCCGAGGATCATCTCGATGCGATCGCCGAGCAATTCGGACACGAGTTGATCCGACGTGCCCACCAGCGTCTTGATCTGGATGCCCGGATAGGCACCGAGCAGCGAGGCCGCCAGCCGCGGCAGCATCAGGCCGGTGAGCAGGGGGCCGAGACCGAAGGCGACCCGCGAGACTTCGCCCCCCGGATAACGCCGGAGACTGCGTTCGAGATCGCCGGCAGCAGCAAGCAGCGCCTGCGCACGCTCGATGACGGCCAGCCCCACCGCGGTCGGATGCGCGCCGCCACGGCCGCGGTCGAACAGGACCACGCCGTGGCGCTGTTCGAAGGCGGCGATCGAGCGGCTGAGCGCGGGCTGGGTGATCCCTTCTTCCTCGGCTGCGCGTGAAAAGCTCTGGTTGCGCGCGACCGCAACGATGTGGCGCAGACGGGTAATATCCATTTGCATTCCCACGATGCATAGAAAGGATCCTTGATATGCATTGGACAGCATATTTTCGCGAGCCCTATCTGCCGCGCTCCATAATCAAAGGGGTTCAGCGATGAAGCGGCAGTTCGGGTTTCTGTTGGCGGCCACGGCCATGGCATCGGCCGCCGTGGTCCCGGCTTCAGGGAATGCGCAAAGCGTCGAGCGCAGAGTTCTTCCCGTGGCCGCCACTCCATTTGCCGGCACGATCGCGGAGAACATCGCCGATGCCAAAGGCACGCCGCAGACACCCGTGCGCGCACCGCAAGGCGCACCCAACGTCTTCCTGATGATGAGCGACGACGTCGGCTTCGCCATGTCGAGCGCTTTCGGCGGACCCGTGCCCACGCCCAATTTCGAGAAGCTGGCCGCGCAGGGCCAGCGCTACAACCGCTTCCACACCACGGGTATCTGCTCCCCCAGCCGCGCCGCTCTACTGACCGGACGCAACCACCACAACGCCGGGGTCGGCTGGTTGACCGACGTGCCCTCGCCCTTCCCCGGCTATCAGGGGCGCATCCTGCCCGAGACCGCGACGATCGCACAGGTCCTGCGCCTCAACGGCTACAACACCGCGATGTTCGGCAAGCATCACAATGTCCCGTCGGGCGAACGCAGCGCAGCCGGACCGTTCGACACTTGGCCTACCGGGCTGGGCTTCGAATATTTCTATGGCTTCCCCTGGGGCGACAGCGACCAGTATTCACCGATCCTCTATCGCGGCAACCAGCGGGTCGAGGGTGAGGACGCCAAGGGCGAACTGCTCGACAAGCGGCTGGCGGACGACATCATCCACTGGGTGCACAACCAGAAGGCCAATGCCCCCGACAAGCCGTTTCTCGTCTATCTCGCCCCCGGCTCCACCCACGCGCCGCACCAGGCCCCGCCCGAATATATCGCGCGCTTCAAAGGCAAGTTCGATCAGGGCTGGGACGCGCTGCGCACGCAGACTTTCCGCCGTCAGGTCGGTGCCGGCGTGGTCCCACGCGGCACGAAGCTGACCGATCGCCCGACCGAGGTTCCGGCCTGGGACAGCCTGACGCCTGGGCAGAAGGCCTTCGCGGCACGAACGATGGAAGTGGCGGCGGCGCAGCTCGCCTATCAGGACGAACAGATCGGCCGCGTGCTCGACGAATTGCAGCGCATGGGCCAGCTCGACAACACGGTGGTCGCGCTGATGCTCGGCGACAACGGCGCGAGCGCCGAAGCCGGCCCCAAGGGCACGATCAACGAACTGCGCTCGATGGGCAATCACGACGAGGACCAGGCCTGGCTCGAAGCCAATATCGACAAGCTCGGCGGGCCCGACACCTACGAAAGCTATCCGGCGGGCTGGACCTGGGCGATGAACACGCCGCTGCGCTGGACAAAGCAATATGCCTCGATGCTCGGCGGCATCCGCAACGGCATGATCCTGTCGTGGCAGGGGCATACCGCAAAGCCGGGCGGGTTCTGTGGTCAGTTCGCCCATCTCAACGATCTCGCCCCGACGATTCTCGACGCGGCGAAGCTACCCGCGCCGCAGAGCGTCTATGGCGTGGCGCAGAAGCCGTTCGACGGACAGAGTCTGCTACCCAGCCTGGCGGCCTGCGACAGCGCCAAGCCGCGCACCCAGTATTTCGAGATCGGCGGCAAGATCGGCCTCTATCACGACGGCTGGTTCCTCTCGGGCGACGACGGCCGCCTGGCCTGGGAAAACCTGCCCCCGGGCGGCGTGCGGCCGAAGATCGCCTGGTCGCTCTACGATCTGACCAAGGATTTCTCGCAGTCGACAGACCTGGCGGCGAAGGAGCCGGCGCGGCTTCAGCTGATGCTCGACCTGTGGAGGCAGGAGGCCGAGAAGAACAGCGTCTATCCGCTCGATCATCGCTTCGCCACGGCGCGCGCTGTCGCCGCGCTGCGGCCGGGCGCCAAGCATTACGACTTCTGGGGTAAGGACGTGACGCTTCCGGCGATCGGCAACGGCCCGTTGCTGATCGCGCGCAGCTTCACGATCGATGCCGATCTGAAGCTCGACAGCGCCGCCGCCTCGGGCGTCGTGCTGGCGCTGGGCAGCAAGTTCGGCGGGTGGAGTCTTTACCTCGACCAGGGACATCCGACCTTCACCTGGGCCCGCTCGACCGATCCGCGCGAAATCAGCCAGCTCCGCGCCGAAAGCGCCTTGCCGCAGGGCGCGAGCAAGCTGCGCTTGCGCTTCGCCACCAAGATGATGGGCGGCCCGGCCACGGTCACCTTGAGCGCCGGTGAACGCAATCTCGGCGAGATCAAGCTGCCCACCAGCTTCCTGATGCCCTCGGGCAATGGGGAAACGCTCGACATCGGGCGCGATCTTGGTGTGACGGTGACGGACTATCGGACGCCGCAGGGCGCCATCGAGGGGGATATCCCGCATGTCAGCATCGATTTCGACTGAGGCTTGGCGCTGATCGGCCGATACGGGGCCGCCCCCTGCTTTCTGACACTGCTGTAAACACCCCGTATGCCCGCCGACAGAAGCTCTGTATGACAACACCCGTCATACAGCGCCGGCGGGCATACGGGAGCATTCGAACACATGGCCAGCAAGGCATCCAAGCCGCTTGCGGAACTGACGCTGCGCGGCATCGTGCTCGGCGGCGTGATCACGCTGCTGTTCACCGCCGCCAACGTCTATCTGGGCCTCAAGGTCGGACTGACCTTCGCCACCTCGATCCCGGCTGCGGTGATCTCGATGGCGGTGCTGCGCTACCTGCCCGGCTCGAACATCCTCGAGAACAACATCGTCCAGACCATCGCCAGCGCGGCGGGGACGATCGCCTCGATCATCTTCGTCCTGCCAGGGCTGATCATGATCGGCTGGTGGCAGGGCTTTCCCTATGTCACCACGGCGGCGATCACCGCGCTCGGCGGCGCGCTCGGCGTGTTCTTCTCGGTGCCGCTGCGTCGCGCGCTCGTGATCGATTCGGACCTCCCCTATCCCGAGGGCCGCGCCGCCGCCGAAGTGCTGCAGGTCGGTTCGGACAGTCGCGCCGGCGCCGAGGAAAGCGCCAAAGGCCTGCGCGCGCTGGTCTGGTCGAGCCTCGCTTCGGCCGGCTTCGCGATCCTGACCCAGACCAAGCTGGTCGCGGCCGAGGCGGCGACCTGGTTCCGTGCCGGCGCGGGCGCGACCGGCATTGCCGGCGGGCTATCCTTTGCCCTGCTCGGCGTCGGCCATCTCGTCGGTATCTCGGTGGGCCTCGCCCAGCTCGTCGGGCTGATCACCGGCTGGTGGGTGCTGCTGCCGATCCTCACCGCGAACCAGCCGATGGCCATCGGATCATCGGGTGAGGTCGAGGTCTGGGCGAACACCGTGTTCCGCGCCGACGTGCGCTTCTTCGGCGCCGGCGTGATCGGCGTCGCCGCGATCTGGGCGCTGATCCGCATCGCCGGGCCGGTGGTCGGCGGTATCCGCTCGGCCTTTGCCGCCAGTCGCGCGCGCCATGGCGGCGAAGTTCTGGCGATCGAGGAGCGTGACATGCCCATCGGCGTCGTCATCGGCGGTTCGCTGGCCATGCTGCTGCCGATCGCCTGGCTGCTGTGGAGCGTGATCACGGGTGGCCCGCTGGCGGGCGCGACCGCGCTGCTGCTCGGCGGCGCGCTGGTCTTCGTGGTGGTGGTCGGCCTGCTCGTCGCCGCGGTCTGCGGTTACATGGCCGGGCTCATCGGTTCGTCGAATTCGCCGGTTTCGGCGATCGGCATCTTGGCCGTGCTCGCCGCCTCGCTGATGCTCGCGGGACTCTTCGGCCGCGACAACGATGCGGACACCACCCAGGCGCTGATCGCCTATGCGCTGATCGTCACCGGCGTGGTCTTCGGCGTCGCGACGATCGCCAACGACAACCTGCAGGATCTCAAGACCGGCCAGCTCGTCGGCGCGACGCCGTGGAAGCAGCAGCTCGCGCTGGTCATCGGCGTGGTCTTCGGCAGCCTGATCATTCCGCCGGTGCTCGACCTGCTCAACACCGCCTTCGGCTTCGCCGGCGCGCCCGGCGCCGGGCCGAACGCGCTGTCGGCGCCGCAGGCCGGGCTGATCTCGGCACTCGCCAAAGGCGTGCTCGGCGGCGATCTCAACTGGCCGATGCTCGGCTATGGCGCGCTGGCGGGTGTCGGCTTCGTCGCGCTCGACGAGCTGCTCGGCAAGCGCGGCCTCGTCCGCCTGCCCCCGCTCGCCGTGGGCATCGGTATCTACCTGCCGATGGCGGTGATCCTGCCCGTGGTGATCGGCGCCGTGCTCGGCTGGTACTACGACCGCTGGGCCGATCGCCGTCAGGACCCCGAACTGGCCAAGCGCATCGGCGTGCTGACCGCGACGGGCATGATCGTCGGCGACAGCCTCTGGGGCGTGGCCTTCGCCGGCGTGGTCGCGGGTAGCGGCAGCGACAGCCCGCTGGCGCTGGTCGGCGCGGACTTCACACCCTTCGCGCTCGGCGGTGGCGTGGTGCTGTTCGCGGGGCTGACCGTCCTGCTCTACCGCCAGGCGATGGCGGGGCTGAAGTGAGGTCAGTCGCTCCCCCTGCAGAGGGAGCGACTGAGGAAATCACGGAATCGTCAGACCGCGCTGCACGGCCGGACGCGCGAGGCCGCGTTCGAGCCAGGCCTTGACCGCGGCGAAGCTGTCGAAGCCGACGAGGTCGCCCGCCTCGTAGAAGCCGATCAGGTTGCGTACCCAACCGAGCATCGAAACGTCGGCGATCGAGAAGGCATCGCCGACGAACCACTCGCGGCCCGTCAGATGCGTGTCCATCACGCCAAGGATGCGCTTGCTCTCGTCGACATAGCGCTGGAGCGGACGCTTGTCCTCCCAGAGGCGTCCGTCGAACTTGTTGAAGAAGCCGAGCTGGCCGAACATCGGGCCGACATGGCCGATCTGGAAATAGACCCACTGGCTGACGTGCCAACGCTCGGCCGGATCGGCGGGCAGCAGCTTGCCGGTCTTCTCGGCCAGATAGTGCAGGATCGCCCCGCTCTCGAACAGCGGCAGCGGGCGGCCGCCCGGGCCGTCGGGATCGAGGATCGCCGGGATCTTGCCGTTGGGATTGAGGCTGAGGAAGGCGTCGCTGCGCTGGTCGCCCTGGCCGAAGTCGATCTTGTGGACTTCGTAGGGCAACTCGATCTCTTCGAGCATGATCGAGACCTTCACGCCGTTGGGCGTGGGCAGCGAATAGAGCTGGAGCCGGTCCGGATACTGCGCCGGCCAGCGTTCGGTGACCGGAAAGGCATTGAGATAATGTGACAAGGGACCGTGACTTTCGCTGACGGGGGACGACAGCATCAAATCACGATCCCTTGCTCAGTTCCAGTGGCCTCTCGACCCTGGAGTCTCGATCAATGCGCCAAGGCAAGTGGCCGCATGATCTCCGACGAACCCGTCACTTCAACGGGGACGCCACGCTTCTTGCGGCGACCGAGCCACTCGCTGAGCGTCTGCGCGGTGGTGTGATCCATCCCGTGCAGGCCATCGAGACCCAGCTTGACCGAGCGGTTGTCGGGCAGCGCTTCGAGCACGGAGTTCAGTCGCGTCAGGCTGAGGAAGGTCGCAGCACCGCCGAGATCGACATGGGTGACGTCCTCGTGGTCCTTCTGCTCCACCTTCAGCTTGAGGTTGCGGTAGAAGGGCAGCAGCTCGATCAGCGAGAGCGCCAGGCCTACGAGCACGCCCGTCAGCAGGTCGGTCGCGACGACGAGCACGAAGGTCACCGCCCAGATCATCGCCGGCAGACGGCCATGGACCTGAAGCAGGTGCTTCACGTGGTCGAGGCTGACCAGGCGCCAGCCGGTGACGACGAGCACGCCGCCGAGCGCAGCCATCGGGATCTCGCGCAGCAGCCAAGGCAGAAGCGCGACGAAACCGAGAATCCAGGCGCCGTGCAGGATCGTCGACAGCCGCGTCTGCGCCCCCGCCTGAACGTTGGCCGAGGAGCGGACGATGACGCCCGTCATCGGCAGGCCACCAAGCACGCCGCAAAGGAAGTTGCCGATCCCCTGCGCGCGCAGTTCCTTGTTGTAGTCGGTGCGCACGCCGTCGTGCATGCGATCGACCGCAGCGGCCGAAAGCAGCGTTTCGGCGCTGGCGATGAAGGCCACGGCGATTGCGGCAATCAGGATCGCCGGCGAAGCCAGAAACCCGAGGAAGCTGTCGCCGGGAACGCTGAACGCGGCCCCGATCGATTCGGGTACGGTGACGCGCGCGACGTCGAGGCCGAGACCGAAGGCGACCAGCGTCGCGGCCATAACGCCGAGCAGCGCGCCGGGAACCAGCTTCAGCGAAGCCGGGCGCAGCTTCTCCCAGCCGAGCATGACGACGATCGTCAGCAGACCGATGGCCAGCGCCAGTTCGGTCGCCTGCACGTCGAGCGACAGACCGAGGACACGGCCGGGCATGGCCGCCAGGTTCTCGAGCCCGCTCGACATCGGCTTGGCGTCGAACAGCGTGTGGAACTGGCCCACGACGATCAACGCGCCGATGCCCGCAAGCATGCCGTGAACCACGGCCGGCGAGATCGATCGGAACAGGCCGCCCATCCTGAGCATGCCGGCAACGAGCTGGATCACGCCGGCAACGACGAGCATCGGTCCGAGCGCGGCGATGCCGTGCTCACGGACGAATTCGAACACGATGACCGCGAGGCCAGCGGCCGGGCCGCTGACCTGCAGGGGGGAGCCGGCGAAGAAGCCGACGATGATGCCACCGATGATGCCGGTGACGAGCCCCATTTCGGGAGGCACGCCCGAAGCCACCGCGATCCCCATGCACAGCGGCATGGCGACGAGGAACACGACGATCGACGCCGTGAAGTCGCTGGCGAAATGCGCGAAGGGACCGGTGCGAGCCGCGGTCGTCATTCGGCGGCCTCCGCCTGGTCCCAAATCCGGCTCTGCGCCGGCAGCGCGACGGGCAGCGGATCATTCTCGCGCAGCGGCACGAACTGGCCGGTCTGGCCGTCGAGACCGAGCACCTGACCGGCGTGGATATCGACGTACCAACCGTGCAGCGAGATTTCGCCGCGCGCGACGCCCGAGGCGACCGACGGGTGCGTGCGCAGGTGATTGAGCTGGGCGACGACGTTCTCGAGCGTCATCGCGCGAACGCGATCCTCGCCTTCGAGGTGGGGATAGCCGTCGTCGACGACTTTCTGCGCCGCGTTCGAATGGCGCAGCCAGGCGGCGACATTGGGCATGGCGTCGAGACCGACGGGGTTGGCCACCGCCGCCATCGCGCCGCAACCCGAATGGCCGCAGACGATGATGTCGCGCACGCCGAGCGCCATGACGGCATATTCGACGGTCGAGGAGACGCCGCCGTTCATCGTCGCATAGGGCGGGACGATGTTGCCAGCGTTGCGGCAGACGAACAGGTCGCCCGGCTGGGCCTGGAGGATCTGCTCGGGGACGATGCGCGAGTCGGCGCAGGAGATCATCAAGGCCTTGGGCGTCTGGCCTTGGCTCGACAGCTTGGCGAAGAGCTCGCCGCTATCGGGAAAGATGGTCTTCTCGAAACTGAAGACCCGGCCGATCAACTCGTTCACGGTTGTTACCTCTCGCTTAGAAACAAAATCGCGGCGCAAGGGCCGCTGATCGTCACAAGCTAGAGAGTCGAGTTTTCCTGAGTTGGTTCGCTTTGTAAGGAATTGTTGCACTGCGGCATGAGCCGTCAGCCGATCGCAAGCGGAAGCCGGATCGTCACCTTCAGGCCTCCGGCCGGTTTGTTGGCAAGGTGCAGGGTTCCGCCCTCGGCGGCGATCAGGCGGTCAACGATCGGCAGTCCCAACCCCATGCCGGCCGTGTTGCGGGAACGCGCGTCGTCGAGCCGGATGAAAGGACGCAGGACTTCCTGCATGCGCGCCTCGGGGATTCCCGGACCATCGTCCTCGACCGCAATCACGAGTTCTCCGTCCAGGGCCGCGAGGCTGACATGGACGGTGCCGGCATAGGCCAGCGAATTTTCCACGAGGTTCGACAGCGCGCGACGTATCGCCACGGGTCGCGCCAGCACCTCGAGATGGTCGGGGCCGCGGTAGCTTGCCTCGGCCCCGCGATCTTGCGCGTTATCGACCAGGGTCTGCGCGGTGACGGCAATATCGATGCGTTCGAGCGGGCCGCCGTCTCGACCCGATTCGACGTAGGTCTGCAGCGACTGGAGAAGGTCGCGCATCTCGTCGATATCCTGCCCGATCTCGCGCCGCAGTTCGGCACTGACCTCGGCCTCGTCGATCCGCAATTGCAGCCGGGCAAGCGGCGTGCGCAGGTCGTGGCCGATCGCCAGCAGCGTCTGCGAACCGCTGGCCAGCAACTGGTGAATGCGCTCTTGCATGGCGTTGAACGCGCGGATCAGGTGCAGCACCTCGCCTTCGCCGTTCTCGGCCAGCGGCTGGGGATTGGCGGCGCCGACCTCCGATGTCGCCTTCACGAGCGCGCGCAACGGGCGCAGCATCAACCTGAAGAGCAGCCAGGCCAGCAGTAGAAGCAGCGCCGAGGGCAGCGCCATGCCGACGAGCCGTCCGAAATTGAGCGACCACGGCGCCTGACCGTGGAAGCGGAAGTTCATCATCGAGCCGTCGTGCAGGGTCGAAGACCCCCCGATGTTGCCACCATGCGACAGAGGCATCAGCCGCAAATGCAGATCGACGCCGCGCAGGTCGGGCTCGGCCGAGAGCATCTGTCGGTGCAAGGTCGAAAGCTCGATGGCATTGGGCGGAGACGGACGATAGCGCGACCAGGTGATTATGAAGCGTTCGGTGCTGAGCTCGCGCGCCACGAGCTTGCGTTCGTCGAGCGGCGCGCGATCGAGCACGCGGTGCGCGATGACGACATGCTCGGCCATCCAGGCCGTCTCGTCCTCGCGCAGCATGAACAGGCGCGCGCGCTCGAAAAGGACCGAATTGACGAGGAAGTCGATCAGCACGACGACCAGGACGATCGCCAGCAGGCGCCCGCCCAGACCGACGCGCTGCCAAATCCTCAAAGTCGGTTGACCTCGGCCGCGAAGATATAGCCGACGCCGCGCACGGTCTTGATCGGCGCAGGCTGATCGGCCGTCGAAAGCTTGCGGCGCAGGCGGCTGACCAGCACGTCGACACTGCGGTCGGAGCTGTCGGCCAGTCGCGTGCGCGATAGCTCGATCAGCCGTTCCCGACCGATCACACGCTGCGGCTGCCCCAGGAACACGCTGAGCAGGTCGAACTCGGCGCCGGTCAGGTCGACGATGGCGCCGCTGGGCGATCGCAGCTCGCGCCGCGCGGGCGACAAGCGCCAGCCCTCGAAGCTGAGCTCGTTGTTCGAAGAGGGCTTGCCGGCGATCACTTCGCCACCGCGGCGGCGCAGCACGGCACCAATCCGCGCGATCAGCTCGCGCGTGGAGAACGGTTTCGCCAGATAGTCGTCGGCACCCAGCTCAAGCCCGACGACGCGATCTTCCTCGGCACCACGAGCGCTGACGAAGATCACCGGCACGTCGCTGGTCTGACGCAGCCGACGCAGCAGATCGACGCCGTTGGTGCCGGGCAGCATGATGTCGAGCACGAGCAGATCCGCCGGCTCGTTCTCGAGCACCACCCACATCTCGGCACCGGTGGCGACGGCGCGTACGGCATAGCCATGCTCGCGAAGCGCGCGAGCAGTGAGATTACGGAGGGGCGGGTCGTCCTCGACCAGGACGATGGAGGGTGCAGTCATCGGATAATGGCTAACTCGCTTCTGACGCCAGATAGGCCTTGCCGGCCCTGGCTGCAATCTACCTTACGGCGGTTCGCGCTGGCAACGCGCCCCGCCAAGTCTCCACGGCCCGCAACAAGTTCCCGCTTCGGCAAATCCGACCGCTCATGTTGCAAAGTGCCGCCAGTCCGGACGTCAGCGCGCGTGCGAATCGCGGGTGCCCAGCGCTTCCAGGCTAGCCAGTTCGGTGCGCAGGCCATGGTCGTCCCGCTCTGCCGCGGCGATCACCCGCGCGCGCAACGCTTCGGTCGTTCCCGCGAGACGCGCCCGCTCGCGCTCGGACAGATTATTGCAATGACCGGCGCGCTGGCCCGAGCGGGCCTTGCCTCCCGGGATTGCGCGGGACAGCGCGGCGATCGGCCGACCGTCGAGACCCATCGCGGTGCGCTGAACCGAGATTCTGCTCGACCACATGCAGGCCGGCGACGAACGCGGACCGAGCCCGATTTGGCGCAGCTTGGTCTCGATCTTCGGTTCATAGGAAATCGCCACGGCATGTCCCTGGTGGACGACCGAGACCTGGTGGGCAACCTGGGCGTTCGCAACGACTGGCATGGCCAGCCCGATAGCGAGCCCAAGGGGCAGCAAGGCGGTTTTCAAACGGCATACTCCTGCGAACGCCCGTTTTCGGGCTGTATGTTTCGCGGTACCCCGCCCCGGATTGCTGTCGCGGCAATCCATCGTAACAAAACGTTGCAGGCGCGACGCATGCCGTCCCAAGGCTGCCGTCAATAGAAGGACCTTAGCCCAGCAGTTCCTTCATCTCGACGACGCGCTTCTCGCGCGCGCTGATCTCGGCCGCCGCGCCGATCGCCACGGCCATCAGGCCGTCGCGCGCGGTGACCTCGACCGGCCCCTCGCCGCGGACGGCGCGGGCGAAGGCCTCGTGCTGGTGGAACGTCGCGCCGTGGTGCGAGCCCGCGGTCATCGCCGCCTCGTCGACCTCGACCATTTCGCGCACCACCGCCTTGTCGGCACGGAAGCCGACGCGCGGGCTGAAGACCAGTTCGCCCGGCGGGATCAGCACGTCGAGCCGCGCCGCGTCGCCCGTGGCCGAGACCTCTTCCTGGTGCTCCGCGCCATCGGCGAACATGCAGAGGTCGAGCAGCGCGCGCGTGCCGTCGGCGAAATCGACGACGGTGTAGGCGTTGTCGATGATGTCGGGCACCTGCCCGTCGTAGCGCTCCTCGAGATGGTTCACGTCCATCGCGCCCGAGCAGAACACGCGCACGGCCTCGCTGCGCACGATCAGGCGCATGAGGTCGAAGAAGTGGCAGCACTTCTCGACCATCGTCCCGCCGGTGTTGCGCGAGAAACGGTTCCAGTCGCCGACCTTGGGCAAGAAGGGAAAGCGGTGCTCGCGGATCGAGAGCATCTGCAGCTTGCCGATCCGGCCGCCGTGGACCTGTTCGACGAAGCGCGCCATCGGCGGCATGTAGCGGTATTCCATGCC
>SECS01000220.1 GCA_004211435.1 Novosphingobium sp. | reverse complement strand
CCCGGCATGACCGCGCCGCGCAAGGGCCGGGTCAAACCATTCGACGGTCCCGCCGGGGGCTGGGGATCGGTGCGCTCGCTCGCCGACATTCTGCCGCGCGAACGGCTCGGGCCCGTGGCACTGGCGCAGCTCGCACGGCAGAACAAGACAGAAGGCTTCGCTTGCGTGAGCTGCGCTTGGCCCAAGCCGGCAGACGCGCATCCAGCCGAATTCTGCGAGGAAGGCGCGAAAGCGACCGCCTGGGAGCTGACGACGCTGCGGACCACGCCCGCGTTCTTCCAAGAGCACACGCTGACAGCGCTGCGCGGCTGGAGCGACTACGACCTCGAGCAGCACGGGCGGCTGACCCATCCGCTATGCTACAATCGCGAGACCGATCGATACGAGGCCATCTCCTGGGACGAGGCCTTTGCGGCGATCGGCGAAGCCCTGCGGCCGATTTCGCCGAAGGCAGTGGCCTTCTACTCATCGGGCCGAACAAGCCTCGAGGCCTCCTACATGTACGGGCTGATGGCGCGAATGTTCGGCACCCAGAATCTGCCCGACAGCTCGAACATGTGCCATGAGTCCACGTCGGTCGGCCTAAAGGCGGCGATCGGCGTGCCCGTGGGAACGACCCGGCTCGAAGACTTCGATCACGCCGACGCGCTGTTCTTCTTCGGCCACAACACCGGCTCCAACGCGCCCCGAATGCTCCACAACCTGCGCAGCTGCCGCAAGCGAGGGGTCGAGATCGTAACGTTCAACCCCCTGCGCGAGCGCGGCCTCGAACGCTTCACCGACCCGCAGAACCCGATCGAGATGACGACACTGCGCGAGACGGACATCTCTACCCAGTATCACCAGCTCAAGGCCGGCGGTGACATCGCTGCCATCATGGGCATGGCGAAATTCCTGATCGAATGGGACGATGCGGCCTCGGCTGCCGGTGCCCCACCCGTGCTCGACCACGATTTCATCGACCAGCACACCAAGGGTTTCGAGGATTTCGTCGCGCTCGTCCGTTCGACGACCTGGGAGACGATCGAGAAGGAATCCGCTTTGTCGCGCAGCGCCATCGAGGAAGCCGCGCAGGTCTATGCCGATGCCAAGGCGGTCATGGCAATCTACGGCATGGGCCTGACCCAGCACGTCAAGGGCGTCGACAACGTCCGCATGCTGGTGAACCTGCTGCTGCTGCGCGGGAACATCGGCAAGCCCGGCGCCGGGCCGATGCCCGTCCGCGGCCATTCCAATGTCCAGGGCCAACGCACCGTCGGCATCACCGAGAAGACCGAACTGGTTCCGATCGAAAGGCTCGAGCAACAGTACGGATTTTCCGCCCCGCGCGAGAAAGGGCTCGATACGGTCGAGACCTGCCGCGGCGTGATCGACGGATCGGTGAAGGCCTTTGTCGGGCTCGGCGGCAACTTCCTGCGCGCCGTACCCGAGACCGAGGCGATGGAGAGGGCGTGGCCGAACCTTGAAGTGTCGGTCCAGATCGCCACCAAGCTCAACCGCAACCATCTGTTTCCCGGCAAGGTGACCTACCTGCTCCCCTGCCTCGGCCGCATAGAGCGCGACGTGCAGGCCAGTGGGCCGCAGGCCGTGTCGGTCGAGGATTCGACGAGTTGCATCCACGGCTCGCGCGGCAAGATCGCACCCGCCAGCGAGCACCTGCTCTCCGAACCGGCGATCGTCGCCGCGCTCGCCAAAAGACTCCTTCCTGCCAACCCCAAGGTCGACTGGGATGCCTGGACCGCCGACTACGGCCTGATCCGCGAAGCTATCGAAGAAACCTATCCCGAGATCTTTCCCGGCTACAACGCGCGGCTCTTCACCCCTGGCGGCTTCTGGAAAGGCAACAAGGCGGCTGAGCGCATCTGGCTGACGGAAAGCGGCAAGGCCGAGTTCTTCACGCCCAAGTCACTGAACGCCGCCGGGTTCGAGGACGCCGACAAGCGCTTTCGCCTCATCACCCTGCGCTCGAACGACCAGTTCAACACCACGATCTACGGCTATCACGACCGCTTTCGCGGCGTGAAAGGCACACGTGACGTGTTGTTCATGAACGTCGCGGACATGCTCGCCGAAGATCTCACCGAAGGCGAGATCGTCGCGCTGGAGAGCGACGCCGGCGACGGCGTGCGGCGACGGCGTGAAGGGCTGATCGTGACGCCCTACGACATTCCGCGCGGCTGCCTCGGTGCCTATTATCCCGAGGCCAACGTCCTTATCCCGATCGAGCATCATGCCGACGAGAGCCATGTTCCCGCGGGCAAGTCGGTGCCCGTCAGGATCGCGCGCGGGTGAGTGCTGCTCTCCCCTATTGCGGCGCGGCGCCACTGCCAGCTGAGCTCTGGGAGCGCTGGAATCTCGATCCCCTCGTGATCGCGGGCCTGATCGTAGCGATCTGGGTCGGGCGAAGTCTGGGACTGCGCATGACGCCATGGGCGGCCGGAATCGCGATTCTGGTCGCGGTCTTCGTGTCTCCGCTCTGTGCGCTCGGCTCTGCGCTTTTCGCTGCGCGTGTGGCCCATCACGTGATCCTCGCGGGCGTGGCTGCGCCATTGCTTGCCCTGGCGCTTCCGCGCACGGGCGGATCGGTGCCGCGCTGGGCGGCGATCCATGCCCTCGCCTTCTGGCTCTGGCACGCGCCGCCGATCTACGCTCAGGCGCTTGCGAGCGATGCGGTCTACTGGCTGATGCAGGCGACGCTGCTCGGATCGGCACTGATGTTCTGGCGCGCGGTGCGCGGTGCCGCGCCGCCGCTCGCAATCGCTGGCCTGCTTGCCACGATGGTACAGATGGGCCTGCTCGGCGCGCTGCTCACCTTTACGACGACGCCGCTCTACGCGTGGCATGGCGTGACCACGCAAGCCTGGGGTATTTCGCAACTGGCCGACCAGCAACTCGCGGGGCTGATCATGTGGGTGATCGGCGGCGCGCTCTACCTCGCAACGGCCCTCAAGGTCGCGAGCCGGCTCATCAGCGACCCGACCCGCCCGGCACGCGCGTGATCCAGGCCATCCGCCGATGGGCCGCGCGGCATGCGGCCGAGGGTCGATACTCCCCGGTCGGCATCGCGTTTCACTGGATCATGGCGGCGCTGATCGTCTTCCAGATCTACTGGGGCTGGCGCATGAGCCGCCTGCCGGTGGGCGGCGACAAGCTCGATGCCTATGCGATCCATTCCGAGATCGGACTGGCGATGCTGGTTCTGGCCGCCATGCGCTTGGTATGGCGGATGATCGTGCCGGGACCGATCAACGACGCCGATCGACTCGGCTGGCAGACCCAACTCGCCTATCTGACGCACGGGCTGTTCTACATCTGCTTCTTCGGCCTGCCGTTGACCGGTTGGGCCATGTGGTCGGCGCTCGATGGCGCGCCACCGCTCGATCTCCTGGGCCTACCTTGGCCCGAGATGCCGTTCCACGACGTGCCGATCGCGATCCAGTGGGCCGTGCTCGACTGGGCTGAAGGTATTCACGCGCTGCTCGTGCTGTGCCTGCTCGTCATGGTGCCGCTGCATGTCGGCGCCGCGCTCAAGCACCACTTCTGGGACAAGCACGATACGCTCATCGGGATGCTGCCGGCGCTCGACGATGACGAGGATGAGCCGAGGAAGCCTCGGCCCGACCTGCGTGATGCAGCCCTGCCAGATGCTCCACCTCGGCCGGCTCCAGCGCGTGGCTGACGGCGAGCATCTGTCCCATTCCGTCACCCCGTCGCTTGCCCGTGCGCCAGGCGAGAAGCTGCGCCTCGACGTAAGCGGCAGACTGCCCTGCGAGCGGAGGGTTCGCGGGTCCAAGCCCCTCGCCGGTAGGCCCATGGCATGCTGCACAGCG
>SECS01000219.1 GCA_004211435.1 Novosphingobium sp. | reverse complement strand
AAGTCGGCCGCGGTCCACTGCGGCAACCGCGGCTACAAGATCCGCGTCAACGCGGTGCTGCCCGGCGTGGTCGAGACGGGGATCATCCGCGGGCAGATCGAGAACGCGCCCGATCCCGCAGCCGCCCGCGCAGCTTACGAGGGCATGTCGCCGCTCGGCCGCATGGGCGGGGTCGACGAGATCGCCGGGCTCGTCGCCTGGCTGGCCTCGGACGAGGCGCGCTTCGTTTCGGGCAGCGAATACGTAATCGACGGGGCAACCACGGCAGGGATGATGGGCGTATGAGCGATTTTGGCCAAGATCTTGGGGCCCAGCGGCTGACCGGCAAGGTCGCGTTCGTTTCGGGCGGCCTGCGCGGCATCGGCCTCGCCTGCGTCGAGCGCTTCCTCGCCGAAGGCGCCGAGGTCGTGCTGTCCGATCTCGACGCGCCCGACAGCGCGCTGGCCAGCGAAGTGCTCGGCCGGTTGGGCCAGGCGGCGAGCTACGTCCAGGCCAACGTCACCAAGGAAGCGGACTGGCAGCGCGCGCGCGACGCCGTGCAGGGCCGCCACGGCAAGCTGCATATCCTGGTCAACAACGCCGGCATCGACCTGACCGGGCCGGTCGAGAGCCTGACGATGGAAGGCTGGCGGCGGATCATGGACATCAACGTCGACGGCGTGTTCCTCGGTGTGAAGACCTTCGTGCCGCTGCTGGCCGAGCACGGCCGCGAGTTCCGCGGCGGCGCCTCGATCATCAACGTCAGTTCGATCATGGGGCTGGTCGGCTACACCGACACTTCGGCCTACAACGCCTCCAAGGGCGCTGTGCGGCTGTTCACCAAGTCGATCGCGGTCGAGTTCGCCAAGAAGCAGATGCCGATCCGCGCCAATTCGCTGCACCCGGGCTTCGTCGTGACGCCGCTGCTCCAGGAAGGCTTCCAGCGCTGGGTCGACAAGGGCGCGGCCGAGAAGCCGCAGGACCTGGTCGATGCGGTTGCCGCGCAGACGCCGCTCGGGCGCCTCGCCGATCCCGCCGAGCTCGCCGCGGGCGTGTTCTTCCTCGCGAGCGAGGACAGCGCCTACATGACCGGCGCCGAACTGGTCATGGACGGAGGATGGACGGCACAATGATCGGGCTCGGAAACGTAATTGCGGTCGTCACCGGCGCCGCCGGCGGCATTGGCCGCGCGGTCGTGCAGCAGATGAAGGATGCGGGTGCGACGGTGATCGCCACCGACATCGCCGACAGCGCAGACATTCCCGGCGCCGACCACTATCTGCGCCACGATGTGACCAGCGAGGGCGACTGGCAGGCGGTCGAGGCGCTGGCACGCGAGACCTATGGCCGGCTCGACGCGCTGGTGAATCTCGCGGCAATCTCGATCGTCGGCAAGATCGAGGACACGCGGTTGGCCGAATGGCACCGGGTCAACGCGATCAACGTCGACAGCATCATCATCGGCACGCAGATCCTGCTGCCGCTGCTCAAGGAGGGCGGCAAGGCGCGCAAGGGCGGGGCCTCGATCGTCAACTTCTCGAGCGTCGGCGGCCTGCGCGGTGCGGCGTTCAACGCGGCCTATTGCACGAGCAAGGCGGCGGTGAAGATGTTGTCGAAGTGCATGGGCGCCGAGTTCGGCGCACTTGGCTACAACATCCGCTGCAATTCGGTGCATCCGGGCGGGATCGAGACTGGGATGCTCGACAGCATCATGGACCGCTACGTCGAGCTCGGCGCGGTGCCTTCGCGCGAGGTCTCGTACAACGCGATGGTCGCGAGCCATCCGATCGGCCGGCTCGGCCGCCCCGACGAAATGGGCGGCGGCGTGGTCTACCTCTGCTCCGAAGCCGCGAGCTTCGTGACTTGCAGCGAATTCCTCATGGACGGCGGCTTCAGCCAGGTCTGAGCCAGACGCGGGAGAGACAAGAATGTCGGAAGATCTGAACTGGGACCTTGAGGCCGACGTCGTCGTCCTCGGGTCCGGCGGCGCGGCCATGACCGCGGCGATCGCCGCGAAGGATTTTGGCGCGCAGGACGTGGTCATCCTCGAGAAGAGCGGGATGGTCGGCGGCACCACGGCGATGTCGGGCGGGATGCTGTGGATCCCGAACAACCCCTACCAGGTCGAAGCCGGCATCGCGGATTCGGACGAGGACGTGGTCGCCTATCTCGATGCCCTGGCGCCGGGCCAGCTCGATCCCGAAACGCTGGGGGCCTTCCTCGAAGGCGGGCCCGAGCTCATCCACTACCTGCGCGACAAGACGCCCGTGCGCTTCCACGCCTATGCCGACTTCCCCGACTATCAGCCCTATCTGCCCGGCGCGAAGGCTGACGGCGGACGCTCGCTCGATAACGAGGCGTTCTCGTTCGCGACGCTGGGCAAGTGGGCGACGCGGGTCAATCCGACCAAGATGGCCTATCCGGTGCGTGGCAGCCTGATGGAGGCGATCCAGGGCACGCTCGACGAAGCCACGCTCGCCGAACGCGAGGCCGGCGACTACCGCGGGCTCGGCCAGGCGCTCGCCGGCTCGCTGTTCAAGGCCGTGCTCGATCGTGACATTCCCGTCGAGTTCGAGAAGCGCGCGCGCAAGCTGGTGAAGGACCGGGACCGCGTGATCGGCGTGATCGCCGAGGACGCCAACGGCCGCGACTTCCGCGTGCGGGCGCGCCGCGGCGTGGTCATCGCCACGGGCGGGTTCGAGTGGAACGAGCAACTGGTGAAGACCTTCCTGCGCGGTCCGTTGACGGGTCCGGTCTCGGTCCCCGAGAACGAGGGCGACGGCCTGCTCATGGCGATCGAGGCCGGCGCGCAGCTCGGCAACATGCAGCACGCCTTCTGGCAGCAGTCGGTGCTCGAATTCAAGCCGCAGCACCGCGCGGCCAAGCCCAACTACCTGCTCGGCTCGGACGAGCGCGCGCGGCCCGGCGCGATCCTGGTCAACGCCAAGGGCAAGCGCTTCGTCAACGAGGCGGCGAACTACAACGCGATGGGCAAGGCGCTCCACGCTTTCGATGCCGGCACCCACGCCTATGCCAATCTGCCCTACTGGCTGATCCTCGATCAGCGCTATCGCGACAAGTATCCGCTGTTCAACGCCATGCCGTCCTCGCCGCTGCCCTCCTTCGTGATCCAGGCCGATACGCTCGCGGCGCTGGCCGAGAAGGCCGGGATCCATGCCGCGGGTCTGACGGCGACGGTGGAGCGCTTCAACGGCATGGTGCGCCAGGGCCACGACGACGATTTCAACCGCGGCGACAACACCTACGACAACTTCTACATGTGGGGCGACGCCGACTTCGAGCCGCCGTACCGCACCCTCGGCGTGATCGACCAAGGGCCGTACTATGCGGTGAAGATGGAAGCGGGCGCGCTCGGCACGGCCGGCGGCCCCAGGACCAACGGCGACGCGCAGGTGCTCGACTGGCAGGGCGAGCCGATACCGGGACTCTACGCGGCGGGCAATGCCATGGCCGCGGTGCTCGGAGAGGGCTACGGCGGCGCCGGCGGCACGCTCGGCCCGGGCATGACCTTCGGCTATCTCGCCGGAAAGCACCTGGGCACGCATTTGCCGAACCATTGAGATTGGCGGGCGGGTTGCGCCGCGTTCCGCTCGTCCGCAGACTTACCCACATCCCCGCGCAGGCGGGTCAGGACGAGTGATAAATCCCAGCCTTCGCGGGGATGACGATGCTTTGGAAGAAATGAAGTCCGAGGCGTTGCGGCTTACGGAATCAAAATCGTCACGCCCACGCGCGCGATCTTCCAACCATCGTCTTCGCGCGCGACGTCGAAGGTGTAGCGCGCCTTCACCTCCAGTTGGCTGTCGTCGGTGCCGCGGCTGAAACCGTGGACATAGGCCTGCGCGCTGGC
>SECS01000083.1 GCA_004211435.1 Novosphingobium sp. | reverse complement strand
TCGTCCTCGATGCGGATCGACCAGACGTGGGTGCTGCGGCCCAGCGCTTCGGGCCGCGCGGTGGCGTAGACCCAGCCCGAGAAGGCCGGGCGAATGTGGTTGGCGTTGATCTCCTGCCCGACCGCGACCCATTTCTCGCCGTCGATGCACAGGTTTGCGGCGATCGAGGCAACGGTCTCGGCCAAAGCGACCGAAGCGCCACCGTGAAGCCGCCCGAAAGGCTGGTGCGTCCGCTCGTCGACGGGCATGCGCATGCGCAGCCAGTCGTCACCACAATCGACCACTTCCATGCCGAGGTGCGCGTGAAGCCCGCGGCTGCGGACATGCTCGAGCCGATCGGCCGAAGGGCGCGTTCCGCCGAACCAGATCATGCGATGCCCGCAACGGGATGCGGAACATAAGGCGCCGAGAGTTCTGCCAGTTCCTCCGCCGAAAGCGCGACATCGAGCGCGCCGAGCGCATCGTCGAGATGCCGCATCTTCGACACGCCGACGATCGGCGCAGTGACGCCGCGCTGCGCCAGCACCCAGGCCAGCGCGATCTGCGCCATCGGCACGCCGCGCGCCGCGGCGATGCGCCCGACCGCGGCGACGACCGCCCGGTCGCTCTCCTCGGTCTTGCTGTAAAGGTTGTGCTGGATCTTGTCGGTCTGCGCACGCGCCGTATCCCCACCCCAGGGACGCGTGAGGACACCGCGCGCCAGCGGGCTCCACGGAATCACGCCGATACCCTGATCGCGGCAGAGCGGCAGCATCTCGCGCTCTTCCTCGCGGTAGATCAGATTGACGTGGTTCTGCATCGACACGAAGCGTGCCCAGCCGCGGCGCTCCGAAATGTTCAGCGCCTTGAGGAACTGCCAGGCGTGCATCGACGAGGCGCCGACATAGCGCGCCTTGCCCGCACGGACGATGTCGTTGAGCGCCTCGAGCGTCTCCTCGATCGGCGTCTCGTCGTCCCAACGGTGGATCTGGTAGAGATCGACATAGTCGGTGCCGAGCCGGCGCAGGCTGTCATCGATCGCCTGGAACAGCGCCTTGCGCGAAAGACCCGACTGGTTCGGCCCTTTGCCCCAGCGGCCGTGCGCCTTGGTGGCGATGACGATCTCGTCGCGCCGGGCGAACTCCTTGAGCGCGCGGCCGGTCACTTCCTCGGACGAACCGGCAGCATAGATATTGGCCGTGTCGAAGAAATTGATTCCCGCCTCGACCGCCCGGCGCAGGATCGGTCGGCTGGCCTCCTCGTCGAGAATCCACGGATGCCAGCCCTTCGACGGATCGCCGAAACTCATGCAGCCGAGACAGAGTCGCGAGACCTTGAGGCCGGTCTTTCCGAGGTTGATATAGTCCATGAAGTTGGGGTCCTATCGAGCCGCCGGAATACGGTCGGCGAAACCTTCGGATTGCGGATTTTCAGACACTTGAGACAAGGATCTGATATTCTTGTAAAATCTTAAACCGCTGGCACAAGCGTGAATTCCGACGGCGCGGGATCGGCTCGTTTCGTCGCATACGAGGGGGGGCATAATGGCGTTGTTAACCACGATCCTTGTATTCTGGAAGGCGTGGAACAAGCAGATGGTCGCGATAGAGGAAATCGGAACTGGCTGAGTGCGCTCGCGCTCGCCACGCTCTATTTCGCGCTTGCGGCGCTGACCTTGCGCTACACCCGTTTCAACGGCGGCGTCGCGCTGATCTGGATCGCCACGGCTCCGCTGCTCGCCTACCTCGTCACCCGTCCGACACGGCTATGGCTGATCCCGGCGCTCGCCTGCGGCGTGGCCGGCGTCATCGCTACCATTATGTTCGGCCTTGGCCCCAAGGCCGCCCTGCCTTTCGCGCTGATCAACCTCGGCGAAGCGATCGGCGGCGCACTGATTCTGCGTCGATTGCTGCCGCGTTCCTACCGCTTCGAGTCGCTGCGCGAGATCGGCATATTCCTCGGCGTGGCCGGCATTCTGATGCCCGCGCTCGCCGGCTTCTTCGCCGGCCTGACCGCGAACGCCGTCACCGGCCTGCCGATGCTGCGCAACTGGTTCGACTATTTCACCGGTCACGGCCTCGGCGCGATCGCCTTCACCCCGCTGGTCCTGCTCGCCTCGAGCGGCGAGGTGCGCAACTGGACGGCCAGCGCCAATGCGCGCGAGCGTGTCGAGGCCACCTTCCTCGTCCTCGTCATGGGCCTGGTGACCCTGGGGTCATTCAGCCAGGACGTTCTGCCGCTGCTGTTCCTGCCGATATTGCCGATGATGATCGCGGTGTTCCGCATCGGCCGCCTGGGTGCAGCCCTGACGATCACGCTGCTGACGGTGATCGCGCTGATCTGCACGATCGATGGCTACGGACCGATCAACCTGATCGCCGGAAGCAGCGGCATGCACGCGCAGTTCCTGCAATTCTACCTGGCCTGCGCGGTGCTGATCGCCTGGCCCGCCGCCGCCGAACTCAAGCACCGCAAGATCGTCCACGGCCAGCTCCAGGCGGCCTCGGCGGTCGCGCGGCTGGTGGTCGACCGCACGGGCGACGTGATCATCTATTTCGCGGTCGACGGCACGATGCAGTACATTTCGCCCGCGATCGAGATCATCGCCGGTTACGGGCCAGACGAGCTGACCGGCAAGATGCCGCACTCGCTGATCCATCCCGCCGACATGGACGAAGCGATCCGCGTTCACCGGCTCGCGCTGCAGCGGCCCGACGACATCTTCATCGTCGAATACCGCGCGCGCAGCGCCGACGGCTCCTATTCCTGGTACGAAGGCCACAGCCGCGCCGCAGTCGACGGAATGGGCCAGGCGACCGGTGTGGTCAGCATCATCCATGGCGTCTCGGCGCGCAAGGACGCCGAAAGCGCGCTGGTCCGCGAGGCGCAGACCGATCCGCTGACGGGCGTGTTCAACCGCCGCGGCTTCGACGCCGCCCTGGCCGAACGGTTCGCCGACGGCGCCCCGGCCACGCCGTTCACGGTCGTCATGTTCGACCTCGATCACTTCAAGGCGATCAACGACACTTACGGCCATGAAACCGGCGATCTCGTCATCAAGGCCTTCGCCGAACACCTGCAGGGCACATTGCGCCGGAACGATGTCATCGCGCGCTTCGGCGGCGAGGAATTCGTCGCGATCCTCGACGGGACCTCGGCCCAGGCTGCGCACGAGGTCTGCGAGCGGCTGCGCGTCGGCTTCGCGCAGTTCGAACGACAATCCATTGATGGCCGCGGGTTCCGCGTAACCGTCAGCGGCGGCATCGCGGTCTATCGCGAGGGTATCGACATGGCGCTGCTCCTGGCCGAGGCCGATGCCGCGCTTTATCGGGCGAAGTCCGAAGGCCGCAATCGCCTGGCGCTCGCCGCCTAGGCCGGCTCCGCGCAGTCGCGCGCGTTCAGGTCAGCAGCAATTTGTCCGCGGGCGCCTGATCGAACGGCAGATCGACGTGGAAGATCGTACCGACACCCTCGCGCGTGTTGACGTGAATGCGGCCGCCGTGTCGCTTGACGATCCCCTTCGAGATGGCAAGCCCCAATCCGGCTCCCGCATGACCGTCGCGCGATTCCTGGGCGAAGCGCGAAAACAGCCGCTGTCGGAACTCCTCGGATATCCCCGGACCGCGATCGATGACGCTGATCCGCAAGCCCTCGGCACCAGGCCGCAGCCGTACGCGCACGCGGCTGCCCTCGGGCGAGAACTTCGCGGCGTTCGACAGAAGGTTGTCCATCACCTGCAACATCCGGTCGCGATCGACTTCCGCCGTGATCGGGGCCTCGGGCACTTCGAGATCGATCTCGACCCCGCGGCTCTGCGCATAGATCTGGTTCTGCTCGATCGAATCGCGCAACATCGCGATCACGTCGATCGGCTCGAAGCGGAATTCGAACATGCCCGCCTCGAGCTTGTCGATTTCGAGCAGGTCGTTGACGATACGCGCAAGCCTATCGGCATTCTTGCCTGCGACGTCGATCAGATGCTCGCCCCGCGGCTCGATCGGCCCGCCGAGCCCGCCCTGAAGCAGGCCGAGCGCACCGACGATCGCCGTCAGCGGGGTGCGCAGCTCGTGGCTGACGGTCGTGACCAGCTCGTCCTTGAACCGCGCGGCCGAACGTTCGGCCGTGACGTCTCGCAGGCGAAACAGGAAAGCGCCGTCCTCGAACGGAATCCAGGCCACCTCCACCACACGGCCATTGACCATCTCGCGCTCGCCGCGGGCCGGCTGGCGCGAATGGATGTTTGCCGCGATGGCGTCCGCCAGGGCTGCAGGATCGCCGGGGCCATATTCACCGCGATCGGCCAGGGCCCGGATCAGCGGCATGACCGGCGCGCCTTCGCTCAACAATTCGAGCGGCAGTTCGAGCATTTCGGGGAAGACGCCGTTCCACAGCCAGACGCGGTCCTCCGCGTCGAGCACCATGAAGCCCTCCTCGAGATTATCGAGCAAGGCCCGCAAAAGCGGGGACAGATTGCGACCCTTTTCCAGGCAGTCGGATCCCTTCGACGCGCCAGGCCCTTAAGACCCTGAATTTAAATACGCCCCCCACCGAGGCTTGTCGATCCGGCGCGCATCCAATTCGGAGGAATCGCGGAATTATGGAACTTAAGTTCCAACTTTGTGCGATCGACAAATCCTGTTATCGACCATGTCAGAAGAGAACAGACCGGGGAGCCGAGATGACCGACGACGCGCTGCACCGCCCGCTCTACACCGCGGACCTGCTCGTCAACGCGCTGAGCAGCGCGACCGATCGGCCGATGCTCCACCTGCTTGGCGGCCCGACCTTGACCGCGGGAGAAGTGCGCGACGAGACCAGCCGCATGGTCCAGGCGCTCGCCGGCCTTGGTGTCGGCCGCGGCACGCGCGTCGGCCTGATCTCGCCCAATCGCCCCGAAGTGCTTCATGTCAGCCACGCGGTGCAGATCCTCGCGGCGGTCTACGTGCCCATGCATCCGCTCGCCGGGCTGGCCGACCACCTGCACGTGATCCGCGATTCGGGGGTCGAACTGCTGATCTTCGACGGCGAGCGCTTCGCCGATCGCGCCGCCGAGATCGCAGCCGAAGCGCCCGACCTGAAACTCATGGCCTTCGGCGCCTGCGCGATCGCCGCGGATCTGTCCCGGCTCGCCGCCGGTTTCGCGCCGGGGCCGCTCGTGGCGCCGCGGGTCGAACCCGGCGACGTCATGCGCCTCGGTTATTCGGGCGGGACGACGGGCAAGCCCAAGGCGATCCCCTCGATCCAGCGCGTCGCGGTGACAACCTTGCAGATCATGATGACCGACTGGGAATGGCCGGCGGAACCCAGGGTCCTCACCTGCACGCCGCTGAGCCATGCCGGCGCGGCCATGTTCCTGCCGACCTTGCTCAAGGGAGGGTCGATGGTCGTGCAACCGGGCTTCGAGCCCGTCGCGGTAATGGCGAACATCGAGAAGTACCGGATCAACTGCATGATGCTGGTACCGACGATGATCTATGCGCTGCTCGATCACCCGCGCTTCGACGAGTTCGACCTGTCGAGCCTCGAGACCGTGTTCTACGGCGCCTCGGCGATCGCACCGGCGCGTCTCAAGGAAGCGATCGAGCGGATCGGGCCGGTGTTCCAGCAGTTCTACGGTCAGGCCGAAGCGCCGATGGCCCTGACCATCCTGCGCAAGGCCGAGCACGACGTGACCGACCTGCGCCGCCTCGCGAGCTGCGGCCGGCCCACGCCCTGGGTGAACCTCACGCTGCTCGACGCCGCGGGCCAGCCCGTGCCCGACGGCGAGCCCGGCGAGATCTGCGTGCGCGGGCCGCTGGTCATCGACGGCTATCGCGACAACGACGCACTCAACGCCGAGACCTTCCGCGACGGCTGGCTGCATACGGGCGACGTCGCGGTGCGCGATCCGGGCGGTTTCCTGCGCATCGTCGACCGCACCAAGGACATGATCGTGACGGGCGGCTTCAACGTCTATCCGCGCGAAATCGAGGACATCGTCGGCGAGCATCCCGCGGTCGCCCAGGTCGCGGTGATCGGCGTGCCGCATCCGAAATGGGGCGAGGCGGCCAAGGCCTTCGTCGTGCTCCGCCCCGGCATGAGCGCCGATCCGGCCGCGCTCACCGCCGTGGTGGCCGAACGCAAAGGCTCGTTCCAGGCGCCCAAGGCCGTCGAATTCGTCGCCGCGATCCCGCAGACGCCGGTCGGCAAGCCCGACAAGAAGGCGTTGCGCGCCATGGCCGAGGTTGCCGCCGGCGAATAGACTGCCTAGAGCACCGATCGGATACATTTTGGGAGTCGTCATGATCCAGCTCGAACAGGCCCGCACCGTCATCGCCGCCGCCCGCGCCCATGGTCGCGAGCACGGATTGAAGCCGCTGACTCTCGTTGTCCTCGATGCCGGCGGCCACGTCGTCGCCTCGGAGCGCGAGGACGGTTCGGGATACGGTCGCCCGCAGATCGCCCAAGGCAAGGCAGCGGGCGCGCTGGCCATGGGCACCTCGAGCCGCGTGCTCGGCGAGATGGCCGCCGACCGCCCGACCTTCATCGCCGCGCTCTCGGTCGCCTGGGACGGCAAGCTGATCCCCGCCGCGGGCGGCGTGCTGATCCGCGACGATGCCGGAACCCTGCTCGGCGCCATCGGCATCAGCGGCGACCTGTCTGACAAGGATGAAGAAGCCGCCCTCGCCGGCATTCAAGCCGCGGGTCTGCACGCGGGCTGAGCCCGGCGCTTGATCCCCTCGCCGCCGCATGATCTCTGGCGGCGAGAGGGAGATTCCGCAATGAACGACAATACGCCCAGCCACGGGCTGCAGCTCACGTCGACGCTCGATGCTGACGGAACCTTGCGACTGGCACTGATCGAGGCGCCGCTCGATGCCCCCGCATCCGACGAGGTCCTCGTCCGGCTCGAGGCCGTGCCGATCAACCCCTCGGACCTGATGCCGCTGCTCGCCGGCGGCGATCCCGCGACGGCGCATTTCGGTGGCAGCGCAGCGCGGCCCGAAGTGGCGATCGCGCTGCCACCCGAGGCCGCGCAAGCCTATGCCGGACGCATCGGCGCGGCGCTTCAACCCGGGCTGGCCGGGGCCGGCACCGTCGTAGCGGCCGGCGCGGACGCGCAGCATCTGCTCGGCCGGCGCGTCACGCTGTTGTCGCTGCGCCGGGGGACGTTCGGCCAGTACGTCACCGTCACGACCGCCGAATGCGCGCCCCTGCCCGAGGACCTGTCTTCGCGCGAGGGCGCCGACGCCTTCTGCAACCCGATGACCGCGCTGGCCATTGCCGAGACCGTGCGGCTCGACGGGCACAAGGCGCTGATCCACACCGCCGCCGCCTCGAACCTCGGCCAGATGCTCGTGCGGATCTGCGCCGAGGACGGCCTGCCGCTGGTCAACGTGGTTCGCCGCGCCGAACAGGCGCAGCTGCTGCGCGATCTCGGCGCCGAGCATGTCTGCAATTCCGCCGATCCCGATTTCGCCGCGCAGCTTCGCGACGCGATCGCCACGACCGGCGCGACCGTGGCCTTCGACGCGATCGGCGGCGGGGCTTCGCCCGGCCTGCTGCTCGAAGCGATGGAAGACGTCGCCGCGGCGGCGATGGGCTTTTACAGCCCTTACGGCTCGCTAACGCTGAAACAGGTCAACATCTACGGCCACCTCGACCGCACGCCGACCGTACTGCACAACGCGCGCTACGGCATGCTCTGGGACGTCCGCAACTGGGCGCTGCCGCGCACGCTCGGCCAATTGCCGCCCGAACGCATCGCCGCGATGAACGCGCGCGTGCTTGGCGGGCTCAAGACCACTTTCGCCAGCCATTTCACGCGCGAGATCTCGTTGGCACAGGTGCTCGATCGCGAGACGATGGCGGCCTATGCGAAGCTGGCGACCGGCGAAAAATTCCTGATCAATCCGACGCTTTAGCGCGCCGTTCGTTGGCCATGATGCCGTCGATGACGAAATCGGCGATCGCCTCGCGGATGTCGCCGTCCTTGGCCATGCCGGCGGGAAACAGCCAGTCCTTGAACATCAGGCTGGCGAGTACCGCGACGAAGGAAACGCGGACCATCAGTTGCGGATCGACCGGCGCGCCCTCACCCACGCGGCTCGTCATGACGCTGGCGCCCTGTTCGAAATAGGCGCGCAGGCCTTCCATGTCGCTGACCGGATTGGTCGCTTCGGGCGAATAGGCCGAGGCCACGATCAACGACATGAACATGCGCGAATGCTGCTCGACGAAGTCCTGCAGCTCGCCGATGTAGCGGCGCGCCATCTCGCGCATCGTCGTGTTGTCGCCGAGCGGCACCTGGTTCGCCTCGTGGAAGGCGACGAGGTGGCGGTTGAGCGGCTTGAAGATCGCCGCGCGAAACAGCTCCTGCTTCGAACCGTAGAAGCGGAATATCTGCGCCTCGGTCACTTCTGCACGGCGCGCGATCGCTGCGGTCGTGGCGCCCGAATAGCCGGCGGTCTCGAACTCCTCCGCGGCGGCGTCGAGGATGCGGTCGGCCACTTCCTCGGACGAACGGCGCTTGCGGCGCGGCTGGTCGGTCAATGTCGCGCTCTTGCCACCCTGCGCCTTCGCCACCTGGTACTCCCCGTTCGCCGAAAGACGATCCCTAATGTTACATAGCTTTGCTGCCAAGTTCCGGCGGGGCAAACGCGTTGAAACTTCACGCTCCTATCCTAGATTCATCCGGGATGAACGGGAGAATTTCTTCGTGAACGGATTGAAGACGGCCATGCTGCTGGCGGCGCTGACGGCGCTGTTCATGGCCTTGGGATACATGTTCGGCGGCACCGGCGGCGCGATGATCGCGCTGCTGATCGCCGCGGGCATGAATCTCTTCACCTACTGGAACGCCGACAAGCTGGTCCTGCGCATGCACAATGCGCGCGAGGTCGACGCTGCGAGCGCGCCCGACTTCTACGGCCTGGTCGCGGAATTGGCGCGGCGCGGCAATCTGCCGATGCCCAAGGTCTACGTGGTCGACGATCCCAGCCCCAACGCCTTCGCGACGGGCCGCAATCCCGAGAACGCCGCGGTCGCTGCCACCACCGGCCTGCTGAACATGCTCACGCGCGACGAGGTCGCCGGGGTCATGGCGCACGAGCTCGGCCACGTTCGCAACCGCGACACCCTGGTCATGACCATGGTCGCGACGATCGCCGGGGCCGTATCGATGATCGCCAATTTCGGCCTGTTCTTCGGGGGCAACGGCGAGGACCGCCCCAACCCGCTGGTCGCGCTGCTCGCGGTGTTCATGGCGCCTTTCGCGGCGATGATCGTGCAGATGGCGATCAGCCGCACGCGCGAATACGGCGCCGATCGCGCCGGCGCCGAGATCAGCGGCAACCCGCGCGCTCTGGCCACTGCCCTCGCCAAGATCGCCGGCCCCGCCCAGCAGCGGCCAAGCGAAGCGGCGATGCGCAATCCCGCCGCCGCGCAGCTCTACATCGTGCCGACCTCGGTCTCGGAAATGTTTTCGACCCACCCCGCCACCGACAAGCGGATCGCCGCACTGAACGCGATGACGGGCATGGAGACCGGGATGAGGGCGCCACAGCCCGAGCACCGCTCCGCACTGGACCCACATCGACGCTGAGAGGAGCTTGCTCCTTGCGGATCAAGGCCTTTTCCCGCGACGCGTCTTCGCTGCAGCGATGACTGAGAACACCCCGGGTTGAGACGAAACGGGGGCTGTGGCAAAGTCCCGCTCAAGCGCGAGTGAGCAACTCCCTCTTTGCACGGGCTGGAGGGGTGTCGTACACTTGTTCAGCAGAACAACGAATCCAAGAGGTGTGGGAGTGCTTAAATCAGCTAATACGGGCCTGCGCGACGTGCCGTTCCCGATCGAAGATCCCGAACGCATCCCGGCTCAGCGGTATTACGATGCCGAATTCTACCAGATGGAGCTCGACCACGTGTGGCCGCACGTCTGGCAGAACGCCTGCCGCATCGAGCAGATCCCCGACGAGGGCGATTGGATCGAATATCAGAACGTCGGCAAGTCGGTCCTGATCGTCAACACCAAGGACGGCATCAAGGCATTCCACAACGCCTGCCGCCACCGCGGCGTGCCCATTGCGGGCAACCCGCTCAAGGACGACCTGACCGGCGGCGGTCATGGCAACTGCCGCAAGTCGGGCTTCGTCTGTCCGTTCCACGGCTGGCGCTGGAACGCCGAAGGCGAAAACACGCTCGTCTACGGCAAGCATCTGTTCTCGGAGCGGCAGCTCGATCCCGCCGATATCAACCTGGTCCCCTGCCGCGTCGACACCGCGATCGGCTGCGTCTGGATCAACTTCGACGACGACGCACCGAGCCTTCGTGAATCGATCGGCCCGCTGATCGATCGGCTCGAAGCGCACAACCTGCACAAGCTGCGCGCCGAGTGGCAGTTCGGCACGGTGCTGCCGGCCAACTGGAAGGTCGCGATGGAAGCCTTCATGGAAGGCTACCACGTGATGAAGACCCACCCGCAGCTTCAGGCCGCGCATCCCGAGATGTACGGCTCGATGTACGAGAAGCCGCGCGGCCCGATGCCGCAGATGGCCGATCCGGAGCTCTCGCACACCGAAAACCAGCGGATCCAGGTCGGATCGATGGCGCTGCTCAGCGAAGGCATGGCCGGCATGCTCCACGCCAAGGAGCTCGAGATCGCGCGCGGTATGGTCGGCATCGAGGAAGGCCTGCCCGAAGACAAGAACATGGCCGTGTTCCAGTGGCTGGGCATGGTCATGCACCAGATCTCCACGCAGCTTCAGGCACGCGGCGAGCCCGTGCCGGACCTGTGCGCGGTGACCCAGAGCGATCCGATCAAGTCGGTCGAGTTCCTGTTCCCGCACTACTTCCTGCTGCCCTATTTCAGCAGCTTCTCGGCCTATCGCATCCGGCCGCTCGGTCCGGAATCGTGCTTCTTCGAACTGTGGTCGCTCACCACCTTCCCCGAAGGGGAAGAGCCCGAGCCGGTCATGGAGCCGACGATCCTGCCTTACGACAGCCAGGAATTCCCGCCGATCCCGCGGCAGGACTATGCGAACATCCCGATCCAGCAGCAGGGCATGCACGCCAAGGGCTTCGAATTCATGCGCCTGTCGCGCGACGTCGAAGGCATGATCAGCAACTACCAGCGGATCATCGACGGCTACATCTCCGGCGTTCCGCAGGAGAAGCTGGCGCAGGCCAATCAACTGCTCGCCGGCAACTTCGACGGTCCGATCCTCGAATTCGATTTCTGATCGGATCGCAGAGGCGAAAACACGAAAGCCCCGGACGCGAGTCCGGGGCTTTTTCGTTGTTCGATCTTCCGCCGATGAGGGAGGATCTCCAAAGCCTCACCACAGCGGCCGTTCCTGCAGCGCGCGCCGGCGTTCGCGGATGATTTCCTGGCGTTGCTCGGGCGTGACCGTGGCGACGCCCTTGGGCAATACCTTCAGCACCTCCGCCAGCTTGACCTTGCGCGTGACGGGGATCGGCTGGCTGTCGCAGCCCGTCCAGCGCCCCTGGATGATCCCGGTCGGATTGCCCGCGGTGTCGAGCCAGTTCTTCGCGCCCGGATCCCTGGCCGAGACGACGACGCGCAGCTTGCCGTCGGGGTCGGCACCCGCCTGGGCGTGGTTGAGGCTCGAATGGTTGTTGTACCAGTCGGTGGTCTCGTAGATCTCGTTGGTCAGGATCAACGAGCGATAGTCGCACTTGGTCGGAATCGGCGATTCGATGATCAGCGCCTCGTCGTCCTTCAGATCGTAGGTGCCTTCGTAGTAGAACTGGCCCTGCAGGATCGAGCCCGGCGGGTTGAAGATCTTGAGGCTGTTGACGAAGCCCTCCTGACGCAGCTTCTCGACATGATCGACGAAGAGCTGGGCGATGAAATCGACCTGCTTGGGCAGCGCCCGCAGCCGCTGTTCGAGCTTCGCCGCGGGCGGGCGCGGACGCTCGGCAGCGCGATCGAGGCGCTCGATGGCGAGGGTCGGTTCGACCTCCTTGCCCCAGTCGGCGCTGACGAGACGGACCATCAGCCGGTTCGCGCTGGGCTTCAGCTCCCACCAGTCGCCCGCATGGCTCGCGGGCTTGGTCGCGCTCAGCAGCACGTCGAAGCGACCGTCCTTGTCGACCGCGAGCTTCGACAGGTCGAGCTGTGCGGCGGCGCCCTGGTTGCGTTCGGCCGGCGGCAACACCTGCTGCATCACCGCCAGGGACACGTTCCCCCGCTGACCGCGCAAGCGATAGGTGCCGCCCGGCGTGATCGTCGCGCTGCGGTAGATCGTATCGGCATTGGGCTGGCCGACGTTCAGCACCTGCCCGAGCGAGGGCAGGAACTGTGGCGCATCACCGTCACCGCCGATCGCCTCGAGCGTCTGCGAAGCCAGCGCCTCGAGCGCGAGCCGCGCCACCTCCTGCTGGACCTGCGGATCGCGACGCTGGGCTTCGGGCAGTTTCGCCAGCATCCGCTCGGGCAAGGTGCGCAGGCTCTCGACGAAATCCTGCCAGCCGGCCACCGTCGGCGGTGCCGGCATGTCGGCGGGCGCGGCGTCGGCGCGCGCGGTCCAGCCGAGCGAAGCCAAAGCGACGGCAGCAAGGCCCAACGGCCAGAGGGTCTTCTTCACGGTATCGTCCTCCTCGATCGCGAAGCTCCAGTCTGACCACCAGCAGCCTGTCAGGCAACGCCCGTCGCGTCCGACGGGCCTTTCATCGCCTTGGCAGCACCGCCCGTCTGGAACATTGCGCCCGGCTGGGCTTTGTGCGGGAACCAGTTCAAGGGATGACAGCCATGCAACGTTCGCTTCTTATTCTCGCCACAGCGGCTCTCACGATCGGAACCGCCACCAGCGCCGAGGCGCGCAGCTGCCGCCGGCTCAACAAGACCGAAGGTGCCGTCGTCGGCGCGGCGGGCGGTGCGGTGCTGGGTGCGATCGTCGGCGGGCGCGGTGCGCCGATCATCGGTGCGGTCGGGGGCGGCATCGCGGGCCACGAGATCGCGCGCAACAAATACAACAAGAACTGCCGCCGCGTGTATCGCCGCAGCCGGCGCTGATAGGATCGGTGCGGGCAGGGACATTCGTCCCTGCCCGCGTTCCCTATTCGCCGGACAGGAAGGCGACCAGCGCTTTGACCTTTTTCTGCCGCCATTGCGGCAGCGGCGCGACCAGCCAGTAACCGCGGCGGCCGATCTCGATCGGCCCTTCCGGCTTGACGCGGCCGTCGTCGATCCAGCTCTGCGCGAGCAGCGCGGGCACGCGCGCGCGGCCGAGGCCCGCAGCGGCCGCGGCGATCGCCTCGCCCGCGTCGCCGACGATCAGCGGCGCCTTTTCGTGCCCCTCGATATGCGCGAGGTCACCAGGCCAGGCGATCCACTCGCCCTCGCCCACGGTCACGCGCTCGGGCTCGCCCAGCGCCACGCCCTCGAGATCGCCCGGCCCTTCGGTCCAGCGCACGGCGATGTCGAGATTCGCCTCGGTGAAATCGGTCATCTCGCCGTCGACGAGGACGTAGCGGACCTGCGGATTGGCGGCGCGGAAGGCGGCAAGCCGCTCGGCCAGCCAGGCGACGAAGAAGTCGCGCGGCGCGGCGATCGTGTAGACGTGGCTCGACTGGCCTGCCTGCATCGCCTGCACCGCGTCCTCGAAATGGAGGAAACCGGTGCGCAGCGATTCGAGGCCGGCCGTCGCCTCGTCGGTCAGTTCGAGGCCTTTCGATGTGCGGCGGAACAGCACGACGCCGAGCAGGTCTTCGAGCGCGCGGATCTGCTGGCCGACCGCGGCCGGGGTCACGGCCAGCTCGTCGGCGGCGCGGGTGAACGACAGATGCCGGGCGGCCGCATCGAAGACGCGCAGGGCGTTGAGCGGCAGATGGGTGCGCTTCATGCCTCGGTCCTATGGCAAAGCCGAGATGGATACAACGCCTGGGAGTGAGACCGGATCAGCCCGCGGTGGCTGGGGCCGCCAACGGGAAGAACGGGATCGCCGCCTGGAATTCGGAGCCGTCGTGGCGACGGAAGGTGTAGTGGCCTTCCATCGAACCGTGCGGCGTGGTCAGCGGGCAGCCCGAGACATAGTCGTGGCTCTGCCCCGGGCGCAGGATCGGCTGTTCGCCGACGACGCCGTCACCGTCGACGAAGTTGACCATGCCGCGACCATCGGTGATCCGCCAGTGGCGGGTGATCAGTTGGACGGTCTCATCCGAATCGTTCTCGATGCGGATGTGGTAGACCCAGAACCACTTGCTCGCCTCGATCCGCGACTGTTCGGGCAGGAAGTTCACCGCGACGCGCACGGTGATCCCGCCACTCGCAGCGGCCACGGCTGCGCCGCTCGCGTCGATCACGCTGACCGGGGTGATCGCGGCGTGCTGGAAGAGTTCCTTCATAGCGGCCGGAACCTAACGCCTGAATCCGAGGCGTTCAACACCGGTCCTGTCGAATTCGGCGGTGAGCCGGGTCAAAGCCCGGCCTTCTTGAACGCCCGGTCGAGATCCTCGATCAGATCGTCGGGATCTTCGAGCCCCACGTTCATGCGCAACATGCCGTCGACCACGCCCATTTCGGCGCGCGCCGCATCGCCGATCGAGCTGTGCGTCGTCGAGGCCGGGTGGCAGATCAGCGAGCGCGTGTCGCCGATGTTGTTCGAGATGTCGATCAGTTCGAGCGCATCGAGCACGGCCCAGGCCTGTTCGCGCCCGCCGTCGAGCAGCATCGAGAAGATCGCCCCGCCGGCGCTCATCTGCTTGCGCGCGAGATCGTACTGCGGGTGGCTGGGCAGGCCCGGATGGAGGATGCGCGGCACGCGTTCCTCGACGAACCGGCCGACCTTGAGCGCGTTCTCGCTCTGCTTGTGCGCGCGCAGGTCGAGCGTCTCGAGCCCCTTGAGCACGATCCAGGCGTTGAACGGCGCCAGGGTCGGGCCGGTGTTGCGCTGGAAGGGCAGCAGCTTGCCGTCGATCCAGTCCTTCGAGCCGCAGACGGCGCCCGCGAGCACGCGGCCCTGGCCGTCCATCAGCTTGGTCGCCGAATAGGCGACGACGTCGGCACCGAGTTCGAGCGGCCGCTGCAGCGCCGAGGTGCAGAAGGCGTTGTCAACGACGGTGACGATGCCGTGCGCCTTGCCGAGCGCCGAGACGAAGGCAATGTCGACCACGTCGAGCGTCGGGTTCGCCGGCGTCTCGAAGAAGAAGACCTTGGTGTTCTTCTCGATCGCCCTTTCCCAGGCGTCGTTGTCGCGGCCGTCGACGAACGAGGCGCTGATGCCGAAGCGCGGCAGCAGATTGTCGATCACCCAGCGGCAAGGCCCGAACATGGCCTTGGCCGCGACGAGATGATCGCCGACCGAGAGCTGGCAGAGCAGGGCCGCGGTCATCGCCGCCATGCCCGAAGCCTGGGCGCGGCAGGCCTCGGCACCCTCCATCATGGCGATGCGCTCTTCGAGCATCTGCACCGAAGGGTTCTGCGTGCGCGAATAGGTCATGCCCGGCTTCTCGCCGGCGAAGCGCGCGGCCGCTTCGGCAGCGCTGTCGTAGGTGTAGCCCGAGTTGATGAACATCGCCTCGCTGGTCTCACCCTGTTCCGAGCGCCAGGTGCCGGCACGCACGGCATGCGTGGCGGGGCGCCATTTCGAGGTGATCGAGCGGTCCTGTCCGGTAGAGCGTTTCATAGGTGCCGGCTTTAGGAGTCGCGGCATTCCGGCGCAAGTCGAACGCGAAGCCTCGCTTCGGGGGCTTTGTCTTTTGTCCGGGTTCCTTTATCCGACGCGGCGATGCAGACCTCGCCCGTGCAAGACCGCGACCCGCTTTTCTGGACGGCCGGGATCGCCCTCGCCTTCCTCGCGCTCGTCTGGCACCGGCTCGGCATCCCGACCAAGATCTACTTCGACGAGGTCCACTACGTCCCCGCGGCGCGCAAGCTGCTGGCACTGCAGTCGGCCAATCCCGAGCACCCGATGCTCGGCAAGGAGGCGATCGCCGCCGCGATCGCGCTGCTCGGCGACACGCCTCTGGCGTGGCGCCTGCCCTCGGCGCTGTTCGGCGCACTCGGCCTCTTCGCCTTCGGGCGACTGATGTGGTGGGCCAGCCTGCGCCGCTTCGCCAGCCTGAGCGCGCTGTTCCTCGTCGCCACGGGCTTCGCCTGGTTCATCCAAAGCCGCATCGCCATGCTCGACATGGTCATGGCCGGCTTCGGCATGATCGCGCTCTGGCAATTCGCCGCGGCGATGCGCCTGCCCACGAAGGGGGCGCGCTGGCGGCTGGCGCTGACCGGCGCCTGCTTCGGCCTGGCGCTCGGCGCCAAGTGGTCGATCGCGCCGGCGGCGATGCTGCCGGGGGTGCTGTTCCTGGTTCAGCGCCTGCGCGATCACGGCCGGCATTTCCTGACGCGCAGCGACACGGGACCGGTGCCCGGCGTGTCGCTGATCGAAGCCGCCTTCTGGCTCGGCTCTGTGCCGCTAATCGTCTACTGGCTGACCTATCTGCCGACCTTCTTCTACACCGACCATGCAGTCGCCTGGTGGAACATCGCCGGGCACCACCGCTACATGCTCGAACTGCAGGACAGCGTGAAGAAGCTGCATCC
>SECS01000218.1 GCA_004211435.1 Novosphingobium sp. | reverse complement strand
GGCAGCGTGAGCACTATTTCCCAGACAGGGAACGGGAACTTCGCTAACGTACGGCAGTAAAGGTTGCTGCCAGAGGATACCTGACATGACACTGCGAACCGTCCTGCTTGCCGGCGCCGCGCTGATCGGCGCCGCTTCGGCGTCCGCGCAGCGCAACGATCTGTTCGTCGATCAGGTCACCCCCGCGAACACCCGCGCGGTCGAGCAGATCGGAGATGCCGACCGGCGTCCCTCGACCGGCATGGCCCAGGTCAGCCGCACCGCCTCGCCCGCCGCCGCGGGTCAGGTCGCGACGCCACGCGCGGGCCAGGATCCGCGCTTCGGCCAGCTCTCGTCACGCTCGGCCGGCAACGCGCCGACCTCGCAGCTCTCGACACGCAACGCGCCCACCGGCCTCGCCTCGCTGCCGCCGGGCCTCGTCGATGCCTGCGACCGCGCGGCCCAGGGTCGCGGTCCCGCGCCCAAGGGGGTCGATTGCTCGATCGTCGTCGAGGCTGCGGCGCCGGTGGCACTGGTCTCGGCCGAGCAGTCGCTGTTGACCAGCGCCAACGAGCGCGACAGCCAGCGCGGCGCCGCCGAGCAGCTCGCGCGCGGCAATGCCCCCGACGCCGGCGAGGTCGCGCTGCGCCTCTCGACCGGCGACATCGCGAACTCGCCCGTCGCCCAGGCCGTCGCCGCACAGGCCGCGGCCCAGGCTCTGCAGAACGCCACGGGCGGCACCGGCACCGGCACCAACGGTGCGCCGGTCATCGTGCCCGGCGGCGGCACCGCTGCACCGCCGACCGGCAACTGAACCCATGCGCGCACGCTTCGCAGCCTTTCTCGCCGGTGTCGCCGGCCTATTGGGCGCGACGAGCGCAGGAGCTTCTACAGTGACGGAACCCGTAAAGGTCTGGATCGCGGCCGAGCCCGACGCGGCGGGCGGCTCGCTCTTCGTCGGCTATGCCAGCGCCGATTCGGCGTTAACCCTGCGCTATGAACTCGTCGGCGAAAAGCGCGGTTCTGGCGGCCGTTCAAGCGTGTCGCAGGGCGGTCGCGTCGCGGTTGCACCGGGCCTGGCGGCGCGTTTGTCGCAGGTTTCGTTCGGTCGGCTCGGCGAATCCGATCACTATTCCATACACTTGCGCGTGTATGACGGCGAAGATCTGGTGGCCGAAACCGCTCTCGATAAGTAAATATCCGTTAACGCTGCAAGAGAACTACGTTTTTACCGCCGGCGCATAAATTCTGCCTCATCGAACATCCGAGAGAAGGCAGCAGAAAAATGCGCAAGATCGACATCATGATTTCCGCCGCGACTGCGGCCCTTACTTTCGCCGCTTCGCCCGCTCTGGCCGTCCAGTCGGACGCCTTCGTCGATCAGATCGCCCTCGGCGCGCCCAAGTCGGCCGCGATGGACCAGGTCGCCAGCAAGTCGGTCGCGAGCCCCTTCGTCGCCCAGGTCGATGCGATCGACACCGGGAAAAGCTATAGCTTTCAGGCAACTACCGAAGTGATCCGCTTCGCGGACGCCGCTTCGGCCGAGCAGATCTCGCCCGCGCTCAACTCGCGCGGCGGCGGTGCCGAACTCGCCTTCCTCGGCCTCGGCCTGGATCTCGGCAAGTTCCAGCGCGTCTCGGGCGAGGGCAAGGCGGACTACACCGACGCCAACAACAACCGCCAGCAGTATGCCTGGGCCGGCGAAAACAACCTCCAGGTCGCGCTGCAGCGCGGTTCGGACAACTTCGCTTCGCTCGAGACCAAGGGCAACAACAACGTCGGCTTTATTCTGCAGGACGGCATCGGCAACGAAGCGCGCACCCAGCAGTTCGCCGACAATACTTTCGCCTCGATCCTGCAGTTCGGCAACCAGAACCAGGCTTCGGTCTACCAGGGCACCAACGCCAGCGTGGCCTTCGTCTCGCAGAACGGCATCGGCAACATCGTCAGCATCCGCCAGTAACCGGGCCGCGCCGCACGGCGCCTCCCCCTTGCGGGCCGAGACGGCAGCAGTGGCGCAAGCCCTGCTGCCGTTTTGCTGTGTGGATGACCTAGGCCGCGAAGTAGTCGCGATACCAGGCGACGAAACGGCTAACCCCTTCGCGCACATCGGTTTTAGGGCTGTATCCCGTCAGCGTCTGGAGCAGCGAGGCATCGGCCCAGGTCGCCGGAACATCGCCCGGCTGCATGTCCATGTAGTTGCGGATCGCCTTCTTGCCGAGTTCCTGCTCGATCGCGTCGATGAAATCCTCGAGCCGGACCTTGTCGCTGTTGCCGATGTTGACCACGCGGAACGGCGCCACCGGTGAGAGGCTGTCACCCGCGGGCACGGCGTCGCGGCTCGCGGGCCGTTCGGGCACCGCGTCGATCAGCAGGCGGATGCCGCGAACGAGATCCTCGACATAGGTGAAGTCGCGCCACATCTGGCCGTGGTTGTAGATGTCGATCGGCGTCCCCTCGAGGATGCCCTTGGTGAACTTGAACAGCGCCATGTCGGGGCGCCCCCAGGGTCCGTAGACCGTAAAGAAGCGGAACATGGTGACCGGCAGGTTCCACAGATGGGCATAGGAATGCCCCATCTCCTCGTTGGCCTTCTTGGTCGCGGCATAGATCGTCAGCGGCGTGTCGCACTTCTGCGTCTCGCTGAAGGGCATGTCCTCGTTGGCGCCGTAGACCGACGAGGTCGAGGCCATCAGCAGATGCTGGACGCCGAGTTCGCGCGCCACTTCCATGACATTGAAGGTGCCGGTGATGTTGGTGTCGATATAGGTGCGGGGATGCTCGAGGCTATAGCGCACGCCGGCCTGAGCAGCGAGGTGGACGATCGCGTCGGGCTTTGCCTGCCGTGCGAAGGTCATCAGCCGCTCGTGGTCGAGGATGTCGAATTCCTCGGCGCTGAAGGCATTGCTCTCGCGCAGCAGGGCGTGGCGGCGGTGCTTGATGCCGACGTCGTAGTAGTCGGTGATCGCATCGACGCCGACGACGCGGAACCCTTCGGCGAGCAGGTGACGGGCGAGGTGGAAGCCGATGAAGCCGGCCGTGCCGGTGACGAGGACGGTGCGCATGGCCGGTTTGCTTATGCCTTCATGGTTAACGATCGACTACCGCCGTCTCATAGTCGAACATGGAGGGCTATGGCGATGCCTCGGCTGCGATGATCGGACCTCGGCATGCGGTATCCTGGTGCAAGTTTCACTGCACTGCACAAATAATCGCGTTATGCTCTGCCCATGAACGCACAATCGCTCCGCAAGCCGGTTCGCAAAGCAGTGTTTCCGGTGGCAGGCCTCGGCACGCGCTTCCTTCCGGCAACGAAGGCCATTCCCAAGGAGATGCTGCCGATCATCGATCGTCCGCTGATCCAATATGCGGTCGACGAGGCGCGCGAGGCGGGGATCGAGCAACTCATCTTCGTTACCGGCCGCGGCAAGACCGCGATGGTCGAGCATTTCGACCATGCCTTCGAGCTCGAGACGACGATGCGGGACCGCAACAAGAAACTCGACGCGCTCGAGCGGACCTGGGTCCAGCCCGGCAATCTGATCACGGTGCGCCAACAGGTGCCGCTGGGGCTGGGTCACGCGATCTGGTGCGCGCGCGCCATCGTCGGCGACGAGCCCTTCGCGATTTTCCTGCCCGATGAACTCATGGTCGGGTCGCCAGGCTGTATGAAGCAGATGGTGGAGGCCTACAACGAGATCGGCGGCAACCTGATCAGCGTTCTCGAAGTCCCGCGCGAAGACGTTTCCAGTTACGGCGTGATCGCCCCTGGCGATCGGCTTGACGGCTTCGGCGGCGCGCTGACCGAGGTGCGCGGCCTGGTCGAGAAGCCGAAGGTCGAAGACGCTCCGTCGAACCTGATCATTTCGGGGCGCTACATTCTCCAGCCCGAAGTCATGCGCACGCTCGAGGGACAGGAGAAGGGTGCGGGCGGCGAGAT
>SECS01000217.1 GCA_004211435.1 Novosphingobium sp. | reverse complement strand
GTCCGCGCGGCCTGGGACCGCATGCACGCGAACGTCGCGGCCTACGACGCCTCGATCGCGCTCGACGGCGTGTTGATCGAGGCCATGGGCCAGCGCGGCATGGAAATGATCGTCGGCGCGCGCAACGATCCCGAATGGGGCCCGGTCGTGCTCGCGGGCTTCGGCGGGGTGACCGCGGAGATCCTCCAGGACGTCCGGCTGATCACGCCCGACCTGTCCGAGGATGCGGTGGTCGCCGAACTGATGCAGCTCAAGAGCGCGGCGCTGCTGCGCGGCTATCGCGGCTCGCCCGCGCTCGACGTGCGTGCCCTGGCGCGGATGATCCGCCAGATCAGCGCCGTGCTTCTTATCGAACCGTCGCTGGTCGAATTGGACCTCAATCCCGTCATCCTCCACCCCGAGGGCGAAGGCATCGTCGCGCTCGATGCACTGATGCTCGTGGATGGAGGAGCGGCATGAAGACCCAGGTCGCGATCATCGGTGCCGGCCCGGCCGGGCTGCTGCTCGGCCACCTGCTGCGTGCCGAGGGCGTCGACTGTGTCGTGCTCGAACGCCAGACGCCCGACTACGTGCTCGGCCGCATCCGCGCGGGTGTGCTCGAACAGGTCACCGTCGGGCTGATGGAACGGCTCGGGCTCGACGCGCGGCTCAAGGCCGAAGGCCTGGTCGAGGAGGGCTTCAACCTCGCCGATGGCGAGCGGCTGATCCGTATCGATGTCGCCGATCTCACGGGCAAGACCGTGGTCGTCTACGGCCAGACGGAGATTACCCGCGACCTGATGCAGGCCGCGCCCGAGCGTGGGCTCGAGGTGATCTACGGCGTCGGCGACGTCGCGCTCCACGCCATCGAGAGCGACGCGCCTTACGTGACCTATACCAAGGACGGCATCGAACACCGCCTCGAAGCGCGCTTCATCGCCGGTTGCGACGGCTTCCACGGCCCGAGCCGCAAGGCGATCCCGGCCTCGGTCGCGCGCGAGTTCGAGCGGGTCTATCCGTTCGGCTGGCTTGGCATCCTGGCCGACGTGCCGCCGTGCCATCCCGAACTGATCTATGCCAACCACGAACGCGGTTTTGCGCTCGCCTCGATGCGCAGCCACACGCGCAGCCGATATTACGTCGACGTGCCGCTGACCGAGAAGGTCGAGGATTGGTCCGACGATCGCGTCTGGGACGAGCTCGCTATCCGCCTCGGTCCGCAGGCTGCGGCGAACATCGTGCGCGGGCCGGCGCTCGAGAAGTCGATCGCGCCGCTGCGCTCCTACGTGTTCGAGCCGATGCGCCACGGCAGCCTGCTGCTCTGCGGCGACGCCGCGCATATCGTCCCGCCGACCGGCGCCAAGGGCCTGAACCTGGCGGCGAGCGACGTCCACTATGCCGCCGAGGCGCTGGTCGCCTGGTTCGCCCGCAACGATGCCGATGCGGTCGCCGGCTATTCGACCAGGGCCTTGGCGCGGGTGTGGAAGAGCGAGCGCTTCTCCTGGTCGCTGACCAAGCTCATGCATCGCTTTCCCGAGGATGGACCGTTCGAGCGGGCGATGCAGGTGGCCGAACTCGACTACATTGCGTCGAGCACAGCGGCGCAGACGTCTATTGCAGAGAATTACGTCGGCTTGCCAGTATAAGGCGGCGCGCGAGGGAGAGACGAATGGCAACGATGGCGACCGGCGATCCACGCCGCACCCTGGCGCAGGCGCCGATGACGGCGCGGCAGGTGCTGGCGATCGGCCTCTGCGTCCTGCTCAACGCGCTCGACGGCTTCGACGTGCTGTCGATCAGCTTCGCCTCGCCGGGCATCGCCAAGGAATGGGGCATCGACCGCGCCGCACTGGGCGTCGTGCTGTCGATGGAACTGATCGGCATGGCCGCCGGCTCGGTGCTGCTCGGCCAGGTCGCCGACCGCGCCGGCCGTCGGCCGACGGTGATCGGCTGCCTGGTCATCATGGCCTTCGGCATGCTGAGCACGACCCAGGTCACCTCGATCGGCGCGCTCGCGGCGACGCGGCTGTTCACCGGGCTCGGCATCGGCGGCATGCTGGCAGTGACCAATGCTCTCGTCGCCGAATATGCCAATGACAAGTGGCGCGGCGCCGCCGTCGCGATCATGGCCGCGGGCTATCCGATGGGCGCGATCGCCGGCGGCTCGATCGCCAGCGGGCTGCTCGAGACCGGCGGTTGGCGCGACGTCTTCCTGCTCGGCGCGGGCATGACCGCGGTGTTCCTGCCGCTGGTGCCCTTCCTGCTGCCCGAGCCGGTGAGCGCGGTGCTGCAGAACCGCCGCGGCGACACGCTCGCCCGGCTCAACCGCAGCCTGCGCGCGCTCGGCCATGCGACGGTGACGCAGCTTCCCGCGCCCGAGGCCGCGCCGCGCAAGCCGGGTCTCTCGGAGCTGTTCACGCGCGGCATGGCACCGGTCACCGTGCTGCTGACCGCGGCCTATTTCCTCCACATCATGACCTTCTACTTCATCCTGAAATGGGTGCCGAAGATCGTCGTCGACATGGGCTTCTCGCCGTCCTCGGCCGGCGGTGTGCTGGTTTGGGCGAACGTCGGTGGGCTGGTCGGCGGGCTCCTGTTCAGCGCGCTGAGCCTGCGCTTCGCGGTGCGTGGCCTGCTGGTGGTGTTCATGGTCGCCTCGACCGTGATGGTCACGGTTTTCGGGCTCGGCCAGGCCGATCTGCAAGGCCTCTCGCTGGCGGCAGCGGCGGGCGGCTTCTGCACCAATGCTGCGGTGGTCGGCATCTATGCGCTGGTCGCGTCTTCGTTCCCCACCGCGATCCGCGGCGGCGGCACGGGCTTCGTGATCGGCGTGGGGCGCGGCGGTGCGGCGCTCGGCCCGATCGTCGGCGGGCTGCTGTTCCAGGCAGGCTTCGGCCTGGCCACGGTGGCGACGATCATGGCCAGCGGATCGCTGATCGCGGCCGTCGCCTTGCTGGCCCTGCCGAAGCGCAGGGCCGAAGGTTCCTGACCTAGTCGTTCCAGTACAGCGTCATCGGATTGGCCACGAGCAGCTTGTGCTGGAGTTGCGGGGTCGGCGCGATGCGCGGGATCATGTCGACGAGATGGCCGTCGTCGGGGATCGCCTTCTCCATGTTGGGATGCGGCCAGTCGGTGCCCCAGAGTACACGGCTCGAATAGTCGGACACCAGCGGCGCCACGGCATCAGCAAAGGCGTCCCAGGGGGCGCCCGCGGCGTCGAGGCGGTCGGGGCAGGTGGCCTTGAACCAGATATCGTGGCGCGAATCGAGCAGGCGGCGGAAGGCCTTCATGTCGGCGCCGTCGGGCCCCTGGGTCACTTCGGGCCGACCCATGTGGTCGACCACGACCGGCACGGGGATGGCGTCGATGAAGGGGCGCAATTCGTCGAGGATGTCGGCCTCGAAGTAGATCACGACGTGCCAGCCTGCGGGCAGCCGCCGCGCGACGTCGAGGAACCTGTCCTTGGGGGCATCGTCGACCAGCCGCTTGAGGAAATTGAAGCGCACGCCGCGGATGCCGCCGGCGTGGAGCGCGGCCAGTTCGTCTTCGGAGATCGCGGGATCGACCACGGCTACGCCGCGCGCTTTCCCATCGGACTTGGCGATGGCGTCGAGCGTTGCGGCATTGTCGGTACCGTGGCAGCTTGCCTGGACGATGACGTTGCGGCTGAAACCGAGATGGTCGCGCAAGGCGAAGAGCTTATCGGGCCCGGCGTCTTCGGGCAGGTACTTCGCCTTGGCGCTGAACGGGAACTGCGCCATCGGGCCGAATACGTGGCAATGGGCATCGACCGCGCCCGGCGGCGGGGTGAACCTGGGCTTAGACGGGTTGGCGTGCCAGCTTACGATACGCTGTTCGGTTTCGGCGCTCATGCGAAGACAACTCCATCCATCAGCTTGCGCGCGGTGCGCAGCAGGGCGGCGCTGGTGACCGCGCCGCTTTCATC
>SECS01000216.1 GCA_004211435.1 Novosphingobium sp. | reverse complement strand
GTCGATCCGCGCGTCGTCGCGCGCAAGGAGACGATGGCGGTCGAGCATCCGACCTACGGCTCAAGCATCGACCTGCGCACGGCCGGCGTGCCGATCCAGTTCTCGGGCGCGACCACGGGTTTCGACGATGCCCTGCCCGTCCGCATCGGCGAGCACAACGAAAGCGTGTTCAAGGACCTGCTCGGCTACGACGACGATCGCATCGCCGCGCTCAAGGCGGCCGGGGCGATCTGACATGCTGGCCGCGCTGCTCTCGGCCTATGCCGATCCCGACGCCGAGGTTGCCGCCGCGCTCGCCGCGGGCCGCCGGCCGATCCGCACGCTGGGCTTCGACGCCCCGCGCGCGCGGCTGATCGCCGCGGGGTTCCAGCCGGTGCGCCTCGTCGCGCCGCGGCTGGCCGCGACGCCGCGCGCCGATGCGATCATGGGCGCCGCCGAGATCGGCCCGCGCGGCCGCCGCCTGCTCGAAGCGCTGGTGGCGCCGGCTCTCCCCGCGGTGCCGGTGCTGATCACCCAGGCCGACAGCGAGCAGCCGCAGATCTTTGCGGCGCTGCGCGAGCTCGGCCGGTTGGGCGAGCCGGTGCCGGAGCAGGTGCACTTCTGCGACCTGCTGCACATCGATCGCGCATCGTCGCGCGCCTACAACGCGGTGCGGCTCGCGCAGCTCGACGACTGGCTGGTTTCGCTCGGTGGCAACCGACCGACGGACAAGAGCCTGGCCGAGGCCGAGGCGCTGCTCGCGGAGCAAGCCGTGCTGCTGGAGCGATGTGACGCACTGCGCCGTGAAGGCCGGATCGCGGGTTCGGACATGCTCGCGCTGATCGGCGCCTGCGCGATCCTGCCCGTCGACCGGGCCAATGCAGCGCTTGTGACCTTGCTCGAAGCACCGACGGAAATCGCGGCTCACCACCCAACCCCAACCCCGCTCACCCTGAGCTTGTCGAAGGGTGCTGGCGCGACCGTTGTGCCCGGTGCTTCGACAAGCTCAGCACGAGCGGAGTCTGGTTTGGTAGCCCGGCGCGTGCTGGTCTGCGGCACGCCCCACGAGGGCGCCGAACTCTACCAGGCGATCGAAGCCGCGGGCGCACAGGTCGTCGGCGAAACCCACGCCTGGGGGCTCGTACACGCCGTCCCGCCGCGCGTCGCTTCACCGAGCGCCGAAGCCCGACGCGTGGTCGAGGCTGCTCTCGCCGCCGAGGCCGATCTCGTGCTCCACCTGACGCTCGACGGCGACGAAGCCGCGCCCTGGGACGTTGCGCGGCTCAAGCGCGCCTTGCCCGAGAACCTGCGCTTCGCCGCGCTGCGCTGCGCTTCGGTGCCCGACGCGGCTTTCGCCGAAATCCTGACCGCAATCCTCACCGGCCAAGCGATCGAGAAACCCGCGGCTGCTCCCAAACCCGCCACCGGCAAGCCCCGCCCCAGCCCCTCGCGCAGCCGCAAGTCGCTGTCCTCGGTGGCCGACGTCAACGCCTACCAGCGCGAATGGTTCGCTTCGGTCCGCGAGCAGGTGGCCGCGGGCGCGCCTTTCGCCATGGTCAATGCCAATGCCCCGCAGGAGATCCTGCGCGCGCTCGACATTCCCTTCGTGGTCAACCAGTGGTGGGCCTCGATCGTCGCTGCCAAGCAGCAGAGCCGCCGCTACCAGGGCCTGCTGCGCGCGCGCGACTATCCGGCCGACGTCGAGGCCTATAGCGCGCAAGGTCTCGCCGCGGCTTTCGACGACGATGCCGACCACGCGCCCTGGGGCGGCCTGCCCCGGCCCGACTTCGTTCACGCGGTCGCCTCGTCGGACCCGACGCTCAAGCTGTTCGAGCAATGGGGCGAGGATGTCGGCGCCGAGAGCTACGTTTACGAACGCACAACCGACCCGCGCGCCGACCTGTTCGCCGACTGGTGGGCGCAATTGCCCGCGCACTGGGACACGGTGCTCGAGGACGAGCGCGTCGACCTGATGCTCGCCGAGATCCGCGAGGTCATCGCGCGGCTCGAAGCCAGGACCGGCCGCAGCTTCTCGCCCGAGCGCTTCGCCGAGGTCATGGACCTGGTGAACGAGCAGGAGGAATACTACCGCAAGACCCGCGATCTCGTCGCGCGCACGGTGCCCGCGCCGATCGGCGTGGTCGACTCGATGCCTGCGACGATGGTGCCGCAATGGCATCGCGGCACCGTCTGGGCGCGGGACGCGGCCAAGGACTTCTACGAGGAGGTCCAGGCCCGCGTCGATGCCGGGCTCGCCGCGGTGCCGAACGAGCGCGTGCGGCTGATGTGGGTCGGCCGCGGGCTATGGAGCGAGATGGGCTTCTACCAGAAGTGGGAGGAGAGCCACGGCGCGGTCTTCGTCTGGTCGATGTATCTCGCGCTCGCCGCCGACGGCTATATCCGCGATCTCTCGGGCGGACGCGATCCGCTGCGGGCACTGGCCAGCCGCGTGATCTGCATGGGCGACGAGCTGCGCATGCCGACCTGGGCCGGACCCTGGCACGTGCACGAGGCGCAGACCCATTGCGTCGACGGTGTAGTGGCCTTGCAGGACGCCGATCCCTTCGTCGTCCGCGCGCTACGCGCCGCTGGCTTCCCCGTGCTCGAGCTGACCGCCGACAACTTCAACCGCGAGAGCGAGGATGGCGCCGCGATCGAGGCGGCGATCACGGCTTTCGTCGAAGGCCCCGCTACGGCACGGGCGGAGGCGCGTCATGCCGGCGCTTGACGGTCTCAAGATCGTCGACTTTTCGCGCTTCCTGCCGGGCGCCTATGCCAGCTGGATCGCCGCGGATATGGGCGCCGATGTGGTACGGATCGAACACCCGCGCGAACTGGCCAAGCAACAGGCCATGTTCGGCAAGGATGACGATCCCGCCGCCGCGGCCCGCCGCCGCGCTCGACCGAGCTACACGCGCAACAAGCGCAGCCTGCTGATCAATCCCGGCGCCGAGGCCTCGCGCCCGGTGCTCGAGAAGCTGATCGCCGAAGCCGACGTGCTGATCGAGGACTATCGCCCCGGGGTGATGGCCGGCATGGGCTATGGCTACGAGGCGGTGAGCGCGCTCAATCCGCGGCTGGTCTATCTCTCGGTCAGCTTCGCCGGCCAGACCGGGCCGCTGGCGGGCCGGGCCGGGCACGATCCGCTCGCGCTGGCTTTGGCGGGCACGCTGTCACGGCTCAACGGCCTGCCCGTGCCCTCGCTGCCCGGCCTGCAGGTCGCCGACGTGCTGACCGGCGCCCACGCCACGATCGCGCTGCTGCTGGCCTTGCAGGGCCGGACGCGCAGCGGGCGCGGCGAGCATGTCGACGTCGCCATGTCCGATGCCGCGATGCCGCTGCTGCTCGTCGGCATGGGGCGGCACGACGATCTGACCGAGCTGCCCGAGCTCGGCGCCTGGCATCCCAAGGGCGGCGTCTGGCGCTGCGCCGACGGGGAATATCTGTGCACCACCGATATGGAGCCCGCCTACTGGCGCCGCTTCTGCGTCGCGATCGGCAAGCCCGAATTCGCCGAGCGCCAGCACGATCCGGCGGGCCATGCGGCGATGCAGTTCGAGATCGCCGCGGTCCTGCTGACCAAGAGCCGCGACGAATGGTTCGCGCTGCTGTCCGCGGCCGAGACGCAGGTCATGCCCGTCTACAGCCCGGCCGAAGCCCTCGCCCATCCGCACAACCGCGCGCGCGATATGGTCCTCGACGTCCCGCTCGCCGGCCAGGCCGAACCGCTGGTGCAGCTGGCGCTGCCTTTCACCTTTTCCGAGACGCAGACCGTGCCACCCCAGGCCGCCGGCGCAGCGGGCGCGGACAATGCCGCGATCCTCGCCGAACTCGGCTTCGATACCGACGCGCTGGCGGCGGCCGGGGCGTTTTCAGCAGAGAGGGACGACCGCGCATGACACCGCTCGCCGGGATCCGGGTGCTCGATTTCACCCACGCCATCGCCGG
>SECS01000215.1 GCA_004211435.1 Novosphingobium sp. | reverse complement strand
CGGGCTTTCTCAAGCTGCTGAACCGCTTCGCCGTGCTCCAGCGCCTGCCGGCGCGCGCGATCGGCTTCGGTTTTCGGCGCGAGCACCTGACCGCGCCGCTGGCGTGAGCGAGGCATAAAAAATCCTCCCCGGAATGGGGAGGGGGACCGCCGAAGGCGGTGGAGGGGGTTCTCGATCCGGCGCCGTGCCAGCCGAGAACCCCTCCGTCATTCGCTTCGCGCCTGCCACCTCCCCCGTGCCGGGGAGAATGAAGCAGCGCGTTTTCGTCAGCCCTTGGCCATCTCGGCTTCGAGGTTCTTCACGATTTCCTCGAAGAAGCCCTCGGTGGTCAGCCAGTTCTGATCGGGACCGATCAGCAGCGCGAGGTCCTTGGTCATCTTGCCGCTCTCGACGGTCTCGATGCAGACGCGCTCGAGCGTCTCGGCGAACTTCACCACGTCCGGAGTGTCGTCGAACTTGCCGCGGTAGGTCAGGCCCTGGGTCCAGGCGAAGATCGAGGCGATCGGGTTGGTCGAGGTCGACTTGCCCTGCTGGTGCTGGCGGTAGTGACGCGTGACCGTGCCATGTGCGGCTTCCGCCTCGACCGTCTTGCCGTCGGGCGAAAGCAGGACCGAGGTCATCAGGCCGAGCGAGCCGAAGCCCTGGGCAACCGTGTCCGACTGGACGTCGCCGTCGTAGTTCTTGCAGGCCCAGACGAACTTGCCCGACCACTTGAGCGCCGAGGCGACCATGTCGTCGATCAGGCGGTGCTCGTAGGTGATGCCGGCGGCGTCGAACTTGGCCTTGAACTCGGCGTTGAACACCTCTTCGAACAGATCCTTGAAGCGGCCGTCATAGGCCTTCATGATCGTGTTCTTGGTCGACAGGTACAGCGGCCAGCCGAGGTTGAGCGAGTAGTTCATCGAGGCGCGCGCGAAGTCGCGGATCGAATCGTCGAGGTTGTACATCGCCATCGCGACGCCCGAGCCGGGGAAGTCGAAGACGTCGAGGTCGAGCGACTTGCCGTCGGCGCCGTCGAACACCAGGCGCAGCTTGCCGGGGCCGGGGATCAGGGTATCGGTCGCGCGATACTGGTCGCCGAAGGCGTGACGGCCGATCACGATCGGATCGGTCCAGCCGGGCACCAGACGGGGCACGTTCGAGATCACGATAGGCTCGCGGAACACGACGCCGCCCAGGATGTTGCGGATCGTGCCGTTGGGCGACTTCCACATCTTCTTGAGCTTGAATTCCTCGACGCGCTGCTCGTCGGGCGTGATCGTCGCGCACTTCACCGCGACGCCGAATTCCTTCGTGGCATTGGCGGAATCGATGGTGATCTGGTCGTTCGTCTCGTCACGCTTCTCGACCGAGAGGTCGTAATACTTGAGATCGATATCGAGGTAGGGGAGGATGAGGCGTTCACGGATCCACTGCCAGATGATCCGCGTCATCTCATCGCCGTCCATTTCGACGATGGGGTTCTTCACCTTGATCTTAGCCATATCGCTCATCACTCCCGGGGATGGAAAACGGGCAGCCTCTGGCACGTCCGAAACCCGCTGGCAAGGCCGCCGCGAACGAGTCGCAGATCGAATGGAGGCTGGACAGCGCGGCAGCCACGAGTCACTTCCCGGAGCAGCAAAACGGAGAGGAACAGCAGATGAGTGAGGAAGTCCTGGTCAGCGTCGCTGACGGCGTCCTGGAAGTCACGATCAACCGTCCCGAGGCGCGCAACGCCATGTCGAAAGCCGTGGCCGAAGGCATTTCCGCGGCGATGGATCGGCTCGAGGCCGAAAACGACCTGCGCTGCGCGATCCTGACCGGTGCCGGTGGCACCTTCTGTTCGGGCATGGACCTCAAGGGCTTTCTCGCCGGCGAGATGCCGATCGTGCCCGGTCGCGGCTTCGGCGGGCTGACCGACTGGACGCCGAAGAAGCCCGTCATCGCCGCGGTCGACGGCTTTGCGCTGGCAGGCGGCATGGAACTGGCGCTGGCCTGCGACATGATCGTCGCCCACGCCGACGCCAAGTTCGGCATTCCCGAAGCGAAGCGCGGCCTCGTCGCGGGCGGCGGCGGGGTCGTCCACCTGCCGCGCCTGCTGCCGCGGCAACTGGCGATGGAACTGGCGCTGACCGGCGACCCGATCACAGCCCAGCGCGCGTACGAGCTCGGCCTCGTCAACCGCGTGACCGACGGCCCGGCGATCGAGGCAGCGCGCGCGCTGGCGCGCACGATCGCCGAGAACGGCCCGCTGGCGGTCGCCGCCTCCAAGGCGATCATCCGCGATTCCTGGCTGTGGGACGTTGCCGAACTCAACGCCAAGCAGGGACCCTATATCGCCGCGGTCTTCATGTCCGAAGACGCGCGCGAGGGTGCCACGGCTTTCGCGCAGAAGCGCAAGCCCGAATGGAAGGGCAAGTAGAAACGAAAAAGGCGCCGCTCGCGCGGCGCCTTTTCAAGCCTGGACAGTGGTGGGCGTAGCAAGGATTGAACTTGCGACCCCTACGATGTCAACATAGTGCTCTACCACTGAGCTATACGCCCGCACTATCCAGTTTTCCGCCCAGGTTCCGGTGGCGGAACCGCCGGGCAGGGGCAGGCCTCTAGCGAGGCCTTTTGATCGATGCAAGCCGGTTTCTTGGCTCTGCGAAAAACTTCTCGATCAGATGCTGGCTTGCGCCGAGTGACCGAACACGCGCTGCACCTCGAGCACGAGATCGCGCAGGTGGAACGGCTTCGACAGGACTTTGGCCTGCGGCGCCTCGCGGCTCGCCTTGAGCGTCACCGCGGCGAAGCCGGTGATGAACATCACCTTGGTCTCGGGCGAAAGCTCGGCGCAGCGCTGCGCCAGCTCGATCCCATCCATTTCGGGCATGACGATGTCCGAAAGCAGCAGATCGAAGTGCTCCTGCTCCAGATAAGGCAGGGCCTCGGTACCTCGGCCGACGGCGACGACCTCGTATCCTGCGTTTTCCAGCGCACGCGCGAGATATACGCGCATGGCTTCCTCATCTTCGGCCAGCAGGATGCGAATCATGGTCTTCAAGTCCGTCACTTGGGGCGGGCGCACGGCGGCCCGCGGGGTGTAGGGCTATATAGCGCTTCGAGTTAAAATTCTCGCCTGCTTTCGCGACCGGCCGACTTTGACACAAGAGCAACGACAGTCCAGCTTCGGCCCATGGGCAACGAATCGAGCGCGAGCGATTCGCACTGGTCGACTGGTGGGCAAATTCCGGGTTCGGCCGGCGTGCATGCGTTCACGCTGTCGGGGCCTGAACCGTCTGCCATTCCGGTGCTTATCGCGGTCCCCCACGCGGGCCGTGCCTATCCCGGATCGTTGCTCGAGCGCATGCGCAATCCCGGCTTTGCGGCGCTGCGGCTCGAAGATCGCTATGTCGACCTGCTCGCCGAAAGCGTCGCCGCGGCGACGGGCGCGACCTTGCTGATCGCCAATGCGCCGCGCGCGATGCTCGATCTCAACCGCGCTGCCGACGACATCGATTGGGACATGTTCGGTTGCAGCGCGCCGCCCGACGTCGGATCCTATACCCCGGGACGCCGCGCGCGCAGCGGCCTGGGTCTGATTCCCCGGCGTCTTCCGGGGATCGGCGAACTGTGGAAGCGTCGTCATGACGAGCAGGATCTGTCGGCGCGAATCGCCGGGATCCACCAACCCTATCATTCGAGTCTGGCGGAAGCGCTGGCGGCGCTGCGCGACCGTTGGGGTGCGGCGCTGCTGCTCGACCTGCATTCGATGCCGCCGCTGGCCCTGCGCGGCCACCAGGCCCCTCCCGAATTCGTGCTTGGCGACCGCTTCGGCGCGAGTTGCCAGGGTGGGCTCGTGGGCTCGGCCTTCAGCTATTTCGCCGAGATGCGGCGCGGTGCCGCGCACAACCGGCCCTATGCCGGGGGTTACGTGCTCGAGCGCCAAGCCGCGCCGCATCTCGGCGAAATAGCTGAAGG
>SECS01000214.1 GCA_004211435.1 Novosphingobium sp. | reverse complement strand
CTGCAAGATCCTGTCGTTCACGATCCAGGGCAAGATGTCGGGCACGGTCGACCAGATGCCGCGCCCCAACGCGCACAACGACTACGACGACACCGACCTCGGTCTCGCACTCGGCGAGGACTTCGAGGTGGTGTTCAGCGCCGAGCGGCCTGCGGGCTATACGGGCAAGTGGGCGCAGATCGATCCCCAGGCCGGGGCGATGTACCTGCGCTATCGCCGCTACGACTGGGCCAACGAGACCGATCCGGAGCTGTCGATCGAATGCCTGAGCCCGGTGCCGCCCAAGCCCCGCCTCACCCCCGAGCAGATCCTCGACAAGATCCGCGAGATGGCAAAGTTCCCCAAGCGCAAGACCAACCTCTACTTCGCCATGCAGAACGGCGTGATGGAGCGCGTCGGCTGGAACGTGTTCGAGCCGATCCGCATGCAGGGCGCGCTGGTCAAGCAGGTCTACTGGCCGGCGAACTTCCAGTTCGATGCCGACGAGGCGCTGATCGTCGAGACCGAGATTCCCGCGCGCGCGCCCTACTGGAACATCCAGCTCAACGACCCCTATTTCAACGCGCTCGAATACGTCTACCGCCTGTCGAGCACCAACGGCGCGATGGCCAAGCTGTCTTCCGACGGCAAGTTCCGCGCGGTGATCGCGCTCGAGGATCCCGGCGTGCCCAACTGGCTCGATCCCGCGGGCTTCCTCGAAGGCGGCATCTACGGCCGCTGGTACGACTGCGACAGCGAGCCGCTGCCGACGATCAAGCGCGTGAAGCTGGCCGAACTGCGCGACCACCTGCCCGCCGATACCCCCGTCGTCACCCCCGAGGAGCGCGACCAGGAGCTGCGCACGCGCGTCCGCGCCTGCCAGCGGAGGCGGCGCTGGTGATCGCCGACCAGCTCGACTTCTCCGGCCGCGTTGCGATCGTCACCGGCGGCGCCACCGGCATCGGCTATGCCACCGCGCTCCAGCTCGCCAAGCTCGGCGCCTCCGTGGTCATCTGCAGCCGGACGGTCGCCGAACTCGAAGCCGCGGCCGCCCGGATCGCCACGGAGAGCGGCCAGCGCTGCCTGGCCGTGCCGACCGACGTCAAGGACGAGGCCGCGGTGATCGCGCTGGTCGAGCGCACGGTCGCGGAATTCGGCCGCATCGACGTGCTGGTCAACAACGCCGGCGGCACGCGCATGGGCCCGCTCGAGACGATCCCGACCAAGGGCTGGGACTCGATCTTCGATCTCAACGTCAAGTCGGCCTATGTCGCCACGCGCGAGGTGGGCAAGCACATGATCGCGCAGAAGTCGGGCGCGATCGTCAACATCTCCTCGGGCGCGGGCGAGAACGGCGTGCGCGGCGGCGCGCACTATTCGGCGGCCAAGGCGGCGCTGCAGATGTTCACGCGCGTCACCGCCGCCGAATGGGGCAAGCACGGCATTCGCGTGAACTGCGTCGCCGCCGGCGCCATCGCGAGCCCTCGCGTGCTCGACGCCTGGCAGGTCGCGGGGCTCGAGCCCGAGACGATGGGCCAGGCGATCCCGCTGCGCCGCACCGGCACGCCCGACGAGATGGCCAACATGATCGTCTTCTTCGCCAGCGACGCCGCCTCCTACATCACCGGCCAGACGATCGGGGTGAACGGCGGCCCGGCGCTCGGCGGCATGCCCGATGTGTGAGCTGGTTCATCCTCCCCGGTACGGGGAGGGGGACCGTCGACGCGCAGCGGCGGTGGTGGAGGGGGCTCTCCTCCCACGCCGCGCTTGGCCGAGAACCCCCTCCGTCAGCGCTACGCGCTGCCACCTCCCCGTGCCGGGGAGGATTTCATCTCCAAGGGACCTGACCACATGGACCTGACCTACGCCCCCCCCGCCCGGTTCCGCGATGCGCTCGACCAGCTCCACGACGTCGTCGCGCGCGAGGTCGGCAGCGACGATTTCGGCCCGGCCGACTACCTGCCCGGCCTCAAGGTCTTCCTCCAGTCGATGGACTACGACCCGCGCTTCACCGAGCACGGCCACCGCGCCGCCTGGGGCCAGGTCGTGCACGTGCTCAAGGGCCGCGCCCACGCGATCAAGGCGATGAAGGCAAACCCCGGCTTCGACGCCAGGCCGATCGTCAGCCCCGTGGTCATCACCGGCGTGCCGCGCACGGGCACGACCGCGCTGCACCGGCTGATGGCGGTCGATCCGCGCTTCCAGGGGCTGCAGACCTGGCTGCTCGACAGCCCGATGCCGCGTCCGCCGCTCGACAGCTGGGCCGCCTATCCCGAATTCCAGAAGTCGATGGCGGTGATCGAGGCGCGCTATGCCGCGGCGCCGCAGAAGCGCGCGGCGCACCACATTGCCGCTGAGGAGGTGCACGAATGCTGCATGCTCCTCTATCAGAGCTTCAATTCGAACATCCTGTCGTGCTCGTGGTCCTCGGCCACCTACGACGCCTGGCAGCGCAGCCAGGACGAGCGCGCCGCTTACGCGTATTACTACAAGTGCGTGCAGCTGATCGGCATGAACGATCCCGACAAGCGCTGGCTGCTGAAGAACCCCGGCCATATCGAGAACCTCGACCTGCTCTTCGCGGTCTATCCCGATGCCAAGGTGATCCAGACGCACCGCGACCCGGCCAAGGCGATCCCCAGCCTGGTCTCGCTGCTGATGAACCTGCACCCGATCTATGAGGAGGGCCGATACGACCAGCGCGCCGAGAACATGCTCGTGCGCGAAGTGAACGTCTGGTCCGACGCCGTGCGCCGCTGCGACAAGGTACGCGAACAGCATCCGGGCCAGGTGCTCGACGTGGTCCACGCCGATTTCCATCGCGATCCGATGGGCGTGCTCGAACGCATCTACGCCTTCATCGACATGGACATCCCCGACGACACGCGCGCGGCGATGGCGCAGCGGATCGAGGACAAGCCCGAACTCGCGCGCGGCGCGCACCGTTATGCGATCAAGGACTACGGCATGACCGAAGAACAGGCGCGCGAGCCGTTCGGCGACTATATCCAGCGGTTCGATCTGGTGGAGAAGAAGGCATGAAAGCCGCGATCTATGCCGGACAGGGCGGCGCGATCACGATCGAGGACCTGCCCAATCCCGAACCGGGGCCGCTCGACGTCATTATCAAAGTCGCGCGCTGCGGCATCTGCGGCACCGACCTGTCGATGACCAAGGGCGGCATGTGGGACTTCGGTGCGGGTGTGCAGTTCGGCCACGAATATGCCGGCGAGATCGTCGAGGTCGGCAAGGAGGTGACGAGCTTCCAAGTGGGCGAGCGCATCGCCGTGCTGCCCTCGGTCTCCTGCGGCGAATGCCAGTCGTGCCGCGCGCACGGCAACAACGTGCTCTGCGGTGCCAGCCCCGGCTCGGCCATGGCCGGCTTCGCCGAATTCGCCCGCGTCCCCATCAGCGTCGCCACGCGGCTGCCCTCGGTGCTGTCGATGGCCGACGGCGCCTTGATCGAGCCGCTGGCAATTAGCCTCTACGGCGTCAAGCTCGCGCAGATCCAGCCCGGCGACCGCGTGCTCGTGCTCGGCGGCGGCACGGTCGCGCTCTATGCGATCTACTGGGCACGGCGCCTCGGCGCGGGCAGGATCGTCGCCATGTCGCGCTCGTCGCGGCGCAAGGACCTGAGCCTCGAAATGGGCGCCGACACCTTCGTGCCCTATGGCGACAACGAGATCGGCGATGTGATCGAGGCCCTGGGCGGCAGCCCGCAGCACGTGTTCGAATGCGTCGGCGCCGAGGGCATGCTGATGAAGTCGATCATGCACGTCGGCCAGTTCGGCAAAGTCGTCAGCCTGGGTTTCTGCACCGCGCCTGATCCGGTGATCCCGGGCCTGGCCAGCTACAAATGCGCCTCGATCCAGTTCGCGGTCGGCTATTCGATGAAGGAGTTCCTCTACATCGCCGACCAGATGGACAAGGGCCACTGCGATCCCAAGGCGATCGTGACGAACACGGTGCCGCTGGG
>SECS01000082.1 GCA_004211435.1 Novosphingobium sp. | reverse complement strand
CCGGCCCTGGCAGCGCGCGGCGGCGGCTCGATCGTCAACATCTCCTCGATCGACGGACTCGCCGGTGTCTCGCACCTGAGTTCCTACGTCGCGACCAAGTTCGCCGTCACCGGCATGACGAAGGCGCTGGCACTCGAACTCGGCGACCGCGGCATCCGCGTGAATTCGGTCCACCCGGGGATCGTCGACTGCACGCACGAGCGCGCGATGCATCCGGTGGCGATGGCGCGGCTCGAAAAGGCAATCGCGCGCCAGCCGATCAAGCGCATGGCGCGGGTCGAGGACATTGCCAACGCAGTGCTGTTCTTCGCCTCCGACGAGAGCGCCTATTGCACGGGCTCGGAACTGCTGGTCGACGGCGGCCACCTGGCCGGGCCCTATCGCGATCCGTTGAGCTGAGCATAAGCCCCTCCCCGGAGAGGGAGGGTCTAACCGTCCTACTTCGCCGTCTTCGACATGCCGCCCACCCCGCCCTGCATCAGGAAGCGCGAGGTCCAGCCGCCGTCGACGCGCAGGTTGTCGCCGGTGATGTAGCTGGCCATGTCGGAGACGAGGAAGACCAGCGCCTTGGCCAGTTCGTCGGGTTCGGCCGGACGCTGCAACGGCAGCATCTCCTTGAACTTCTCCAGGGCGGCCGGCGGCATTTCGAGCCGCGGCGTGGCCGCTGCGCCGGGCATCGCCGCGTTCACGCGGATGCCGTGCTGGCCCCACTCGTTGGCCATCGTCCGCACGAGGTTGATCATGCCCGCCTTGGCCGCGCCGTAGCCGCCGTGGTTCGGCGCCGCGGTCAGGCCGCTGACCGAGCTGACGCAGGCGATCGCGCCGGGCCTGCCGTTGCGGATCAGCGACCGCGCCACCGCGCGTGCCGGCAGGAAGAACGAGGTCAGGTTGAGCCGGTGCGAATCCATCCACTGGTCCATGGTGAAGTCGAGCAGCTGGCCCCAGACGCCGAGGCCGATCACCGTGATCATCACGTCGACCGGGCCGAGTGCCGCCTCGGCCGCATCGAGTGCGACCTGGGTGCTCGCCTCGTCGGTGCAGTCGGCGACGAGCGCCACGGCCTTGCCGCCGATCGCGTTGATCTCGGCCGCGACCTTCTCGGCACGCTCCTGAAGCAAATCGACGACCGCGACCGCCGCCCCTGCCTCGGCCAGGCGCAGCGAGGAGCGCTCGCCCATGCCGAAGCCGCCGCCCCAAACGATCCCGACCTTGCCGGTCAGGCCGAGCATGTCTGTGCTGCCCATAGTGTCTCTCCTATCTTGGCCCATTCTTCGGGCAAGGCTCCGCCGTCCCGGACCGAAGGCCCGGGTGCGGACACCGCATTCACGTTACGTCAAATCAGGGCGCGTGGTTCGGGCGCGACTGGCGGCCGGTCTTCTCCGCCCACTCCTCGATGAGCCCATCGTAGAGCGGGTGGTCGATCAGCTCGTACTTCTCGGGGAAGTTCCAGTTGCCCGACTTGACCTGGCCCTCGTCCTTGAGCTCGCGCATCATCTTGAGGTGGTTGGCCGCGGCCGTCACCCAGCCGCCGGTCGCCATGTTGAAGCCCGTGCCAGGGACCGAGAAGCCCATCGTCGCGACCTTGTTGCCACCGAATTCCTTGACCAGATCACCGACCCAGTCGGGCCGCGGCGGATAGAACAGCACGTCGGCGCCGGCCTCGAGATAGGCATGGCCGCGCTTGACCGCCTCGTCCCAGCTGCCCGTGCCGCCGCCGCCCATCTCGCTCGTGTAGAGCTCGTCGCAGCGCGCGACGATGACGAAGTCCTGGCCCGAATCCTTCTGCGCACGCCGTGCGGCGTCGATCCGCGCCTGCTGGTCTGCGATCGACCAGAGACCGTTGACGTGCTTCGAATGCTTGGGATTGCGCTCGTCCTCGACATGGAAACCGGCGATGCCCTGCTGGATGTAGCGGCGCGTGTAATGATAGGCGTCGGCCACGGTCTCACCCAGCGTGTCGGCGTCGGCGATCAGCGGGATCGACATGACGTTGGCGATGCGGCTGGCCTGCTCGATCTGCTCGACCTGCGAATAGACGCCGTTGTCGGGCACCGCATAGTGGAACGCGCTGCAGGCATGGCCGCCGAGATAGGCCGCCGGAAAGCCGACATGCTCGACGATTCGCCCGGTGATCGCCGAATAGGTGTCGCCGCAGACGAAGTGCTCGCCCTTGTCGATGAGTGCGCGCAGTTTCGCTCCGGGGCTGGTCATGGTCTCTCCCTTGGTGGATTGCGCCGGTCGTGCCGGCTGTCCGGGCCAAGGTTGCATGGCCCCGGGGGCAAGGCAAGAACCCGGCAAACCGCCCGGGCGAAATGCGTATATATGGCGAGGTCAGAGCGCTTCGAGCGTCGGGATTAGCTCGTCGAAGTGATCGATCACCGCCGCGGCGCCGAGTTCGTCGACGGGCAGATCGTTGAAGCCGAAGCTGCAGGCGACGCAGGGCACGCCCGCGGCGCGGGCGGCGCCGGTGTCGAAGCTGCTGTCGCCGACGAAGGCGGCACGGCGGCTGCCGGCGCGGCGGATCATCTCCTCGACCATGTCGGGCTTGGGCTTGCGCCGCTCGACGCCGAGCGTGTCGCCGCCGATGATCGTGAAGAAGCGGTCACGGAGCGCGAGTTCCTCGAACAGCTTGACCGACAGGCCTTTGAGCTTGTTGGTCACAACCGCCAGTTTGACCCCGCGCGCGGCAAGCCCGTCGAGCATGGCCAGCCCGCCCGGAAAGAGCTTGGTGTGAACGGCGATGTTCGCCTCGTAGAATGCGAGCAGTTCGTGGTGCAGCCGGTCGAATTCCTCCGCCGGAATGCCACCGGTCAAGGTCAGCGCGCGTTCCAGCATCAGCCTGGCGCCGCCGCCGACGAGCTTGCGCACCTCGCTTGCGGGCACCGGCATGCGGTCGATCAGCGCGAGCGCATGGTTGACCGCCGCGGCGAGATCCTCGTGGGTGTCGAGCAGGGTGCCGTCGAGATCGAAGCCGACGACATCGAAAGGAAACGTTGCCATTCGTCGATCGATGGCGCGGCCTTCTGGAAACCGCAAGAATTTGCTGGCATTGGCGGATGATCATGGCTGCCACCGATACCCCGCTCGCCCTCGTCGTCCTCGCCGCCGGCAAGGGCACCCGCATGAAAAGCGACCGGCACAAGGTCCTCCACCCGATCGCCGGCCGGCCGATGATCGAGCACCTGCTGGCCAGCGCGAACGCGCTCGGCGCCGAACGCCTGGTGGTCATCGCCGGCCATGGCCGCGACCAGTTGGAGACGGCGCTCGGCGGCCGCGCGACGATCGCGGTGCAGGAACCGCAGCTCGGCACGGCCCACGCCGTGCTCCAGGCCAGGGAAGCGCTCGCGGACTTCGCGGGCGACGTGCTCGTGCTCTACGCCGACGTGCCTTTCGTCCGCACCGAGACGATGGCCGCGATGCTCGATCGCCTCCACGCGACCGATGCGCCGGCCGTGGTCGTGCTCGGTTTCGAACCCGACGATGCCCTCGCCTATGGCCGCGTGATCGCTGACGACGGCCGGATCGCCAAGATGGTCGAGTTCAAGGACGCCAGCGAAGCCGAGCGCGCCACGCGGCTGTGCAATTCGGGCCTGCTCGCCGCGCGCTCGGACGCTTTGTTCGCATTGCTCGACCGTGTCGGCAACGACAACGCCCAGGGCGAATACTACCTGCCCGACATCGTCAACATCGCCACGGCCGACGGCGCCACCTGCGCGGTCGTGGTCACCACGAACCCCGACGAGGTCGCCGGTATCAACAGCCGCGCCGAACTGGCCGAGGCCGAAGCCCGCTGGCAAGCCGTCCGCCGCCGCCAGGCGATGGACGACGGCGCTACCCTGATCGCGCCCGAGACCGTCTGGTTCGCCTGGGACACGCAGATCGGTCGCGACGTGACGATCGAACCCCAGGTCGTGTTCGGCCCCGGCGTGACCGTGGCCGACGACGTCGTCATCCACGCCTTCTGCCACATCGAGGGAGCGACGATCGCCAGCAAGGTCGAAGTCGGCCCCTATGCCCGCCTGCGCCCCGGCGCCGTGCTCGAAGAGCGGAGCAAGATCGGCAATTTCGTCGAAATGAAGAAGGCGGTTCTCGGCAAGGGCGCCAAGGCCAACCACCTCACCTACCTCGGCGATGCCGAGATCGGCGCCGGCGCCAACATCGGCGCGGGCACGATCACCTGCAACTACGACGGCTATTTCAAGCACAAGACCGTGATCGGCGAACGCGCCTTTATCGGCTCGAACTCGGCGCTGATCGCGCCGGTGCGGATCGGCGCCGACGCGATCGTCGCCGCGGGCTCGGCGGTCAGTCGCGACGTCGCCGACGGCGAACTGCGGCTCGTGCGCGCCGAGCAACTCGTCAAGCCCGGCTGGGCCGACGAATTCCACGACGCGATGAAGAAGAAAAAGGCCGAAAAGAAGGGCTGACCTAGCGGGTCAGCTTTTCGCTTCCGCCGCCGCGATGAGTTCCATCGCGTGGTAGGACTGCTCGACCCCGGAGGTCATCGGCGCATCGCCGTTGTGCGCGCTGATGCGGTCCCAGGCGGCGGCGAAGCCTTCGACGGTCTGCTCCTCGGGTGGCAGCAGGGTGCCGCGGTTCAGCGTCACCCAGGCGCTCTGGTAGACGCCGGCGCCGGCACCGACGATGGCATTGGTCGGCGCGTCCTCGGACACCAGAAACAGCGCGGCCGGGGCGATGGACTCGGGACTGAAAGCCTTGAACGCCTTCTCGGGGAAGATGTCCTCGGTCATGCGCGTTCCCGCGGTCGGGGCGATACAGTTGACCCTGATGTTGTACTTGGCGCCTTCGAGATAGAGCGTCTTGGCCAGCCCCACGAGGCCCAGCTTGGCCGCGCCGTAGTTCGACTGGCCGAAATTGCCCCCGAGCCCGGTCGACGAGGTGGTCATGAGGATGCGGCCGTAGTTCTGCTCGCGCATCGTCTCCCACACCGCCTTGCTGGCGAAGGCGCTGCCGAGCAGGTGGACGCGGATCACCGACTCGAAATCCTCGGGCTCCATCTTGGCGAAGGTCTTGTCGCGCAGGATGCCGGCGTTGTTGATCAGGATATGAACGCCGCCCCAGGCTTCCTTGGCCCTGGCGACCATCTCGACCATCTGCCCATATTCGCCGACATTGCCGCCGTTCGACATCGCTTCGCCGCCCCCGGCGCGGATTTCCTCGACCACCGCCAACGCCGCGTCCGAGTGACCGGTGCCGTCGCGCTCACCGCCGAGATCGTTGACCACGACCTTCGCGCCGCGCCGCGCCAGCTCGAGCGCATAGGCCCGACCGATGCCGCCGCCCGCACCGGTGACGATCGCGACGCGTCCTTCGAACGAGATGGTCATGCTGGCAGGCTCCGTGGGTGATGGGGCAAAGCCGGGCGATGACATGCCATCGGCGGGCTTTCAATGTAAAAGCGGGCCAAAAGCTTGCTCCTTCGGGCGCACGGAGCCATAGGCTGGCCGCACGAATCCCACCCTGCAGATCCCGCGAAAGGCCTTTGCGATGAAAGTCCGCGTCTATGTCAGCCTCAAGAACGGCGTGCTCGATCCGCAGGGCCGCGCGATCCAGCATTCGCTCGAAGGCCTGGGCTTCTCGGGCGTACGGGACGTCCGCGCCGGACGGCTGATCGAGCTCGAGGTCGACGAGACGGTCACCGATGCGCAGCTCGACGAGATGTGCCAGAAGCTCCTCGCCAACATGGTGATCGAGAACTATCGCGTCGAAAGGATTTCTGCGTGAAGAAGAACTTCCGCGCCGCCGTCATCACCTTTCCCGGCTCGAACTGCGACCGCGACATGGCGGTCGCGCTGGAAGAGGTCACCGGTGAGGACGTGTTCCGCGTCTGGCACGGCGATGCCGAACTCCCGGCGGACCTGGACTTCATCGCCCTGCCCGGCGGCTTCTCTTATGGCGACTACCTGCGCTCGGGCGCGATGGCCGCACGCTCGCCGATCATGCGCGCGGTGGTCGAGGCCGCAGGCCACGGCGTTCCCGTGCTCGGCGTCTGCAACGGCTTCCAGGTCCTGACCGAGGCCGGCCTGCTGCCCGGCGCGCTGATGCGCAACGCCGGCATCCGCTTCGTCTGCCGCGAAGTGGCGCTGACGGTCGAGAACAACCAGACCCTGTTCACCGCCGGCTACATGAAGGGCCAGCGCATCCGCATTCCCGTGGCGCACCACGACGGCAACTACTTCGCCGACGAGGCGACGCTCGACCGGCTCGAAGGCGAAGGCCGCGTGGCTTTCCGCTATGCCGAAGAGGTCAACGGTTCGGCCCGCCAGATCGCCGGCGTGCTTAACGAGGCCGGCAACGTGCTCGGCATGATGCCACACCCCGAGCGCATGATCGAACAGGCCCAAGGCGGCATCGACGGCCGCGCGCTGTTCGAAAGCGCCGTGCGCGGGCTGGTCGGCGCCTGATCCACAGGCGGCCGGTCAAGCCGGCTTAGACGCTTGCGTCAGGCGGCCGAGCCGCTCTGGCGCAGGTCCCACTGACGGAACAGCGCGCTCGCTTCGTTCGCCGGCATCGGCCGACCGAAGAAGAAGCCCTGGATCTTGCGGCAGCCGAGTTCGCGGATCATCTGCAGTTCGGCCTCGGTCTCGACGCCTTCGGCGGTCGTCGACATCTCGAGGCTGTCGGCCATGGCGACGACCGCGCGGATGATCGCCAGGCTTTCCGGATTGCCCGTCGCGGCGCCCTGGACGAAGCTGCGATCGACCTTGATCGTCGAGAAGCGCAGCCGGCGCAGATAGCCGAGCGACGAATATCCGGTGCCGAAATCGTCGAGCGCGACGCCGCAGCCCAGCGCCATGATGTTCTCGAGCGCCGTGCGCGCCATGGTCGCGTCGCGCAGGAAGATGCTTTCGGTGACTTCCACCTCGAGCCGGTGCGCCGGCAACCCGCTCGCGGCCAGGGCACTGACCACGCTGCCGACGAAACTGGGATCGAGCAGCTGCTCGCCCGAGACGTTGACCGCGACCTTGGTGTCGCCGGGCCAGTTCACCGCCTCGTGGCAGGCCTCGCGCAGAACCCATTCGCCGATCGGCACGATCAGGCGCGTGTCCTCGGCCAGAGGAATGAACTTGCCCGGGCTGACGAAGCCGTGCTCGTTGCTGTTCCAGCGAACCAGCGCCTCGAAGCTGAGGATGCGCTCGCTCTCGGCGTCGACAACCGGTTGATAGTGCAGCACGAATTCGTTGCGTTCGAGCGCGCGGCGCATCGAAAATTCGAGCTTGCGACGCTCTTCGGCATGGGCGTGGAGCGCGGGCTCGTAGGTGTAGTGCGCGTTGCCGCCGCCGTCCTTGGCCCGATAGAGCGCGAGGTCGGCGTTGCGCATCAGCGTCTCGACCGTGTTGCCGTCGCGCGGCCCCACCGCCGAGCCTACGCTGGCGCCGACATAGAGCGTGTGATGATCGACCTCGTAGGGTTCCGAGAGACGCGCGATGATGCGTTCGGCGACGCGTTCGACGCGGCTGAGATCCGTCGCATCGCGGATGACCACGGCGAACTCGTCGCCGCCCAGGCGACCGCAGACCTCGTTCTCGCTCATCTGCTCGCGGAGGCGGCTCGAAACCTTGGCGAGAAGCTGGTCGCCGATCAGGTGACCGAGCGTATCGTTGACCGCCTTGAAGCGATCGAGGTCGATCATCAGGAAGGCACAGCGCGTGCGCCACTGCTCGGCATATTTGAGCGCGTCGCCGAGCCCCTCGGTCAGCATCATGCGGTTCGGCAGGCCGGTCAGCGTGTCGTAGCTGGCGAGGTAGGCGATCTTGTCCGAAGACTCGCGCTGCTCGGTGACGTCGGAACCGACTCCGCGGAAACCGTCGAAATTGGCGTGTTCGTCGAGCTTGGGCGTGCCCGAGAGCTCCCACCAGCGCAGGTTCCCGTTGATCGTCACGCGGATCAGCAGGTTCGAGAAGGACTCGCGGCGCTTCAGGCGCTCGGCCAGGTCGTGGAGGCTCGAGTGGAACTGGCCCGATTCCCAGGCGGGGCCGGCGACGAGCTGGACGAAAGGCTGGCCGTCGATCTCGGCGGTATCCATGCCCAGCGCGAAGGCAAAACGGGGCGAGACGCCACGCACGCGCCGGGCCGGGTCGATCTGCCAGAGCCAGTCGGCCTCCCCCTCTTCGTATTCGCGCAGCAGCAGCGAGACGACCTCGCTCTTCTCGACCATGCCGGCCTCGGCCACCTTGGCCTGCAGGAAGCGCTTGGCACCCTCGACCGCGCCGAGGCAGACGGTCAGGACGAAGGCCGTCGCCACCATGGCCATGTCGAACATGCCGGCGACGAGGAAGCTTACCACCGATGCGCCACCGACGATGCCGGTGAACATAAGCGTGCCCATCGGCACGCCCGGCAGCAGGATCGCCGAGGCGGTCATCAGCATGGCCAGGACCGTCCACAGCTTGAGCCGCGTCTCGGGATCGAGGAACAGCGAGGCCACGGCGATCGGCAAGACCCAGACGAGCGCGTTGACGATCGAACTCAAGGTCTGGCGGTTGACCTCGCCGCTCGACAGGCGCCGACGGTCAGCGTCGTGCAACGAGCGGTCGATCCGCGTTCCGAAATAGAGGCTGCCGCACAGCAGCGCGAGCCATGCGAGCGTGAGAAGAACGGGAACATGGCCAAGCAACAGGCTCGCCGCCGCCAGGGCCGCCAGGCTCTGCGCGCAGAGCCGCGAGGCCATGGCTCGCGGCAGGCAGGAATACTGGAGGCCGCGCAGCCGCGCCCAATCCCCATCGCCAGGATCGGTCAAGCCGAGGACCGCCAGGACTGGCAGCTCCTTGGGAAGCGATGCGGTTGCGGATTGTCGGTGGCTCACGCCCGCATATCTACGCGGCGACTGGTTAGCAGCTCGTAAATGCGAGGCAGCCGCAACAGCTCATTCGACAGACTTTCCTGGGGAAATCTTTCGGCCGTTGCGGCGACTCCTCACTCCACCGTGACCGACTTCGCGAGATTGCGTGGCTGGTCGACATCGGTGCCTTTCACGCAGGCGACGTGATAGGCGAGCAATTGGACCGGCACGGCATAGACCAGCGGGGCGATCAGCGGGTGGACCTTGGGCATCTCGATCGTCGCGAGACAGCCCTCGCCCGCCTCGGCAAGACCATCCGCGTCGGAGATCAGCACGATCTTGCCGCCACGGGCGCGAACCTCCTGCATGTTCGACACGGTCTTCTCGAACAGCGGGCCGGACGGCGCGAGGACGATCACCGGCACGGCCTCGTCGATCAGCGCGATCGGCCCGTGCTTCATCTCGCCCGAGGCATAGCCCTCGGCGTGGATATAGCTGATTTCCTTGAGTTTCAGCGCACCTTCGAGCGCCAGCGGATAGTCGGGGCCGCGGCCCAGATAGAGCACGTCGCGCGCCGGCGCGATCAGATGGGCCATCGCGGCGATCTCGTCGTCGTGGCCGAGTGCGGCGTTGAGCGCGGCGGGGGTCTCGATCAGGTGGTTGACGACGTCGGCCTCCTCGGCCCGGTCCATCCGCCCGCGCTTGACCGCGAGGTGTGCGGCGAGTGCGGCGAGCACCGCAAGCTGGCAGGTGAAGGCCTTGGTCGAGGCGACGCCGATCTCCGGGCCGGCGTGGGTCGGCAGCAACAGATCGGCCTCGCGCGCCATCGAGCTGGTCGGGACGTTGACAACGACCGCGATCGTCTGGCCCGCCGCCTTGCAATGGCGAAGCGCGGCCAATGTGTCGGCGGTCTCCCCCGATTGCGAGATGAACAGCGACAGACCGCCGGGCTCGAGCACGGGATCGCGATAGCGGAACTCGCTGGCCACATCGATGTCGACCGGCAGGCGCGCGAACTGTTCGAACCAGTATTTCGCGACGAGGCCGGCATAGTAGGACGTGCCGCAGGCGACGATGGTCACGCGGTTGATCTTGGACAGATCGAAATCCATCTGCGGCAACGCCACGCTCTGGTCGATCTGGCGGACGTAGCTGCGCAGCGTCTGGGCCACCACGGTCGGCTGCTCGAAGATTTCCTTCTGCATGAAGTGGCGGTAATTGCCCTTCTCGATCTGCACGGCGGAAGCGCCCGAGGTGGTGATCTCGCGCGCGACCGCCTGGCCATCCCTGTCGAAGATCTGCGCGCCTTCGCGGGTGATGATCACCCAGTCGCCCTCTTCGAGATAGGTGATCTTCTGCGTCAGCGGCGCGAGCGCCAGCGCGTCGGAGCCGAGATAGGTCTCGCCCTCGCCATAGCCGACGACCAGCGGCGAGCCGAGCCGCGCGCCGATCAGCATGTCGGGGAAATGCCGGAACGCGATCGCCAGGGCGAAGGCGCCGCGCAGTTGCGGCAGCGCCGCCTTCACCGCCTCGGCGGGCGAGACCCCGGCCTCGACCTGTTCGGAGATCAGGTGTGCGACGACCTCGCTGTCGGTGTCGCTCTCGAACTTGCGGCCGCGCGCCGTCAGCGCTTCCTTGAGCTGGCGAAAATTCTCGATGATGCCGTTGTGCACGAGCGCGAGTTCGCCCGTCGCGTGCGGATGGGCATTGGCCGCGGTGGGCGCGCCGTGGGTCGCCCACCGCGTATGGGCGATGCCGATCTCGCCCGGCGCCGGATCGCGCGCCAGTTCGCGCACGAGGTTGACGAGCTTGCCCTGAGCGCGCCGGCGAACGAGCTGTCCGTCATGGACCGTGCAGACGCCGGCGCTGTCATAGCCGCGGTATTCCATGCGCCGGAGGCCGTCGACCAGCCGGTCCGCGACCTCTTCCTTGCCGACGATACCGATGATTCCACACATGGATTTGCGCTTTCGCTAGAGAAAATAGGGGACCCGGACGCCCGGCATCTGTGCCGGGAAATCCTTGACATTGCGTGTGACGAGAACCCTTCCGCGGATCAACGCCGTGGCGAGGACAATGGCGTTGGGCGTGTTCAGCTGCGGCCTTTCGCGCCGCAATGCAGCCGCCCGCGTGCCGATCTCGGCATCGATCTCGTCGATGCCGAAGCCGGACAGAAAAGCCCCGGCATCGCGAACCATGTCGTCGCTGCCCTTGGACATGATTTCCATCCACACCATCCGGCTGATCCAGACGCGCGGGCTCAGCCCCGCAGCGCGCCGGATCTCGGATCGCGCGGGCTCGAAACCCGTCAGCGCGTCGACGACGACGTTCGCATCGAACGTGAAGCCGCTCATGCCGGATCGGGCTTGCGCAAGGGCGGATAGCGGCCGGCGATCATGTCGCGGTGAAGCGCGCGCTGGCGATCGTCCTCACCGTCGAACTCGTCGGGAAATTCGGCTCGGGCAGCTTCGTAGTCGTCATCCCAGGGCCGCGTCCAGGCGGCGCGCTCGCGTCGCTGCCAGTCCACGGCATCACCCTTCCCGTCGCCGCGATCCTTCCAGGCGCCGAAGCCGCGATCGATCCAGTCCTGCGATCCCTCTGCGCGATAGGCGCTGACCGCCTCGCGCAACACGGCCGCGCGCGATTTGCCCTGCTCGCTCGCCATGCGGTCGAGCCAACGGATGTCGTCGTCGGGAAGATCTGCGAGAATGCGAGTCACGTCGCTTCGATATCATCATATGATATCAGGTCAAGTCGCGACAAGGCGCTGCCCGAGATTGCTCGGGAATCGACCCATCTGGGATTGCCCCACCCCTGTTTCGAATTAGCAATACCCCCTGGATCAAAGGGGGAACAACCATGACCTTATTGAGCCTGCCCGAAGGGCTGAACCTGCTCGACCGCCGCACGCGGTTCGCGCGTCTTGCACTGCTGGCCTACATATCCGTCTCTGCATTCGATATCCTCGTCGCGATCGGACAGTTCACCGGCGCGATCGACAACGAGAGCATGAGCCTATCGACGGCTGCCGCCTTGACCGCGATCTTCTTGCTCTACGTGCTGACCTTCGCAGCGACGGTGGTTCTCGTCGCCATGTGGGTCTACCGTGCGCATGCCAACCTACGCGCCGCAGGCATCGATGACCTGGCTTTCAGCCCAGGCTGGGCCGTGGGCTGGTATTTCGTTCCAGTTGCCACCTTCGTGCAGCCCTTCAAGGCGATGCGTGAGCTGTGGTCCGTATCGCTTGGACAGTATGAAAGCTTTGGCGACGATGCCGATCCACAGATCAAGCTGTGGTGGGGAACCTGGCTGGCCGGCAATATCATCGCCTACGTCGGGATTGGCACAGGCCTTCGCCTGACGGTTCGCCGGTCAGTCCTCGACGATCTTGAGCAGTCGCCGCTCGATCGGAAAGAGGACGCCGGCGAGTTCGTGGCCGCGCTTGAGCACCTGACCGGCCTCGCCGAACAGCGTCCACATGCCCTGCTTGGCGCGCAGCGAGGGACGCTTCTCGATCCGCGCCTGCGGACGCTCGGCAGCGCGACGGAAGGCCGAGAAGCTCGCCGCGTCGCGATCGAAGTTCATCGCATAGTCGCGCCACTCGCCGGCCGCGACCATGCGGCCGTAGAGGTCGAGAATGCGCTGCAGCTCGATCCGATCGAAACCGACCTGCAGCTTGGGAAAGGCTAGGATTGTGGCGCTTGATCCGCTGACTGCCGCTCCTGACGCCATCTAGCGATCAGCTCCGCGTCCGCTTGCGCGAAACCGGCGCGTCGGGCCCGCCGGCAAGTTCGCGGTCCGACAGCAGTTCCTCGACCTGCGCCTGTAGCAGCACGATGCGCGCCTCGAGGTCCTCGATCCGCTGGCCGCTGGGTTCGCAGGGCTCCTTGCAGGGCGTGCCATAGGGCATGAAGTCCTTGGCCCAGGTCTCGACCTTGACCAGCGTCGAGCGCGCCTTGACGCCGACCATCGTCGCGCCTTCGGGCACGTCGTCTGTGACGACGGCGTTGGCGCCGATACGCGCGCGCTGGCCGACCGTGATCGGCCCGAGAATCTGCGCACCCGCGCCGACGATGACATTGTCCTCCAGCGTAGGATGGCGCTTGCCGCCCTTGCCGTTGGTCGGATTGGTCCCGCCCAAGGTAACGCAGGGATAGATGGTCACATTGTCGCCGATCACGGCGGTCTCACCGATCGTGATGAAGCCGTGCTCGAGGAACAGGTGCTTGCCGATCTTGGCGCCCGGATGGATCTCGAAACCGGTGAGAAAACGCGAGAAATGCTGGATCGCACGCGCGAGGAAGAACAGGCGCGCGTTGAACAGGCGGTGCGACACGCGATGCCAACCGACGGCCCAGAGCCCCGGATAGAGCAGCACCTCGAACCGCGAGCGCGGCGCGGGATCGCGCGCGACGATAGAGTCCAGATAGGCAGTAAGTCTTGAGAACATCGCCCTGTTTTGTCCCATCAAACGCCTGCCAAAGCAAGCGCGGCCGGGTTCCCCGGCCTCAGCTCCCTGAAATCGCGTCGAGCGCATCGCGCCAGATCGACAGCGTCGGCGCCTGCTTGCGTTCCAGGCTCAACCGGTCGATCGCCGCCACCAGACGTTCGACGCCGATGTGGCTACGCGGCATACGCGGTACAAGATAGGCCGCCGCGCTTTCGTCGAGCGCCAACCCCCGCAGTTCGGCATGGAGCGCGACGAGATCGGCCAGCATGGCGTCGTCGGGCGCGCCGATCTCCAGTCGCAAGGCCGCGCCGAGCCGCGAGCCGAGATCGGGCAGCGTCACCCGCCAGTCGGCCCGATTGCTGACAAGCAGCAGCGGCCGGCCGCTTTCCTGCGTGCGGTTCCAGGCATGGAACAGCGCGGTCTCGTCGGCGGTATCGGCATCGTCGATCACGTCGCCTGCGTTGTGCTCGGCGAACCAGCGCGCCAGGAGCGATTTGCCCGAGCGCGGTGGCCCCAGCAGAATCGCGGTGCGGAACGGCCAGCCTTCGGCATGGGCGAAAGCATCGAGCACACCCGCATTGGCCTTGCCCGCGACGATTCGCGAAGGCCCCGCGCCCTGTCCGGCCGCGAGCGGAAGAGCAATCTGCGACATGGCCTGCGTCTTAACGCCTGATGCTCAAGGCGTTGTTGCCGACGGTTACCTGCCACCCGCGCGCGCGCAGGGCGGCGGCCAGTTCCTCGAGGCTGCCGCCCGAGGTCACGCGCATGACAGACGTACCGCCGATCGCGATCGAGCTGGTCGCCGCGCCTTGGACGCCGGCAGAACTGCGCACCGAGGCCAGCGCCGTATCCACCGCTCCCGCATCGGGCGAGGCGAACTGGACGGTATAGGTGGAGATCTTGACCGCAACGCTGGGCGTCGCGCTCGGCGTCACGCCCGGCACCGGTACGCTATCGACTCCGTCATCGATCGGCGCGCCCTGGGCCGCAGCGGCCTGCAACGCCTGCAGCGCGGCGTAGAACGCGCTCTGGTCGGTCACCAGGGTGGCATCGGGGCGCAACACGCCCTGATACAGCGCGCCCGCATAGATCTGATCGATCCGCACCAGCGCCTGATTGAGCATCTTCGGCACGCCGCGTTCGTCGGGCGCGGTCAGCGTGAAGCTGTCGAGATAGGTGTTGTCGGGGCCATAGCGTGCGGTGAAGGTGCCCTTTACCGGGCCACCGGGCCATTGCCGCTCGAGCCGCGCGATCGGGATCAGCACGTCGGAAGCGTTGAACTGGTCGAGAATGCCCCGCCACCACAGACGGCTGCGGCGGTTCGCCTGGCCCGCAGTCAGAAGCAGCGACTCGCCGCCCGCACCCACCGGCCGCACATAGTCGATCGGGCTGGCGCCGGTCTGGAAATTGGCCCAGGCGCGCTGCCACAGGCCACGCACTTCGAAGAGCTGGCCGACGCCGCCCGATTCGAGAATCGGCATCACCAGCAGCGGCGCGGAGCGTGACCGCTCGACTCCCCCCTCGCCAGCCGCGATCAGACCGCCGGCCTTCGCCCGATCGAACACGACGCCGAGCCGCGCGACGTAGCGATGCGGGCCGATCTGCTCGCGCTCGATGACGACGGCGGAGACCAGCGCGTCGATCTGGGCATCGCTGAGCTTGGCGCCCTTGATCTGCTCCCAGGCCTTGCGCTGGGCCTCGTTCCAGCCCGCTTCGCGCGCTTCCTCGGCGGTCTTTCCGGTCGTGTTGACCTCTATTCCGCCGACCTGGATGTCGGTGGTGGTGGCCAGCGGCGCGATGCCGCGCTCGCCTTCGACCTGGGCGGTCAGACGGCCCGAACCCGTGACGGCGAGCGCCAGCGCCAGCGCGCTCGCAAGCCCAATAACGAGCTGGCCGGCCGGTCCGGGGCGGAAAATCGCCAGTCGTTGGGGGAAGGTGAAATGGTGCATCGGGGAAAACCGCGGGCCTTTTGCCCAAACGGTCATGGAAATCCAAGCCGTAAAGCGATAGGCGCCTTCGTATGTCTGAAGACAAGTCCTATAGCTACGAACAGGCGGGCGTCTCGATCGCCGCCGGCAACGCGCTCGTCAAAGCGATCGCGCCCCTCGCCAAGTCCACCGCGCGCCCCGGCGCCGACGCCGAGCTCGGCGGATTCGGAGGGTTCTTCGACCCCCGAGCCGCGGGCTACAAGGATCCGCTGCTGGTTGCGGCGAACGACGGTGTCGGCACCAAGGTCAAGCTCGCGATCGATCACGATCGCCACGACGGCATCGGCATCGATCTCGTCGCGATGTGCGTCAACGATCTCATCGTCCAGGGCGCCGAGCCGCTGTTCTTCCTCGATTACTTCGCCACGGGCAAACTCGACAACGGCGTCGCCGAGCGCGTCGTCGCCTCGATCGCCGAGGGCTGCCGCCAGGCCGGCGCAGCGCTGATCGGCGGCGAGACCGCCGAGATGCCCGGCATGTACGCCGCGGGCGACTACGACCTCGCCGGCTTCTGTGTCGGCGCGGTCGAACGCGGCGAACAGCTCACCGGCGACAGGGTGGCCGATGGTGACGTGCTGATCGGCCTCGCCTCGTCGGGTGTCCATTCGAACGGCTATTCGCTGGTCCGCCGACTCGCCGCCGACAAGGGCTGGAAGCTCGACCGCCCCGCCCTGTTCGATGCCGACCGCCTGCTGATCGACCACCTGATCGAACCGACGCGGATCTATGTGAAGAGCCTGCTGCCGCTGATCCGTGGCGGCAAAATCAAGGCGCTCGCCCACATCACCGGCGGCGGCCTGCTCGAGAACATTCCGCGCGTCCTGCCCAAGGGCCTGCACGCGCAGGTCGATGCCGATGCCTGGGAACAGCCACGGCTGATGGCCTTCCTCCAGGCCCAGGGCCATATCGAGCCCGAGGAAATGGCGCGCACCTTCAACTGCGGCGTGGGCATGATCCTCGCGGTCGCGCCGGCCGACATCGAAAGCGTGCTGGCGGATCTCGCCGCCGCGGACGAGACGGCCTTTACCGTTGGCCGCATCGAAGCCGGCACGCGCGGCTGCACCGTCAGCGGCAGCATCGAGACCTGGAGCGCGCGCGCGCCGTGGAGCGCCACGCATAATGCCTGAATCGGGGCCAGGGCGCGCCAGGGTCGCCGTCCTCATCTCGGGAGGCGGCACCAACATGGCCGCGCTGCTCTATGCGAGCCGCGCCGACGATTGCCCGTTCGAGATCGTCCTCGTCGCCAGCAACAATCCCGAGGCCGGCGGCCTCAAGCTCGCCGCGGCCGAGGGCATCGCGACCTTCGCGCTGCCGCACAAGGGCATGGCGCGCGGCGACCATGATCAGGCGATGGACGCGCATATCCGCCAGAGCGGCGCGCAATACGTCGCGCTCGCTGGCTACATGCGCATCCTCACCAGCGATTTCGTCGCGGGCTGGGAGGGGCGGATGCTCAACATCCATCCCTCGCTGCTGCCCAAGTACAAGGGGCTGCACACGCACGATCAGGCTATCGCCAACGGCGATAGCCATGCCGGTTGCTCGGTACACCTCGTCACCGCCGAACTCGATGACGGACCGGTGCTCGGCCAGACCCCCGTCGCGGTTTTGCCCGGCGATACCGCCGACAGCCTCGCTGCCCGCGTCCTGATCGCCGAGCACCAGCTCTATTCGCGCATGCTGGCCAAGCTCGTCACCAGGGCGAGCGATCCCGAACATCTCCTGGACCAAGTGCGCGAACGGGCGCTGGCCCTGCCCGAGACCGACGAGGTCACGTCGCACGGCATGCCCTGCTTCGGCATCGTGAAAGGTAAGAAGTTCGCCTATCTCAGCCGCGATCACCACGGCGACGGCAAGGTCGCGCTGCTGGTCAAGATCAGCGGGCTCGACGAGCAACAGCATCTGATCGAACAGGACGAAGCCCGCTATTACCGTCCCGCCTATTTCGGCGACGCCTGGATCGGCATCCGCCTCGATCTTGGCGACACCGACTGGGACGCGGTGGCCGAGTGGCTGGCGCGGTCGTGGCGTTCGGTCGCCCCCAAGCGCCTGACCGTGCTGATGGACGCCGCCGACGCGTTCTGAGGCCCAGGTCCGGCCCGAGGCCTCAGTCCTTGGTTACGGCCCGTTCTTGCGCGAGGTGATCGAGCAGCCGGTCGAACCGGCGCTGCAGCCGCACGATCTCGAGTTGGGTGCGCAGGTTGACCTCGTAATCGTGCCGCGCGGCGATCCGGTCCTTCGCCGACTGGCGGTTCTGGCTCATCATGATCACCGGCGCCTGGATCGCCGCGAGCATAGACAGCATCAGGTTGAGGAAGATGTAGGGATAGGCATCGAACGGATGCAGCCCGAACGCCTCGAGAATGCGGCTGTTGATCAGCATCCAGCCGACCAGCACCACACCGAAGGCGATGATGAACGACCACGAACCGCCGACCGCCGCGACGTTGTCCGCAAGCCGATCGGGATAACGGGCGTGAAGCGCGGCTTCCTCGTCGGCGTCGAGATCGATCAGCGTACCAGCGGCGATACGCCGCAGGACGTTCTGCTCCTCGGCCTCGAGCTCTTCGAACCGGCGGCCGAGGAGGTCCTCGGCCAGCTGTTCAGGCGTTCTTCCCGGATTGTGCATGCGTCATGATCCTAGGGCCTCGGCGATCAGAGCCCGGGTGTTTGCCACGCCGTAAAGCGCGATGAAACTGCCCATGCGCGGCCCCTGGCTCGAACCGAGCAGGGTTTCGTAGAGCGCCTTGAACCAGTCACGCAGCTGTTCGAAGCCGTAATGCGGATCCTTGCCGATCTCGTAGACGATGTTCTGCAGTTCCTCTGCCGTGGCATCGTCAGACAGCGCGGCAAGCTCCTCGTCCAACGCCGCGAGCGCCGCTGCCTCGCCGTTCTCGGGCTTGCGGCGCTTGAGCGTGGGCGCGATGAAATCGCGATTATAGGCCAGTGCGGTCGTCACCAGCGTGTCGAGTGCCGGATGCGCCTCCGGCCGCGCGTCCTCGACGTAGTTGGCCAGATAGGACCAGACCTGATCGCGCGTCGCCTGCGCGCCGAGCACCCCGACGAGGTTGAGCAGCAGGCCGTAGGTCACGGGCAGCTTGTCGCCGGCGCCCGCGCCCTCATCGGTGACGTTGAGCAGGTGCCAGACCGGATTGCCGAGCTGCTGCTCGATCGGCTGGTCGGCCAGCTTTTCGCGGAACTGCCAGTATTCGTCGACCGCACGCGGCACCACGCCGACATGCAACTGCTTGGCGCTCTTGGGATCGCGGTAGAGGTAGAAGCCCAGGCTCTCCTCGCTGCCGTAGGTCAGCCACTGTTCGATCGTCAGGCCATTGCCCTTGGACTTGGAGATCTTCTCGCCGTTCTCGTCGAGGAAGAGCTCGTAGATCATGCCCTCGGGGCGACGGCCGCCGAGCGCCTGGGCGATCTTGCCCGACTGCGTCACCGAGTCGGTCAGGTCCTTGCCGCACATCTCGTAGTCGACTCCGAGCGCGACCCAGCGCATCGCCCAATCGACCTTCCACTGCATCTTCGCATGGCCGCCCAGGATCGACTGCTCGACCACCTGGCCGTCCTCGTCGGTGAAGCGGACCAGGCCCGCTTCCGCGTCGAGCACTTCGACGGGCACCTGCAGCACCGCGCCGGTGCTCGGCGAGACGGGCAGGACGGGCGAATAGGTCTTGCGACGTTCCTCGCGCAAGGTCGGCAGCATGATCCCCATGACCGCATCGTAATTGCGCAGCACGCCGCGGATGGCCTCGTCGAACTGGCCGGAATTGTAGCGGTCCGATGCCGAGACGAACTCGTAGTCGAAGCCAAAGCGGTCGAGGAAATCGCGCAGCATCGCGTTGTTGTGATGCGCGAAGCTCTCGTGGGTGCCGAACGGATCGGGGATCCGGCTCAGCGGCTTGTGCAAATTGGCGTGCAGGACCTCGGCATTGGCGATGTTGTCGGGAACCTTGCGCAGCCCGTCCATGTCGTCGCTGAAGGCGACGAGGCGCGTCGGCGCGCCGCCGGTCAGAACCTCGTAGGCGCGGCGAACCAAGGTCGTGCGCAGGACTTCCTGGAAGGTGCCGATGTGCGGCAGGCCCGAAGGCCCGTAGCCGGTCTCGAACAGCACCGGAGAACCGTCTTTCTTGCCCTGCGGAAAGCGCTTCACGAGCTTGCGGGCTTCCTCGAAGGGCCAAGCCTTGGAGGTCTGTGCGGCGGTCCGGAGTGCATCGTCAGTCATAACCCGCCGCCTTTCGCGCCAAAGCGCCAGCGAGGCAAGCACGAAGGGCCTTTTGGGAACCCCACCGTGCCTTCCCCGGTTATTTCGGGCGGAAATGCGAGGAATCTGCCCGTGAACTACATCAAGACCCTGCACGATCAGGTCAACGCCATGCTCAAGGGGCTGGTCCAGCAGCTGCCATCTCTGGCGATCGCCATCACGATCCTGGTGATCACCTGGTTCTTCGCACGCTTCGCCGTCAGCATTGCCGACCGGCTGACCCGCAACGTCCACATGCGCGAGAACCTCAAGCAGTTGGTGGAAACCATGGTGCGGCTGGTCATCTGGATCGCCGGCCTGATGATCGCCGCAACCGTCGCGGTGCCCGGCATCACCGCGGGCTCGGTCCTCGCCGGCCTGGGCGTCAGCGCGCTGGCGATCGGCTTCGCCTTCCAGGACATCTTCCAGAACTTCCTGGCCGGCGTGCTGATCATGCTGCGCGACAAGATGCGGATAGGCGATTCGATCGAATGCGAAGGCATCACCGGCAAGGTCGAACGCATCACCTTGCGCGAGACGCATATCCGCGCGCCGTCGAACGAGCTGACGATCGTGCCGAACTCGGTGCTGTTTAAGAACCCGGTCAAGGTAACGACCGACAATCCGCATCGCCGCTTTCAGATCACGCTCGGCATCGTCTGGGATCACGACATGGACGAGGCCGCAGCGGCAATCCGCAAGGTCGTGGAAGGCGTGAAGGGCGTCGAATCGAGCCATCCGGTCGATGTCTTCGCCCGCGAATTCAAGGAAGGCTCGGTCGAATTCCTCGTGCGCTGGTGGTCGGGCGCACGCGCCAACGACTTCGTCATCCAGGATGAGATCGTTCGCGGCATCAAGCGCGCGCTCGACGAGGCGGGTATGGAAGTCACCGGAGCCGATGCGACGACGATCGCGATCGAAGCGCCACCGGCAGATGGCGATTCCACCGTCAGGGCCGCGGAACCGACCAGGTCCAGGCACGACGAAATGGTCTGAGGCATCGGCGCGGTTTGGTAACCTTGCCGCGCTAAAATAGCGGTAGGATGACGCCAGCCGAGCCACGCCTTTCGCCCGAACTGGAGCAGTCGCTGCGCCGCGAACTCCTCGCGGGCGAGCATCTGCTGTGGAGCGGACAACCGCGCGCGGGCAAACTCAAGCGCGGCTTCGGCATCTGGCTCTTCGCCCTACCCTGGACTGCTTTCGCACTGTTCTGGGAAACTATGGCGCTGCTGCCGTGGAGCGCCGCAACGAAAACCCCGACCGCGATCCAGTGGAGCTTCGGCGTGATCTTCCCGCTGTTCGGCCTGCCGTTCGTCGCCGTCGGTCTATGGATGCTGTGGCAACCGATCCGCGCGATGCGCCGGGCGGGGACCACCGCCTATGGCCTGACCGGGCGACGCCTGCTGCGCGTCACCGAGGCGCGCGACCGCAAGGTGGAGAGCGTCATGCTCCACCAGATCGGTCCGATCGACCGGCGCGAAAGCCACGACGGCTTCGGCGACCTGCGAATACAGACCCACAGCCGCGTCGACAGCGACGGCGACCGCGTGACCGAGCGTTTCGAGATCCTGGGCGTGCCCGATGTCGCGCGGCTCGAACGGCTGCTGCTGGAAAACCTGACGAAACCGGCTTGATCCAGCTTCAATTGGTTCCAGTTTCGTTCTAACGACGCGACATGGCCGCCCTTCCCCTTCCCGCCATTCACGCCAGCCATGGCGGTGTGTGGCTGCGCGATGCGATCGGGGTGACGCGCGGGCTCGGCAAGGGCGAGGCGATCATGGCGGCGGCCGATACGCCGCTGCTCATGCTCAACGCCCCGCTCGTCGCGACGCGGCTCGGCTATCCCGATCTCTCGGGGCTCGACCTGCTCGAGCTCTATGCCTTCATCCATCCGGCACGGTTCGTGGTGCCCACCCCGAAAGGATTGGCTTCGGCGCTCGGCCTGCCCGAGCCGCACGGCGACGATGGCGTCCCAGCGCTGCTCCAAGCCGCCGCCGCTGCCCTGCTCGACACCTGCGAGAGCCCCGACTGGCCCGAGCGCGAAGGCGCGTGGAGCGTGCTGCAATCGCTGATCCGCATGCGCTGGCCTTGGGCCGGCCCTTTGTCCTCGCGCATAGCCCAGCCCGAGCGCGCCGAGCGCTGGCTGTTCTCCAAACTGCCCGAGTGGGAGGAAGCGCCCGATCGTCCGCAGCCGGCGCAGGTCACGCTCGACGAGCAGGCCGTGCTCGATCGGCTCTCCCTGTTGACCGGCGACACGGCCGAGCAGCGCCCGAGCCAGCGCGCCTATGCGGCCGAGACCGCGCATGCCTTCACGCCGCGCCGCCGCGAGGCTGCGCCGCACGTGCTGCTCACCCAGGCGGGCACGGGCATCGGCAAGACGCTCGGCTATCTCGCCCCGGCATCGGTCTGGTCGCAGCAATCGGGCGGCACGGTCTGGGTCTCGACCTTCACCAAGGCCCTGCAGCGCCAATTGCGTCGCGAGAGCCGCCGCGCCTGGCCCATGCACCGCGCCGACGGCAGCCCGCCCGTCGTGGTGCGCAAGGGCCGCGAGAACTATCTTTGCCTGCTGAACCTCGAGGATGCGCTCCAGGGCGGCTTCGGCGGTCGCGCGGCGATCCTGGCGCAACTCGTCGCGCGCTGGGCAGCCTATACCCAGGACGGCGACATGATCGGCGGCGATCTGCCGGGCTGGCTCGGCACGCTGTTTCGCCAGCGCGGCATCACCTCGTTGACCGACCGTCGCGGCGAATGCGTCTATGCCGGCTGCCCGCACTATAGGAAGTGCTTCATCGAGCGCGCCGCGCGCAATTCCGCGCAGGCCGATCTCGTCATCGCCAACCACGCGCTGGTCATGGTCAATGCCGCGCGCGGCCGCGATCACGCCGCGCGGCCGACGCGGCTGATCTTCGACGAGGGCCACCACGTCTTCGAGGCCGCCGATTCGACCTTTGCCGCGGCACTGACCGGCGCCGAGACGATCGAGCTCAAGCGCTGGGTTCTCGGCCCCGAGCGCGGCTCGAAAGGCCGTCGCCGCGGGCTCTCCGCACGCCTCGCCGACATTGCCAGCTACGACGAGCAGGGCGCCAAGGCGATCGCCGCCGCAGCCCATGCTGCAGAGGCGCTCCCCAGCGACGGCTGGCTGCAGCGCCTGAGCGAGAACCTTCCCGTCGGACCGCTCGAAGAGCTGTTCGCAGCGGTGCGGGCGACGGTCTATGCGCGCGACGAGAGCGGCGGCCAGGAAGCTGGCTACGGCCTCGAAACCGAAGCGGCGCAGCTCGAAGGTCCCTTCATCGAGATGTCCCAGGCGGCCGAGGCGGCGCTGGCGGAATTGCGGCAGCCACTGATGCGGCTCGGGCTCCGGCTCGAAGCCTTGCTGGAAGATCCGCCCGACTGGCTCGATGGCCCGGGCCGCGCGCGAATCGAGGGCGCGCGCCATTCGCTCGCCTGGCGGATCGACCTGCTCTCGGCCTGGGAAGCCCTGCTCCACCGGCTCGGCGGTCCGGCCGATCCCGAATTCGTCGACTGGCTCGCGGTCGATCGTGGCGATGCGCGCGAGTTCGACATCGGCCTGCACCGGCGCTGGCTCGATCCGATGAAGCCCTTCGCGCGCGTAGTGCTCGAACCCTCGCATGGCGTCATGGTCACCTCGGCCACGCTGCGCGACGGCGACAACTGGGACCCGGCCATCGCGCGCAGCGGTGCCCCGCATATCGACGTCGCACCGCGGCTGGCAGCTTTCGACAGCCCGTTCGACTACGGCGCCCAGGCCGAGGTGCTGATCGTGACCGACGTGCCCAAAGGCGATATTCCTGCCCTGGCCGCCGCCTATGGCCGGCTGATCGAGGCGACCGGCGGCGGCGTGCTCGGCCTGTTCACCGCGATCCGGCGCTTGCGTGCGGTCTATGGCCGCATCGCCGATCGCCTCGCCCGCGGCGGCCTGCCGCTGTTCGCGCAGCACGTCGATCCGATCGACACGGGCACGCTGGTCGACATCTTCCGCGACGATCCGCGCGCCTCGCTGCTCGGTACCGATGCGCTCCGCGACGGGGTCGACGTACCCGGGCACTCGCTGCGGCTGGTGGTGATGGAACAAGTCCCATGGCCCAAGCCCTCGATTCTCCACCGTGCCCGGCGTCTCGCGGGGGGTGGTTCGGCCTATGACGACCGTATCATCCGCGCGCGCCTCGCCCAGGCATTTGGCCGGCTGATTCGCAGCCGCGCCGATCACGGCCATTTCGTCGTCCTGTCCTCGGCATTCCCCTCGCGGCTGCTCACCGCCTTCCCACCGGGTACGCCCGTGCGTCGCCTCACGCTCGACGAGGCTTTACAACGGGTGGCCAGCGGTGTTTCAGGTGATCCCGTGACGACCGACGCCGCCCCCGCAAAACCCGCGTGAAGAATCGCCCATGAAAACCCTGGGTATCTGGCGCCACGCCAAGTCCGACTGGAACGATCGCGCCGCGCGCGACTTCGATCGCCCACTCAACAAGCGCGGGCTCAAGGGCGCGGCGATCATGGGGCTGCACATCGCGCAGCAGCCGATCTACTGGGAGCGAATCATCGCCTCGCCCGCGGTGCGTGTGGCCCAGACGATCGAGCTCGGCGCCCAGGCGGCGAAGATCAACCCGCAGGTGCGCTGGGATCGACGCATCTACCTCGCGAGTTCGGCAACCTTGATCGACCTGTTGCGCGAACAGGAAGGCGATCCCACGACGATCCTGATGGTCGGGCATAATCCGGGGCTCGAAGACCTGATCTTCGATCTCGTCCCCGACGACGGCAGCAATCCGCTGCGCGACATCGTCGAGGAGAAGTTTCCCACCGCAGCTTTCGCCAAGCTCGAGCTCGACATATCGACCTGGAGCGAACTCGAAGACGGCGGCGCGCGCCTGGTCCAGCTCACGCGCCCGCGCGATCTCGATTCGGAGCTGGGGCCGGAACCGGCTTGAGCGACACCGAGAAGCAGATCGCGACCGAGGATCCGGCGCTGAGCCGGCCACAAAGGCGGTTGCTGCGGCGCATCTACAATGGCCGCACCGTGCCGATCATCATCGATGATCGCCCGTTCCTGACCTACAAGGACGCGAGCCGCTATCTCGAGGCCCTGGCGCCAGAGGCGCGCGAAGCCGCCTATGCCGAGATGAAGCGGCAGGCGAAATAGACGCGCTCAGGCGGCGGCGAGAGCGGCCGCGAGCGTGTTGCGGATCGATTCGAGCTGAGAAACCATATCGGCGGATACCGGGTTCGGCGCCGGCTTGGCTTCCTGCCCGGCCTTGCCCTCACCGCCCTCGATCGCCAGACGCGCGCCGCGCAGGGTATAGCCCTGCTTGTGCACGAGACGGTCGATCGTTGCGACGAGCTGGATGTCCTCGGGCCGATAATAGCGCCGACCGCCACTGCGCTTGATCGGCTTGAGCATTGGGAACTGCTCTTCCCAATAGCGCAGGACGTGCTGGCGGATGTTGAGCGCGGCAGCCACCTCCCCGATCGTTCGCAAGGCATCGGGTGCCTTGCCGTCATCGAAATCGGGGAAGTTGGACTGTTCGTTCATTTGCCGCTGATCCGATCCTTGAGCATCTGGCTGGCGCGGAAGGTGAGCACCCGACGTGGGGTGATCGGCACTTCGACACCAGTCTTGGGATTGCGGCCGATCCTTTCGGCCTTGTCGCGAAGCAAGAACGTGCCGAAGCCAGAAATCTTGACGTTCTCTCCCTTGGAGAGCGCTTCGCACATATGATCCAAGATCGCCTCGACCATCGCGAGCGATTCCGCCCGCGACAAGCCAAGCTTGCGGTTGATCGCCTCCGCAATCGCTGCGCGCGTAAGCGTTTCCGTGGAGCGCATAAAGCCCCTATCCCCTTAAACGCGACCCCCTCGCAGGGGTAATGGGGATTCTTTTAAAAAGCAATGCACTGCGAGGTATGGGTCGAACGGATCGGAAGTGGTTCGGCTAAACCCGCAGGAGGCTTGCGCCCCAGGTGAAACCGCCGCCCATCGCTTCGAGCATGACGAGATCGCCCTGCTTGATCCGACCATCGCGGATCGCCGCGTCGAGCGCGAGCGGAACCGAGGCGGCCGAGGTGTTGGCGTGCTGGTCCACGGTCATGATGACCTTGGCCGGCGACATGCCGAGCTTCTTGGCGGTTGCCTCGAGAATCCGGGCATTGGCCTGGTGCGGCACGAGCCAGTCGATGTCCTCGATCGCGACGCCGGCCTGCTCGACGACTTCGAGCAGGACCGAAGACAGGTTGGTCACGGCGTGGCGGAAGACCTCGCGGCCCCGCATGCGCAGCTTGCCGACCGTACCCGTGGTCGACGGCCCGCCGTCGACGAAAAGCAGCTGGTTGTGCGCGCCATCGGCGTGGAGCTTGGTCGAGAGCACGCCGCGCGGCTGGTCCGAGGCTTCGTCGCGCGCTTCGAGCACGATCGCGCCGGCGCCGTCGCCGAAGAGAACGCAGGTCGTGCGGTCTTCCCAGTCGAGGATGCGGCTGAAGGTTTCCGAGCCGATCACCAGCGCGCGGTTGGCCGCGCCCGAGACGAGCATCGAATCGGCGACGCCCAGCGCATAGAGGAAGCCCGAGCAGACCGCGGCGACGTCGAAGGCGATACCGCCGTTGCAGCCGAGCGCGTTCTGCACGATCGTCGCGGTGGCGGGAAAGGTCTGATCGGGCGTCGCCGTGGCGAGGACGATCAGGTCGATCGACTTGGCATCGATGCCCGCCGCCTCGATCGCGGCACGCGCCGCGGCCGTGCCGAGGGTCGAGGTGGTTTCGTCGGGCGCGGCAACGTGGCGGTTGCGGATGCCGGTACGCTCGACGATCCACTCGTCGCTGGTATCCACCATCTTCGCGAGCTCTGCATTGCCGAGCGCGCGGCGCGGGAGGGCCGAGCCCGTCCCCATCAGAACCGAACGACGCATCAGGCGGCGTCCCCGGTGGTCGCAGCGGAGGCCGGGGCACGCTTCATCTTCAGGCTTTCTTCGCCCACACGGGCCAGGTCCGCGGTAATCCGCTCGGTCACGTTTTCTTCCAGAAGTCTGGCCGTCACGTGGACGGCGTTGGCGACACCCACCGCATTGGCGCTGCCGTGGCTCTTCACGACGATGCCGTTGAGGCCGAGGAACACGGCGCCATTGTGGTTGTTGGGATCGAGATGGTGCTTGAGCAGTTCGGTCGCCGGGCGCGAGACCAGGAAGCCGAACTTCGAACGCAGCGAGCTCGAGAACGAGCGGCGCAACAGGTCGCCGACGAAGCGGGCCGTGCCCTCGATCGCCTTGAGCGCGATATTGCCGGAGAAACCGTCGGTCACGACCACGTCGACATCGCCGCGGCAGACCTTGTCGGCCTCGGTGAAGCCGTCGAACGACATCGAGAGATCGGCAGCGGCCTTGCGCAGGATGGTCGCGGCATCGCGCAGCTCGTCGGTACCCTTCATGTCCTCGGTACCGATGTTGAGCAGGCGCACGCGCGGCGAGTCACGACCGGTGACGACGCGCGAATAGGCCGAGCCCATGATCGCGAACTGGATGAGGTTGCGCGCGTCGCACTCGGTATTGGCACCGAGGTCGAGCATGACGACGTCGTTGTCGCCCAGAGTAGGGAGCAGCGCTGCGAGCGCGGGGCGATCGATGCCTGGCATCGTGCGCAGCGCGAGCTTGGAAATGGCCATGAGCGCGCCGGTGTTGCCGCCGCTGACCGCAGCGCCGGCATCGCCCGCCTTCACGGCATTGACGGCCATGCCCATCGACGTCGTCTTGGCGCGGCGGAGAGCCTGGCTGGGCTTGTCCTCGCCGCTGATGACGTCGGTCGAATGGAGGATCTCGGACGCGCCGCGCAGGTTCGGATGATTGTCGAGCGCGGCCTTGATCCGCGTCTCGTCACCGACCAGCAGGAACTTGAAGCGATCGTGGCGGCGACGCGCGAGCGCGGCGCCCTCCACCATCACGCGCACGCCTTCATCACCGCCCATCGCGTCGACAGCGATACGCGGTAGACTCATCGTGCGTTTCCTGGGCTTGTGGGCTTAGAGCCCGACCGCGATGATCTCGCGACCGTTGTAGTGACCGCAAGCGTTGCACAGGTTGTGCGGGCGCTTGAGTTCACCGCAGTTGCCGCACTCGTGGAAGGCTTCGACCTTCAGCGCGTCATGGCTACGACGCATGCCCCGGCGGGAGGGAGAGGTTTTTCTTTTAGGGACAGCCATGTCGGCACCTGTTCCAGTAGTTAATCACGTTTTCTGAAGGCCGCCCTAGGCCATGGTCTATCGGCGCACAAGCCTGCGTATTTGCAGCCTCTTGCGCCGCAACCGGGGCCCGGCAACAGCGAAGGGGCGCCTATAGCGATTTTCGCGTGCGTTGCAAGGGCGAGCACGATAGCGAGCGCATCAATAGGGAAACACGGGGGAAACATGCTTCTTCAGACCACGCTCTGCCTGGCCGCCGCGGCCGCGGTGATCAACCTCTGGCTTTCGATCCGCGTCGGCCAGGTCCGCCATGCTGCCAAGGTCTCGGTTGGCGACGGCGGCAACGAGGCGCTGACGCGCCGCATGCGCGCCCACGCCAATTTCATCGAGAATGCGCCGCTCGTGCTGATTCTGATGGGAGCGATCGATCTGGCGACCAGGGGCGCGAACTGGCTGGCTGTGGTCGGCCAGGTGTTCATGCTCGGCCGCGTCTGCCACGCGCTCGGCATGGACGGCGGCCGCCTGCAGGCGCTGCGCGGCGTCGGCACGCTCGTCACCATGCTGACCCTGCTCGGCCTCGCCGTGGCGGCTATCCTGATCGCGCTGGGGAAGTTCTAGCCGAAGCGCGAATCCGCGACGAAGGGGTTCGTCCGGCGCTCCTGACCGAAGGTGCTCGTCGGGCCGTGCCCGGGAACGAAGGTCACCTCGTCGCCGAGCGGCCAGAGGCGCTGGGTGATCGAATCGAGCAGGTCCTGGTGATTGCCCTGCGGGAAGTCGGTTCGGCCGATCGACCCGGCGAAGAGCACGTCGCCCACGAGCGCCACCTGCGACGGCGCGTGATGGAACACGACGTGCCCCGGCGTGTGGCCCGGGCAATGGACGACGTCGAGCGTCAGGTCGCCGACGGTCACCTGGTCGCCGTTCACCAGCCAGCGGTCAGGCTCGAAGCTCTCGCCTTCGAGGCCATAGCGCTTGGCGGGATCGTCGAGGCTCTCGATCCAAAAGCGATCGCCCTCGTGCGGCCCTTCGATCGGCACGCCGAGTTCCTTGGCGAGCACGCCCGCCTGGCCGCAGTGGTCCATGTGACCGTGGGTGACGAGGATCTTCTCGAGCGTGACGCCGGTCTTCTCGAGCGCGAGCTTGAGCTTGTCGAGATCGCCGCCCGGATCGACCAGTGCGCCGCGCATGGTCTTGGTGCACCAGACGAGCGAGCAGTTCTGCTCGAAAGCGGTGACGGGCACGATGGCAACGCGCATCGGGGTTTGGCTGGCTTCGGTCATGCCGGGGAGATGGCGGGACCGGCGCGCGATTGCAATGCCGCGTCCCCAC
>SECS01000213.1 GCA_004211435.1 Novosphingobium sp. | reverse complement strand
GGATTGAACCCGGTCGGATGGCCCGCGGCGATCCGCGAATAGGTGCCGCCGATCGCGCGCACGAAGACCTCGGCGCCGCGGTCCTTGTCGAACAGCACCGTGCGCGGATTGTACTTCTGCGCCTGGGCGGCGAGGAAGTTCATCACCACGGTCTTGCCCGAGCCCGAGGGGCCGATGACGGTGAAGTTGCCGAGATCGCCGGCGTGGAAGTTGAAGAAGAACGGCGTCGCGCTGGTCGTGGTGAGCAGGGTCACCGCTTCGCCCCAATGGTTGCCGCTGGCCTGGCCCATGGCGAAGCCGTGGAGCGAGGCGAAGCAGGCCATGTTGGCCGAGGAGATCAGCGAACGGCGCACGAGGTACTGCTCGTTGCCGGGCAACTGGCCCCAGAAGCCGGGCTCGAGATTGGTATCCTCGCGCACCGCGACCGCGCCGGCATCGGCGAGCGCCGCGGCGCAGAGCGCGACGGCATCGTCGAGGCTGTCGAGCCGATCCGAGCGGACCAGGACCGAAAGGTGATGATCGCCGAAGGCCGCCGAGCCGGTGCCGAGCGCATCGCGCGCCGCGGTCATCTCGCGGCGTTCGGCCAGGGCTTCCTCGTCGGCCGACTTGAGCCTGCGGATCGCGAGGTCGATCCGCTCGCGCGAGACCTGGCGGTCCGACGGCGCGTAGCTTTCGGTCAGGGTCAGTTCCTGCGGCAGGCGCAGCAGCGCGTCGGTCAGGCCCGGGCCGGTCGAATCGGGATAGTCCTTGAGGCTGACCAGCGCGGCGAAGGATGCCCCCTGCGCGCCCTTGAGTTCGAGCGCGTCGAGCCCGAACGAGAGGCGGCGATAGGGCAGCATCTGGCCGACGTCGACGTGATCCTCGGGCCGGCGCACGGGGCGCATCTCGCCGTTGTAGAGCGCCGAAAGCAGTTCGAGCACTTCGGAGCAGGTGCCGACACCACTTTCATAGTCGCCGAGCATGCGCGCACCATAGGCGCCGAGCGCGGCGAGCATCGCCGAGGCCGCCGAGCGCAAGGTGCGAACGTCGCCGGGTTCGGCCTCGATCGCTTCCTGGCCACGGTTCTTGAACAGACGGCCGATGCGCTCGGGCCAGCCGGCCTTGCCGCGCGCGGGACGGCGGACGAGCGTGACGAACTGGTCGTTGACGAAGAGCGCGCCCGAGCCGAGCTTCTCGCGCCAGCGCGCGTCGATATGCGCGGCCAGCGGATCCTCGAAGCCGCCGGCGAGCTCGACATGGATGCGGCGGCGGACGACGTGGTGATAGAGCACGAAGCGCGCGTCGAGGCTGGCGCGCAGCAGGACTTCGCGAACCGCGGTGTGGGCGTTCAGTTCGTCGGCGTCGGCGGTCTCGAACGAGATGCCGGGAACGAGCAGCGAGCACATGACCGAACCGTCGCGCAACAGCACGACGTTCTCGTCGACCAGCGCGCGATAGGGCAGCCGATCGCCGGCCTTGGCTTCCTTGGTGGCCCAGGGCAGGGAAAGCTTGGGTTTCGCCATCGCTAGATCCTCACGCCGAATAGGAGTTGCAGCCCCAGTGCCGGAAGTTCGGCACGCGCGGGCAGCGCGAAACTTTGGTGATCCACAGGTCGAATACCCGCGGCTCGCGCAGACAGGCCAGGTAGCCGACGCCATGGATCAGGGCGGCGGCGGGCAGGGCCCAGAAGCTCTTGGTCATCAGGAACAGCTCGGTCGTGACCGCCATGTTGATGACGAAGAACGAATAGGTCACGCCCGCGAACATCTGCGGCCGCGTGAGCGCGCGATGGACGGGGTGGCGGATGAGTTCCACGAAGGGTCAGCCCGCCGCCGACTGGATGCCGGTGACGATCGCACCGGCGCCGAACAGGATGAAGCAGCCGATGATCACGGTCGCACCGAAGCGCCAGTTCATCCGGCCCGTCAGCATCATGAAACCGACCGCGGCAACGGCCATGACCGCGACGGCCGTGGCGACGTTGCCGAGCAGAGTCCCCTGGAGCCAGCCGAGCGCCGCGACGATCGGGCCCGATCCCGCAGGATCGGCACGCACTTGTGCCCAGGCCGGCGCCGGCAGCGCGGCAATCGACAGGAACGGAACGAGCGAAAGCAACGCGCGGCAAGAGAATCGATGACTCAAAGGGCCCTCCTGGCGGCTCCGTTGCGCTAGTAACATGACAGCACTGTGACGATTGCGGCAACCCGGAACGACGGCAAGCGGCGGGTCGGCCGGCATCGCGCGCCTATCTGCGCACCGGCGCGGATAGCCGTGCCATGATCGAGGAAACGTAGAGCTGCGTCTCGCGGATCGCCGGAATGCCGCCAGCGCGAACCACGCGCGCGGGGCCGGCATTGTAGGCGGCAAGCGCCTTTTCGAGATCGCCCTCGAAGGCATCGAGCTGCAGCCGCAGATAGCGCGCGCCGCCTTCGAGATTGGCGCTGGGATCGTGCGGGTTTACCCCCATCTGCCGTGCGGTGCCCGGCATGAGCTGGGTCAGCCCGCGCGCGCCGACCGGTGAAACCGCGCCGGTGTTCCAGCGACTCTCCTGCCAGACCACCGCTTCGAGCAGCGACGGGCTGAGATCATACTTGGCGGCGAGTTCCGCGACGCGCGGCTGCCACTGCGCAGGTCCTGCGGTATCGCCGATCTGCGTGAACGAGAGCGGATAGGGTTCGCCGTCGGGCGCGCGCTCGGCGACGTCGCCAACCGACGGCGCAACGATCTCGACGACGGCTGCGCGAGGGCCACCGGCGACCCAGCTATGGCCGCCGACGCCGATCTCCATCACGTCTGCCGAGGCGACGGAGGGCAGCATGGCCGCGACCGCAGCCCCGGCGAAAGAAAGGAAAATACGGCGATGCACCCGATTCGGTCTCCACGGCCCCGCGCCGCGATAAAGCAAGGCAGCCGATTTCGCCAGTGCGGCTGAATGGCGCCTGATCGGCAGCCGATCGCAGAGGCGATGGAATGTCTACTCATTTCATCGAGATTTGACATCGACTCGTCGACGCGCCATTGTCTACTTCAAGAGTTGAGTTAGTTGATCCGGTCAATCGCAGGCCTTCGATTCGTTCGATGGCCTCCGCAACCCTGCAGACAGTTCAGCTGGAGCGGCTGCGATGAAAGCCGCGCTTTAGGGCGCAACAGATCAAATTGAATGTCTACCTGATTAATTGAGTTTAAGCGCGTCCAACCCACGAGGGAGACCACGAAATGCAACGCCGCCTGTTCCTGACCGCAGCCCTGGCTTTCACCGCTGCGCTGACCGCCTGCTCGGGCGGTGCCAAGCAGGATGGCAATGCGGTCGAGCTGACCAACGTCTCCTACGATCCGACGCGCGAACTCTACCAGGCGGTGAACCCCGCCTTCGCCGCCTACTGGAAGCAGAAGACCGGCCAGGACGTCACCTTCAAGATGAGCCACGGCGGTTCGGGCAAGCAGAGCCGCGCTATCATCGACGGGCTCGAGGCCGACGTCGCGACGCTGGGCCTCGCCTATGACGTCGACGTGATCGCGCAGAAGGCCAAGCTGCTGCCGGCCGACTGGCAGAAGGCGCTGCCCGACAATTCGGCGCCCTATACCTCGACGATCGTGTTCCTCGTCCGCAAGGGCAATCCCAAGGCGATCAAGGACTGGGGCGACCTGATCAAGCCGGGCGTGCAGGTGATCACGCCGAACCCCAAGACGAGCGGCGGCGCGCGCTGGAACTTCCTCGCCGCCTGGGCCTATGGCCGCAAGGCCGGCGGTTCCGAGGCCGCGGCCGAGGACTTCGTCAAGCGCGTCTACGGCAATGTCCCCGTGCTCGACAGCGGTGCGCGCGGATCGACCACGACCTTCGTCGAGCGCGGCATCGGCGACGTGCTGCTGGCCTGGGAAAACGAAGCCTTCCTCGCCGAGAAGGAACTCGGCGCGGGCAAGTTCGACATCGTCGTCACGTCGATCTCGGTGCTGGCCGAGCCCTCGGTCGCGGTCGTCACCGAGAACGCGAA
>SECS01000081.1 GCA_004211435.1 Novosphingobium sp. | reverse complement strand
GGGCGCTTTCGACCAGGCGAGCCAGGGAAGTCGTATCGACCTCGATCGGCACCGCTAGAAGCGAGGAAGCTTTCGGTGAGGGCACTGGCTCATCGGACCGAGGCGGCGCTCCGCCACCCGGGGGCGCACAGCCAGCCGGCGCAAGCGCAAGCAAGGCCACACTGACGATTGCGATCACGCCGGCGCTGCGCCCCTTAGCCCAGCGAGGATGCAAGCGTGACTGAATTGGTCTGTCTCCCGCGCGATATCACATCGGCAATCGCGAAATGCGCCTGGCCCGGGAGCGTTCCAACACAAGAGGGTGCGGATGGACAGCGACCGAATTTCGACGTGAGAGGCGGCAAACCTCTGCGATCGGATGAGTGCCGCAAGGATCGCCACGGAACGCGTGTCTATCGCGATCGGCAACCGGCCTTGGTGCCACGCCTTTCCTCTGGCCCATGCCTTGAGACAGCAATGGTGCTGGCCTCCATGCAGGGCTTGGCCTACAGCCGCGACGTTGCTGTTTCGGAACGAGAAATCATCATGGCGCTTGTCAAGAAATCGACCCTCGTTTCCCGAAACAAACCAGCGTCGGGTGCGACCGCCCAGGGCGCCGAATCGCTAAAGGTTCAGGCTGCTCCAAGACGACGCGTGGCGGTCACCTCGACAACTGCGATCGAGAAGATCGACCAGGCGACCCAGGAACTTTCCAGCGGCCTTGCCGAAGCGGCTGCTGCCTCGGCCGAACTTCAACGCGCTGTCGATACCATCTCGAGCGGAGCCGAGGAAGCCGCTGGCGCCGCCCAGGAATCCCTGGGTCTTATCGGTTCGTTGAGCACCAGTTTTCGTGAAGCACGAGAACGCGCGGAAACCGCGCGACGACAGGCAGAGGTGGTTCAGGCATCGTTCGCCGAAATCGGCAGTCAGATCGACAGCTCGATCGCTGCGATCGAACTGACGGCTCAGCGTCAGCTTTCGACCGTCGAGCTGACCGCAGTTCTCGTTTCCACCGCCGAGTATATTGGCGAGATCGGCACGAGCGTTGCCCATATTTCCGATCAGACGAGCTTGCTGGCGCTCAACGCTACGATCGAGGCAGCGCGCGCGGGTCACAGCGGCGCCGGCTTCGCCGTCGTGGCCGACGAAATCCGGGCGCTTGCCGAATCGTCGGAGGGCGATGCCCGTGACATCCAGGATCTCGCGTCGGGTATAGCAAGCGACGTCAGAACCATCGCGGACCAGGTTGCCTCAGCTTCCGAGATCGCGGGCTCCGAAGCGAAAGCTGGCAGAGACGTCGTCGAGCAGCTCAAAGCATCGCGCGCCGATCTGGTGCACCTGGGCAAGGGACTTCAGGAAATTCTGGCCACCGCGCTCGAAGCCGAAAGTGCGATGCGCGAGGCGGAACGCGGCGCAGAACAGGTCGCCAGCGCAGCCGAAGAGCAGTCGGCAGCCGCGGCCGAAGCGCAGCAGGCGATCGAACAGCAAAGCGCGTCGCTCGATCAGAGCCAGCAGACGGCCGAATCGCTCGGGACGCTGACCCAGCAGCTGCAAGAGAGCGAAGGCAGTTCAAAGGCGGTAGAAGAGGTAGCCGCGGCAGCCGAAGAGCTCTCCGCAACCGTACAGGAATTGTCGGGTGCGTCGGGGCAAATCCTCGTGGCGCTCGAGCAGATCGGCCGCGGGACGCAGATCCAGGCGTCGGCGACATTGCAGGCCAACAGCGCAATGTCGCAGATCGAAAAGTCGGCCGAACTCGCGCAGGGCCGCGCCGCGTCCGCGGCCGATCAGATCGGCGAAATCGTCGGCTCGGTCAGCGAAGGTCTAAAGACGATCGAGCGCCTCGCCGAGGGGATCGAAAGCTCGCTTGGCTCGGTGAACGCCGTTCTGGATCTGCTTGCCGCGCTCAACACGAAGAGCCGTCGGATCGAGAAAATCACTGACAGTCTGGCGCTGGTGTCCGTTCAGACGAACATGCTCGCGGTGAGCGGCGCCGTGGAGGCAACCCGGTCCGGCGAGGCGGGACGCGGTTTCGCCACGGTCTCGAGCGACATCCGCAAATTGTCGCGTGATGCGGCCGCGAACGCGGAACGCGCGAAAGATTCCATCCGCGTCGTCCAAGACCAGATCGTCGCCGTCCGTCGGGACCTCGATCAGATCGTCGGTGCTTCGGAGTCCGAGATCGCGCGCAACCGCGCGCTCATCGACCGGTTCGGCGTCGTTGCCGCGGATCTGGGGATCGCACAGACGATGAACGAAGAGATCGCCTCGGGCGCCGAGGATATCTTGCGTTCGGTCCGCGAGATCCGCAGCGGGACTAGCCAGATCGCCGACGCGGCCGAACTCGCTTCGGGCGCGTCGCGCGAAGCGGCCACCGCGGCGCGGCAGCAAGCACAGGCATCCGAAGAGCTGGCCGCGGCCATCGAAGAGATCGCATCGATCGCCGCCACGCTCGTAAAGCCAGGCAACTGAAACACTTGGAAAATTCATCTGCCTTCAGCGACGCGATGCTGAGCTTCCGCATCGACGGCCAGACTTTCGCGCTGAAGACCGATTTGGTGCGCGAAGTTGCCACGATGCCGAAGATCACGCGCGTCCCGCAAGCGCCTGAAAGCATTCTCGGCCTCGCGAATTTGCGCGGTTCGGTAATCACAGTTTTGTCCGTGGCGCGCCTTCTTCACCGCCCCCAGGGCATTCCCACCAGGATCATCGTAGTCGATGCCGGGGAACGACTCGGCCTGGCAGTGGACGATACCCGCCAGATCGTGGCGGCAGATCAGAGCTCAGATGCGATCGAGATCGACATCGAGAAGCTGCTCGGCCAAGCCATGCCAGCCAGAACCGAGCGATCGGCGCGAGGAGGCGGTGGCGGCCGCGCCTCGCGTGACGAGACGCCCGACGAGATAGAGACGATCGCGCTCGTGGCTTTCGCGATCGGCGACCAGGACTTTGCAATGCCGCTGGGAGCGGTCGAAGAAGTCCTGCGGATGCCTGCCGAAATTGCGGTCATGCCCGATGCGGACGAAGTCGTGATCGGCAGCGCCGCGGTGCGCGGAGAGCTGTTGCCCCTTCTCTCCCTGCGCGCCCTGCTCGCCCTCCCCGCGCAGAGCCAGGAGACACGCGCCCGCCTGCTCGTGGTGCGGATCGGGGTCCACCGTGTCGGCCTCCTCGTCGACGAAATGCGCTCGATCCTTCGCGTGCCCGAGACGATGATCGATGCTGTTCCCCAGGTCCTGTCGCGTGGACAGGCAGAAGCTCGAATTCAGGCGATCTGTCGCATGGAGGGTGGCGAGCGGCTCGTTTCCGTGCTCGCGGCCGACGCCCTGTTGCGCGACGACATCACGGCCCGGCTGCTCAACGGCGGCTCTGCAGAGCAAGGCATTATGGCGCGAAACGAGGTCGAAGCCGACAGTGAGCAGTTCCTGATTTTCCGGATTGGGGAAGAGGAGTTCGGCCTGCCGATCAGCGCCGTTGAGGAAGTGGCGCTATTGCCGGCCAAGCTCACTCCGGTACCCAAGTCGCCAGCTTTCGTCCTGGGGGTGATGAACCTGCGCGGCCAAGTCATCCCGGTCATCGACCAGGCACAGCGCTTTGGCGCGGCGACTTCGAAGGCAGGCCGGCGCCGCGTGATCATCGCGCGCGTAGGCGAACTGCAGGCCGGGTTCATAGTAGATGCGGTTTCGGAAGTCGTTCGCGTTCCGGCAAGCGCACTTCGCCCGGCGCCCGAGTTCGGCAACGAAGAAACGCGTGTGTTCGAGCAGGTCGCCAATCTGGCAGATGAACAGCGCCTCATCCTGATCGTCGATCCGCGCGAATTGCTCGATCGTGCTGAGCAGGACTTTTTGCAGGCGCTCGGCAGGAAGGGTGCAAAGGGCGTCCCGTGATCAGGCTCTTGGTGGTCGACGATTCGCCCCTGATGCGGCGTCTTCTGACGCAGATATTCATGGCAGAGGGCGACTTTGCGATCAGCGTGGCTCGCAGCGGCGCCGAGGCAATCGAGATGCTGACGCAAGTTGCCCCCGACGTTGTCACGCTCGATATCAACATGCCGGGCATGGACGGGCTCGCCTGCCTTGATCGGATCATGGTCACCCGGCCCTGCCCGGTCGTGATGCTATCCTCGATGACGGCAGCGGGCGCCGACGAGACGCTCGAGGCCATGGCGCTGGGCGCGATCGATTTTGTCGCCAAGCCCAAGGGTGCGGTCTCGCTCGAGATCGATGCGCTGGCGCCTGAGCTGATCGAGAAGGTTCGGGCCGCTGCGGCCGCCCGCATCCCGCAAACCCTGCGCCTGCGCGACCGCGTCAGGGCCCGCTCGGCAAGCACCATCAAGAAGCCGAAAAGCACGACGAGCCGACCGCCGACAGCGACACCAATCAAGCGGGCCGATACGGGCATCGTCGTCGTTGGATCCTCGACCGGAGGACCGCCTGCGCTCGACAGGCTGCTGGGCGATCTGCCTGGCGACTTTCCGTGGCCGATCGTCGTGGCGCAGCATATGCCAGCCAGCTTCACCGGCCCGCTTGCGCGCCGCCTCGACAAGCTCTGCGCGCTCGACGTGCGCGAGGTTACCCGCACCACGCCACTCGAGCCGGGACATGCCTATATCGGCAAAGGTGACGCGGATCTCATTCTGTCGCGACGCAGTGACACCCTGGTCGTAATGCCAGCGCCGTCCAGTCCCGCACATTTCTGGCACCCGAGCGTTGACCGCCTGATGGAGAGCGCAATCCGACATGTTTCTGCGCAAGGTTTGATCGGCGTTCTGCTGACGGGCATGGGGTCGGATGGCGCAGCGGCAATGAACCAATTGAGGGGACTGGGAGGCTACACGATCGCTGAAGCAGCCGAAACCGCGGTGGTTTGGGGCATGCCGGGATCGCTCGTGGCGCTTGACGGTGCTTGCGCCGTACATCCTCTCGACCAGATAGCCGGCGCGCTAATGGCGCTCGTCGGCCGGTGAGCGGAAAGGACGAACCTCGAGCAACGCATCCCGCGCTAACCGACAAGGAAATCGCCCAGGTCGGGCGCCTGATCTACCGCTGGACCGGAATGATTTTCGGCGAGAACAAGCGCTACTACATCGAGCGGCGAATAGGCGAGCGAATGGCGCGCAGCCGCATGGCGGACGTTGCCACCTATCTGGGATTCGCCGGTTCGCATCTCGACGAGCGCGAAGCGCTGATCAATGCCTTCACGATCAACGAGACCTATTTCTACCGTGAGGAGCACCAGCTTCAGGCGCTGAGTGCGCAAATCCTGCCTGAAATCGTTCGATCGAAACGTCCCGGCGATGCCGTGCGGATCTGGTCGATGCCGTGCTCGACCGGCGAGGAGGGTTATTCGATCGCGATCTGGCTGCTGGAGAACTGGTCGATGGTCGACGCCTATAATGTCGAGATCGTCGGGTCCGATGTCGACACGGCAGCATTGCGGCATGCGCGAGAGGGTCGTTTCGGAACGCGCTCGCTTGCGCGGCTGCCAGCCAAGGTGGTCGACGCCTACTTCGAGGGGGAGCGCGGTCATCGCCGCAAAATCATCGATGACTTGCGCGAATCCGTTCGATTTGCGTCGGCCAATATCGTTGATCGCGCCAGCCTCGCCGCGCTCGGCCGCTTCGATGTCATCCTTTGCCGTAATCTGCTGATCTACTTTGACGACGAGGCCCGCCGCCTTGCCGTGAGCAATCTATATCACAGTCTCAATCCCGGCGGATTCATATGCCTGGGTCACAGCGAGTCGATGACGCGGATAACCGACCTGTTCGAGCTTGTTCGCCTCGAAGGCGCAATCGTCTATCGTAAGCCGTGATGGACGAACTGCTTGAACAGTTTCTGATCGAAAGCCGCGACCTGATCGCGGCGGCTTCGCGCGATTTCGCGTCCCTTGCTCGAAATCCGCATGGGACCGGCTCGATCGACAGCGCCTTTCGCGCGATCCACACGCTCAAGGGATCTGTCGCGATCTTCGACATGGGTCCCGCCGAGCAGGTTTTGCACGCCGCCGAGGACATTCTCGAGCGCGCGCGCAAGGGGACGGCCGAGCTCGACGCGGCGACCGTCGCCTCGCTCGTGGCCTGCCTTGACCAAGTCGATCGATGGGTGGACGAAATCGAGAAGGCAGGCGCGCTGCTCCCCCAGGCGTCCGACCTCGCCGGCCAATTGGTCAGTGGTCTCACCGAGGCCTCGCCGTCGACGCCTGCGGCGGGCTCAATCGCCGAGGCGGCGAACGAGACGTGGGTGGCTGACCTGCTCGCGCGCGAAGCGGCCGCCCTTGCCGGCCCGAACCAGTCGCTGACCGCGTTTCGCTACACGCCTGACGCCGACTGCTTTTTTCGCGGTGACGATCCTCTCACAGTCGTCGCTGCCGTCCCGGACCTCCTTTCGCTCGCGATTTTGCCCGTGCAAGGCAAATGGCCCGTCGCGGCGGACTTCGAGCCTTTCGTCTGCCTCTCGGTGCTCGAGGGCATAAGCGCGGCGCCGCGCGACAAGGTCGCTGCTGCCTTTCGCCTGATGCCTGACCAAGTGGCGTTTGCAGTCCTCGATCAAAGCTCCGAACAGGCAATCGGTCAGAACTCCGAGCACGAGGTTCGCGGCAATCGGATACTGCGCGTCGACAGCGAGCGCGTCGATGCGCTCGGCGATGCCCTTGGCGAACTGCTCGTCGCGCTGAACGGCGTCGCACCGCTCGCGGACCACGCGGCGACGTTCGACCGCAGCCTGGCAGGAAGGATACGATCGGTGCAAGCCGATCTGGAGAGAGCCGCGAGCGATCTTCGCACGTCGGTCAATGCCGTGCGGGCCGTACGTCTCGAACCCACGCTCCGACGCGTTCCGCGTCTCGTGCGCGAAATCGCCGAGAGCCTGGGAAAGACGGTCCATTTCGAGATTACCGGCCAGGACATCGAGATCGACAAGCAGATCGCCGATGGCCTGTTCGAACCGCTGCTCCATCTCGTGCGAAACGCCATCGACCACGGGATCGAATGCGGCAACGAGAGGGAGGCTTGCGGCAAGCCCATGGTGGGCCGGGTTTCATTGGACTTTCACCGCGAAGGCGATGCGGTACTCGCGCTTCTGCGCGACGATGGCGCGGGCATGGATCCTGAGCGCATTCGCAAGGTTGCTTCCGAGCGCGGCGTCCTTAGCCCGGAGGCCGCCGAGGCGCTCTCGGACGCTGCTGCGCTTCGCCTCATTTTCGCGCCAGGATTCTCGACGGCCGAGACCGTGACGGAATTGTCTGGCCGCGGGGTCGGTATGAATGCCGTGGAAACCGCCGTGGAAGCCTTGCGCGGGACTATCGGCGTCGAGAGCGCACTCGGTGCGGGCACCACCATCACCATGCGCTTTCCCGCAAATGCGCTCACGCAGCGCCTTCTGGTGATCGAAGCTGGAGGAGAGCGGTACGGTATCTCGCTCGACCAGATCGTCGAGACAGTCGGCGTGGACAATGACAGGTTGCTGCCTGTCGGTAGCGGTTTCGCCTGTGTCCTTCACGGTCGCACTGTGCCCGTCCTTAGTCTCGCAGGCCTCCTGGGCGCCAGGGATCGGGATCAGGCGATCGCGAAGCTGGTCGTCACCCGGTCGGGGGGCGAAGCCGTAGCCTTGCGCGTTGATGGCTTTGGTGAACGCATCGACACGCTGGTGCGCAGGCCGACCGGCCTGCTTGCCTCGGTACCCGGCGTAACGGGATCGGCTCTTCTTGCAGACGGCGGAGTGCTCCTCGTCCTCGACCTGCCGGAGCTGGCGGCATGAGCGTGCGGATCGAAAAGGGCGTCGTCTATCTCGAAGGCCGCTGCATGGCAGAAGATGCCGAGTTGCTCCTCGTGGCGATCCAGGAAAATCCGCAAATGCGGGTCGACATCGCAAGCATGCTGCGGGCGCATATGGCGGTCGTGCAGGTGCTGATTGCGTTCAGGCCGACAATCGTGGGAGAGGCCTCCGACAAATTCCTGTCGCGGCACGTTTTCGGCCCGTTATTCCTGGGCGACAAAATGCCCAAACCTGCCTAGCAAGACCGGACTCGATGGCTCCTGGCCATGAAGAGTTTGGCCGTTTGGAGTCGCCCATGCCCGTTACCGTTCTCATCGTCGACGACAGCAAACTGGCGAGGATCGTGGCCGGCAAGGCGCTGGCAGAGCTGCAGCCGGAATGGAAGAAGATCGAGGCAAGCGGCGCTGACGAGGCGATCGAGAAACTCAAGAGTGAGACGGCCGATATTGCCCTCATCGATTTCAACATGGAGCCAAGGGACGGCCTGGAACTCGCGAGCGAACTGCGTGCTTTGCGACCCGATATGCCAATCGCAATAATCACAGCGAATATCCAGGACGAGATCATCGCCCGTGCGCGCCAGGTTGGCGCGGCTTTCGTCGCTAAACCGGTCACCGCCGATGCGCTCGAGGGTTTCCTTTCCGGAGCGGCCCTTCGCTTGCGCTCACAGCAAAACTGATGGGCCAGGAATTCGAGGCAATCGTCGGACTCGAGCGCGATGCTCTAACCGAGATCATGAACATCGGCGTCAGCCGCGCGGCTTCCAACCTGCGCAAGATGATCGGCGACCAAGTCCATCTGTCGGTTCCCTCGATTGAGGTCGTCAACCAACGTCGGGCGGCACGATTGATCAGCGAGCGCGAGATCAGCGAACTCATCGCCGTGCGCCAAGACTTCAACGGACCATTCTCGGGCCGGGCTCTGCTAATCTTCCCCGAGACGAACAGCCTCGAACTGGTCCGGGCCGTGACCGGCGATGCGCTCTCGGCGGACGAGGTGCTCGAAATGGAAAACGAGGCGCTTGCCGAGACTGGCAACATCATACTCAACTCGTGCCTCGCCACGATGGCCAACATGCTCAAGCGTTCGCTGACCATGACCATTCCCGAGATTCTTCGCGGATCGGGCGAGAGTTTGTTCGAAGTCACCGACGAAACCCCGGCCGAGGGGCTCGTGCTGTTCCTGTACATCGACTTCGCGGTCCGGAGGCGAGACATCCGCGGCTACATCGCGATGATGATGGACATCCCATCGTTGGAAATCCTCCGCGAGCTCTTGGCGGAATTCATAGCCCGGGTCGTGGGCGACGACGGCGCAGATGCCTAGTTCGAACGAGATCCGATCGCTCATCGCCGCTACCGGAGCGAGCGGCACGTGGGATTGGGACGTTCCCACCGACACGCTCCGTGCCGATGGACACTTCGCCGAACTGTACGGCATCGATCCGGATCAGGCGCTTCGCGGGGTGCCGTCCCGGACGTTTTTCCAGGCTATTCACGCTGACGATCGCGCCCGCATAAAAATTGCGGTGGCTGGAATTCTCGCCGGAGCGGAGCTGTTCTCCAAAGAATTTCGCGTAGCGGCTCCCGATGGTTCGATCTTGTGGATGCATGCACGCGGGCAAAGTCACCGGGACGAGGCGGACAACGTTGTCCGCTTCTCGGGCGTCCTTGTCGACGTCACCGAAAGGAAGCGTACCGAGGAGCGACTGTGGATCGCGCAGACCGCAGGCGGGGTCGGCACGTTCGAATACATCGATGGCTTTGCGACGGCCATGGTATCCGAGGAGTTCTGTCGGCTGCTCGGCCTTCATCCGACATCGAGCTTGCCGATCCAGACGATCAATGGCGTGGTGCAGCAGGGTCAGCCCCAGCTGATCCCCGACGGGCGCAGCACCACGACGCCCGAAAGTTTGGAAGGCGTCTTTGGGATCGTTCGCAACGACGATGGCGCCTGTCGATGGATTGCGCGCCGGGGGGAAATCTTGCGCGAGGGATCCGGCCACCGGCTCATAGGCGTGATATACGACGTGACCTCGGCAAAGCAGCAGGAAGCCGAGCTACGTCGCTTGAACGACACGCTCGAGGCGCGCGTCCAAGAGGAGCTGGAAACGCGTCGGCACGCCGAGGATGCGCTGCGTCAGGCGCAGAAGATGGAGGCCGTCGGGCAGCTGACCGGCGGCGTTGCCCACGATTTCAACAACCTGTTGATGGCCATCTCAAGCAGTCTGATACTGCTCAAGAAGCGGGTACCCGAGGATCCTCAGCTTTATCGGATGATCGACAACGCGCTCCAGGGAACCCAGCGAGGGGCCGCACTGACACAGCGTATGCTCGCCTTTGCCCGGCGGCAGGATCTCGTGCCTGAACCGGTGAATATTTCCGTTTTGGTCGAAGGCATAAAAGGGCTGCTCGAGCATACGCTTGGTCCATCGTGGGCGATACAGCTCGAGTTTCCCCACGACCTGCCGGCCGTGGTGGCAGACGCCAATCAGCTTGAGATGGCTATATTGAACCTTTCGGTGAACGCCCGTGACGCGATGACCGATGGTGGTGTGATCCGCATCACGGCCGAGCAGAAGAGCGTCCGTGACGGTGAAATTCCGGATCTCGGCGCGGGCAACTATCTCAGGGTTTCGGTCATCGATAGCGGCGCGGGAATGGATCTGGCGACACTCGAACGCGCGACCGAACCGTTCTTCACGACCAAAGGCATAGGCAAAGGCACTGGCCTTGGCCTGTCGATGATCGACGGCCTTGCCAAACAGCTCCACGGGACCTTCACTCTGACGAGCATTCTTGGAAGCGGGACCACGGCATCGCTCTGGTTGCCTGCTTCCGATGAGGAGGCCGCGTCGCCGGCGGCGCCTTCGCTGACCGGAACGCACGATCCCGCTTGCCCGCTAAAGATAATCGCGGTCGATGACGACGCCTTGATCCTGATGAATACGGTCGATCTGCTGGTTGACCTGGGACACGAGGTCTTTGAGGCGAGCTCGGGTGAAACGGCCCTCGAACTCCTGAGGGAACATCCCGACGTGGATCTCCTGATCACCGACCAGGCGATGCCTCACATGACCGGAACCCAGCTCGTCGAGCAGGCCGTGAAAAACAATGCTGCTCTCGCGGTCGTTCTGGCGACAGGCTATGGCGAGCTGCCACATGGATCTGGCGCGAAGATCGTCAAGCTCGGCAAGCCGTTCGATCAAGAAGAATTGGCAAAGGCCGTGTCGAGGGCTTTGCAGCTTTCGAGAAACTGACTGCCACCTCCGCCTCTGTCGCGAAGGCACCTGAGCCTCAATCCGATCGACGACAGAACGTGAAGACACGCAATCAGCAAATTTCCGCCTGAAGCAGGCAGATGTTTGGTCGTTGACGGCTGCTTGTCGCAGATCCGGGCGGCCGAGCTTGAGCGCGTGGAGATCGTTCAATCCCGCAGTTCAAAATCCGCGCCGACCAGGAGATCACCGCCGTCGTCCCGGGAAGCTCTATGGGACTTTCAGACAATGTCAGGAGGCGAACGTCGCAAAGCGCTGTGGACGACCTGGATCGGGCGTGAACTCGGCAAAGACGAGAAGATTGGCGCGCCGGGCATTCCTTCGAGATGGACCGTCCCGTGCATGCTCACCGCGCCAACGGCCAGCGCGGCGCCGGATTGCGACAGCTTCGAATGGTCGCGGCCAAAGACTATCCATGGCTCCCATCACGCAAGGCGCATGAGAAAGGCACCTCGCCGATTAAGAAACGATTGAATGTTTTCAGATAGATCGGTGCCATGGGAGGACGAATTTCAATACGGCGGCATGCGGCCGCGCGCGATCGGGCTCGCACGGTAAGACCGTGGTGGCGGCCCGCGCGCGAACTCGTCCCCTGGCGGTGGACCTGATCGGTGGTCTGGGGTCGCACTTCATCGACGAGTGACAAGGGCAGCTGGCCCGCACTCGCCAATCGCCTCGACGGGATCGCCGGTGCGGCAACGACGGGCGCGCCCTACGCTCGCATCGAAGCTGGAATCCGGACAATCGAGGAACGCGAGGTCCCTCCCGGCGACCGTGCGCACCGGCGTCACGCCGCGAGCGGAATTCCGACCCGCGAGCCTTTGCTGCAGAAGATGCGCGAGGACGGCGGCGGTGTGCTCGGCATCATTCGCTTCCTCGATTTCGACCGTCTGTGCGCTTTCGATCCATCGCTCGGGGACCAGCTCCTGCAAAATGTCGCGACACGGGTGCGTGGCATGTTGCCGTCAGAGCGGCTTCTCGCCCATGTCGATCGGGCCGACCTTGCGATCTGGTTCGGTTTCGCGGCGACCGAGGAAGCGGCCGGGCGCGAGATGGAAGCGATCGAATATGCTCTGGGCGAAGCCCTGCGGATCGGCGAGCGCACGATCCTCCCCAAGGTCTCGAGCCAGATCGCATCGGTCGGGAGTGAGGATCCAGGCACTGCGCTGGCCCGCGCGCTCGCGCGCCTGACAGTCGGCGGCGGTCCGTCGATGACGGCGCCCCAATCCGACATGGAAGGGGGAGACGCGCATGACGATTTCGCATTCGAGCAGGATTTGCGGCTTGCCATGAACCGCAACGAGCTTCGCCTTTGCTATCAGCCGCTCGTCGATGCAGCCAAGGCACGCGTCTGCGGCGCCGAAGCGCTCCTGCGCTGGCAGCACCCGGAGCGCGGAGCGGTTTCACCGGCGGTCTTCGTGCCGATCATGGAAGCAGCCGGTCTGGCCCATGAATTCGGGCTCTGGTCACTCAATTCGGCAATCCGCGAGGCACGCCGCTGGCAGGGGCTCGGCTTCGGCGATCTGTGCGTCGCGGTCAACGTATCGGGCCATCAACTCGAACGTGACGACTTCCCGGTCCTCGTGCAGCGCACACTTCACCGTCACGCCTTGCTTCCCGGCGCGCTCGAGATCGAACTGACCGAGGGCGTCGCGATGGGGGACTGCGAACGCGCCGCCCGTCTCTTTTCAGAGATCAGGGCGATGGGCGTCGCCATAGCCATCGACGATTTCGGAACGGGCTATTCGAGCCTCAGCACTTTGCGCAAGCTCGCCTTCGACAAGATCAAGATCGACCGGGAATTCGTCACGGAGGTCGATAAGCGCCGTGACAGCCAGGCAATCTGCCAGAGCGTGATCGCCCTGGCGCGTGGCCTTGGCATCCGCGTCCTCGCCGAAGGCGTCGAGCGTCGCGAGGAATATGCCTGGTTGCGCGCGCATGGCTGCGGCCTTTTCCAGGGCTTCTACTTTTCCCCCCCGCTCGAGATGGCTGATTTCCTGGCCTACCTCGACGATGCAGCGGGACTTGCCACCAAGCTCGCGGTCGACCCGCGCCAGGCGCAACAGGCCATTTCGGAGGCACTCTCGGCATGATCACTTACGCGCAGACCGCGCGCTTCGGCGCAGCGATCGGGCTCGGGCTTCTGGCCGCGGCCTGCTCGGGCAACGGATCGCCGCCCCGCTCGACGACGGCGCGCGCGCAGCCTGTTCCGGCAACGGAAGTCGAGGCGATCGCGGGCCTTCTGGAGCGCGGTGACGAGCGCGCCGCCAAAAAACGCCTCGCCGCGGCTCTCAAGAAGGATCCGGGAAACGCCAATCTCATGGTGCTGCGCGATTCGATCGAACGCGATCCCAAGGAATTGCTCGGGCCCAACAGCTATGCCTATACGGTCCAGGCCGGGGATACGATCGGTGGCCTCGCCCAGCGATTCCTCGGAAATCGCCTCAAAGCGCATCAGCTCGCACGGTATAATGGCATCCTGGGAGCAGCGGTCCTCGGCGCGGGCCAGACGCTTCGTATCCCAGGAGAACCTCCCCGGATCGAGCCCGTGCGACGGCCCGACAGACGCGTCGAGCCACAGGCGACCCCGGCGAGACCCAAGGCCACGCCATCCCGCCCCGCAGTGGCAGCGCCTCCAGCTGGCGCGGTAAACGTGACAGCCGCACGCCAGGCGCGCGCGGCAGGTCTTGCAGCGCTCAACGACGGCAATCCCGCCCGGGCCGTCAGTCTTCTGTCACGGGCTGCTTCGCTCGATCCAGGCAATGCGGTGATCGCGCGCGATCTCGCCCGCGCGCGGCGGATCAACGCCACGGTTCGCGCAAGCCAGTGACGCGCTCGCACTTCCCCGCCCGTCTCAACGGAATTGCACCATGATCATGCTGGGTCGCTACCGCATAGATGCCAAGATCGGCGAAGGCGCCATGGCCGACGTCTATCGCGGACATGACGAGAGCATCGGGCGCGCGGTCGCGCTCAAGGTCCTCAAGGAAGAACTCGCGCGCGATGCCGAACTCTCGGCGCGCTTCATGCGCGAAGCACGCGCCGCCGGCGCGCTCAACCATCCCAACATCGCGACGATCTACGATGTCGGCTCGGTCGATGGGGTCGCCTATATCGCAATGGAGCTCGTCGAGGGGCAGCCGCTCGACGTCGCGCTTCAGGCACAGGGTCGGCTGCCCTACGAGCGGGTGCTGAGCCTGGGCCTGCAGCTGGCGTCGGCGCTCGCCTATGCCCATGACGCCGGCATCGTCCACCGCGATCTCAAACCCTCGAATATACTCCTGACCAGCGATGGCCGCACGGCCAAGCTACTCGACTTCGGCGTCGCGCGGATCGAACGCGACGGCGCCGATCAGGACCTCGCCCGCACGCAGTTTGGCCAGCTCATGGGCACGCCGCGCTACATGAGCCCCGAACAGGCACTCGGCAATCCCGTGGATCACCGATCTGACCTGTTCTCGCTCGGTGTCGTCCTCTACGAGCTCACGACGGGCAAGGTCGCTTTTCCTGGTACCACGCTCGCAACGCTTGCGATCAAGATCGCCCAAGAGCAGGTCGAGCCGATCGAACGCTCGGCAGCCGACTGCCCGCGCGGCATGACCTTCATCATCGACAAGCTGCTCGCCAAGAAGCCCGAGCACCGTTTCGCGAGCGCGCAAGTGCTCAACGAGGCCATCGCGCGCGAGATTTCCGCACACGGAGACCAGGCGCCGGCGCGGCGCGGCCTCCCCCTGCGCGTCAAGCTCCTGCTGATGACGGCCTGCGTGACCGCGCTGGTTCTTGCAGGAAGCGTCCTTTCCGTTCTCGCGCGCCAGGAGGCGACGCTTCAGCGGATCGCTATCGTCTCGGGCGCCTCGATATCCGATTTCGTGACGCGGAGCAGCGGCGTTATGTTTGCGGAGAATGCGGGGCTCGCGCCCGAGGAGCAAGACTGGACGACGCTCCAGGCCTATGTGGCAAGCGCATCGAAGGATCCCGAGATCCGCTCGATGGTGATCGCCGACACGGCGGGCGTCATCCGCGCCGCGAGCGAGACCGCACTTGTCGGACAGCCACTCACGCCGCCCCTGGGCGAAGCAGCCATAGCAGCGCCTCGGCCGGACCAGGCGCTGCGGGTGACGCAGGCTCCAGACCGCGGCGATGGTGCCGGATTGCGCTTCGTGCGTCCCGTTCAATACGCCGGCAAGCGATTCGGCTCGGTCGACATCGTCATCAAGCGTGCGGCGCTCGACCATGCCGTTGCCGACACGCGCGACATGCTGATCCTCCTCTCGCTCGTCGTCATCGGTGTCGTCGCGACCATCGGCTATCTCAGCGGCGCCATGGTAGCCCGCCCCCTCGCGCGGCTCACCAAGGCGCTCGACGAGGCCGCAGACTGCGGTTTCGCGCTGCGCATTTCGCACAGGCGCCGCGACGAGTTCGCCGTTGCCTTCGACGCCTTCAACGGCGCCGCGGCCGCGATCGAGCCGCGTCTTTCGAGCGGCACAATGCCAGTCGAGCCCGATGTCGTGATGACGCGCGTCGCGCCCGCGCAGCGGGACGCCGCGTGATGTCGGTCATGTACAAACTTCAGCTGTTCGCCACGTCGAACCCAGCGCAAGTGATCGACGCACGGCTCTTTGCTGAAGGTTCGATGACGATAGGCCGCGATCCGCGCGCGAACTGGTCGATCGACGATCCCGACTGCGCGCTCTCGCGCTGGCACTGCGAGCTGTTCGCCAGGCCAGAAGGCCTCGCCGTGCGCGCGATCGGCGCGAACGGGGTCTTTTACGATGAGGGCGGGGAACGCCTCCCTGACGAGACCGAAACCATGCTGGCGCTGCCTTGCGGCCTCGAACTTGGCGGCTTCCGTCTCGTCGCCAGCCTCGCACCGTTCGAGCGTCAGGAGATCAACCCCAGCTTGACCATGGTCCTGACCCCGCCGGTTGGGACCTCGAGTGAAGTGCCGAGCGATTGGGAAGATGCCGGTTCGCTCATGGACTTGCGCCGGGGTTCGCTGCTCGAGGCTTTCTGCAAGGGCGCCGGCCTCGATTCCGCGCTGCTTTCGAGCGAGGAGCCCGAGGAGATCATGCAGCGCGCCGGGGCGATCTACCGCCAGATGGTGCTAGGGATCGGCGACCTCATGGTAGAGCGCGCCCGCGCGCGGGGTCACTACGACATGAGCCGCACGACGATCGGCGGCATGGGCAACAATCCCTTCAAGTGGGCGCCGAGCCAGCGCCTGGCGCTCGACTTGCTGCTCTCGGGCCCGTCGAGCTTCCTGAGCGGTCCGGCCGCGGTGCAATCTTCGTTTCGCGACATCAAGCGACATCTCATCGCAAGTTTCGCCGGTCTCAAGGGGGCGCTAAGAGCTGCCGTCGACACTTTTTCGCCAAGTGAACTGGCCGCTGCCATTCCCGAGAAGACTTCGTTCCTCAAGAATCGCGCGGCGCTCCAGATCGAAGAGGTCGCGCGGCGGCACGAGGATCTCGTCGCACAGCTCGACGCCGGGCTGCAGGGCTCGCTCGATAGCGCTTTCGTGAAATCCTACGACGCCGCCGACGGCGCAGCCCGGCAGGCCTCGTCTTGATCGGCCGCGACCTGCTACGGCGGTGGAGCCGCGAGCCGCGCTCGTTTGCGATCACGCCGCAGGTCGCGGCGCGCAGCCATGTCGGCAAGGTCCGTGAGATCAACGAGGATCGTTTCCTCGTGCGGTCTGACCAAGGGCTGTGGGCCGTCGCCGATGGCATGGGGGGTCTTGCCGGCGGCAGCGAAGCGGCGGAAGCGGCGATAGCCGAACTCGCGGCCACGACCGATCACGGCGAGCCGGTCACCGAGAAGGCGATCCTTGCGGCGTTCGATCGGACCAATCGCAAGATACGCGGCGACCTCGGTGACAAGGAGGCACGCTCGGGCACGACGATCGTTACCGCCTGGCTCGAGGGTACACGTCTTACGGTCTTCTGGATCGGCGACAGCCGCGTCTATCTGAT